>JALFNY010000102.1 GCA_022774105.1 Prevotella sp.
CTGCAACCTCACATTCTGCCACCGTTTACGTGCCATAGACACGTCATCCACAATCACGACATCACCATCCTCCGCCCATAAAGCAGGCAGGAAGGACAGGTCCGAACGCAACTGCCGTGCGGCATGAGGTGGTGTAAACACCGCAAGGTCTGCCGCCAAAGCGTGTTCATGCTCTGGGTTAAAGACGTGAAGTGTCACGGTTTGAGCATTGAGGGGGTTGCTTTCAGTGCTGCGCCTATGGCCGTGCAGAACTCTGAATGTTTCGGTATTATAAAGCGAACACCATACAACGGTTCGAGAGAATCAAACACTAAGCGGGTCTGCGGTATCTTGGTCAGATTGCCAATCATCACAAACTGCTTGAAGTTATTGGCCTTACTTGCCAGCACGGTGGCTGACCCTATGGTCTGAACTACCGTCCATATCAGTCCAAGTGCTATATCCTCAGGCGATGCAAGGTTGGTAACGTTGCCGAATAGTGACGCTGTTGTGTCCAAGGGAAGGCCTGGCAAGGGGTTGATGCTTATGTCACCAATGTTGAGATTGATGTTGGAGAGGTCGCCCTTTGCTGCCATTTTCGCTATTTGTTCTACGTCACTGGTGCCGAGAAGGAGTTGCGACAGACCGATAAGTGTTCCTCCTCCCATTCCAAGTCCGCCGAGATGCTTCACCTCCTCGCCACGAACTTCTATGAGAGTGGTGCCTGTTCCCATTGATACTACTATCAAATCGTCCAGTCCGCTGCCGTACTGTGCACCGATGGCGTCTGCTTCGAACTCTCCTACTCGATCCGTTGGAAGACCGTATATGCACTTATCTACATACTCTGCACCTACTCCTGCCAGCATCACCTGTTCTATATCTGAGAGGCTTATGGCGTTGTCGTAAAGGTATTTGCCAAATGCTCCGTACAGGGATGTTACCGGATCCATTGCCTTTATGCGTGTGGGTGCAATGACTTCGCCTGCTTTCACACCTACGATTTTTGTCGTACTGGTGCCTACGTCTATGCCTATTACTATCTTATCCACTACTCTTTTTCTTCTTTTATATATGTTGTGAGGAAATCTTCCTCGCTTATTATCTTTACTCCTAACTTCTGAGCCTTCTGTAACTTGCTTGGACCCATGTTGTCACCTGCAAGTATAAAGGTTGTCTTGCTGCTTATTGACGACTGATTCTTGCCTCCGTGCTGCTCTATCATCATCTTATACTCGTCACGACTGTGCCTTGCGAACACTCCGCTTATCACCACATTCATGCCTTGCAGTGCGTCATCCTTGGGCTGACCTTGTTCTTTGTCCACGCTCATCTGCAACCCGTACTGGGTCAGTCGCCGCACTATCTCACGGTTTTTCTCGTCTTTGAAGTATGTTACCACGCTGACTGCTATCACTTCTCCCACGCCATCTACCTGCATAAGTTGTTCTACTGTGGCGTTGCTAAGGCTTTCTATATCGTTGAAATGGCGTGCAAGGAGTTTGGCTGTTGTTTCTCCTACCATTCTTATACCGAGCGCAAAGACCACTCTTTCAAATGGTATTGCCTTGGATTCTGATATTGCAGAGATTATTTTCCGTGCTGATTTTTCTCGTGATCCGTCAGCGTTTATCTGGTCAACGGTAAGTGTATATAGGTCAGCAATGTTGTTTATCAGGCCGTTTTCATAGTATGCGTCCACTGTTTCCGGGCCGAGTGAGTCTATATTCATTGCTTTTCTTGCTATGAAGTGCTCTATTCTTCCTTTTATCTGTGGTGGGCATCCGCTGTCATTCGGGCAGTATGTCACTGCTTCTCCTTCGTTTCTGCGCAGCGGTGCGCCACACTCCGGGCAGTGGGTGATGAACTCTACCGGCACAGCGGAGGGTTCTCTGCGCTCTTCGTCCACGCCGACTATCTTTGGTATTATCTCTCCTCCCTTTTCTACATATAGCCAGTCGCCTTCGTGAATGTTGAAAGAACGTATGAAGTCAGCATTGTTCAGCGTTGCCCTTCGCACCTTCGTGCCTGCCAGTTGTACTGTCTCCATGTTGGCAACGGGTGTCACTGCTCCTGTCCTGCCCACCTGATATGTCACGTTCAACAGCCTTGTGCAGGCTCGTTCTGCACGGAACTTGTATGCTATTGCCCACCGCGGTGACTTTGCTGTGAAGCCGAGATGCCGCTGCTGACGTAGTGAGTTAACCTTTAACACTATGCCATCGGTTGCTACGGGCAGCGTCTTTCGCTCTGTGTCCCAGCGTTTTATGAAGGCGTATATCTCTTCCAGGGTGCGTACTTTGCACATTCCTTCGCTTGTCTTGAAGCCCCATGCCTTTGCTGTCTGCAACGACTCGTAGTGTCCTTCTGCCTTTATCTCCTCGCCAAGAAGGTAATATAGGTATGCGTCCAGCCCTCTTTCTGCCACCACTCGTGAATCCTGGCTTTTCAGTGTGCCGCTGGCGGCATTGCGGGGATTGGCAAATGGCTGTTCGCCTATTTCTTCTCTCTCTTCGTTAAGGCGGTTGAACGACTGCCAGGGCATGAGTATCTCGCCGCGTATCTCAAACTGTTCGGGGTATCCCAGCCCCTGTTCCAGCACCAAGGGTATGGTGCGTATGGTGCGTACATTGGCTGTTACGTCATCGCCCTGCACACCGTCGCCGCGTGTGACAGCCTGCACCAGTCGTCCGTTTTCATACGTCAGAGAGATTGAAAGGCCGTCATACTTCATCTCACAGCACACTTCAAACTCCTCACCTTCAAGTCCTCGGCTAACCTGATTGTACCATTCTGCCACGTCCTCCTCACTGTATGTGTTGGCAAGTGAGAGCATTGGATAGCGGTGTGGCACCTGACGAAAGTCCTTTGTTATGTCACTGCCTACGCGCATGGTGGGTGAATTGGCGTCATAGAGTTCCGGATGCCTTGCCTCAAGGTCCTGCAACTCGTGCATCATGAAGTCAAATTCCTGGTCAGAAATCACCGGACTGTTGAGTACATAGTACCTGTGGTTATGCTCATGCAACTGTCTTCTTAGGGTAGATATACGTTCTTCGTCTGTCATATCGTTACGCATTATGCGGATAATCTGCATTGTTATGCTTCAAGGCGGTTACGGGTTAGTGTACTGCAATGTGGTGTTCACCCTGCTGCCGTCCACTGTCCGCACCTGTGCTATGTCTGCAAAGTTAGTTATTTTTTATGACATAAACAGCACATAATGCTCTTTTTTCTTCCATGATAACGAAAAATGAATTATCTTTGCACCATAAATAACTCAAAATTACACCACAATGCGTATAGACATTATTACCGTCCTGCCAGAGATGCTGGAAGGCTTCATCAACGAATCCATACTTGCCCGCGCCCAAAAGAAGGGTTTGGCGGAGATTCATCTGCACAATCTCCGTGACTACACTCTTGACAAATGGAAGCGTGTGGATGACTACCCTTACGGTGGTTTCGCAGGAATGGTGATGCAGTGCGAACCTATTGACCGCTGCATCTCTGCCCTTAAAGCGGAACGGGAGTATGACGAGGTGATATACACCTCACCTGATGGCGAGCGGTTTGACCAGCACATAGCCAACGACCTGTCACTGAAAGGCAACATAATAATACTCTGCGGTCACTACAAGGGTATAGACCAGCGTGTGCGTGACCACCTCATCACGCGCGAGATAAGCATCGGCGACTTTGTGCTCACGGGCGGGGAACTCGCCGCAGCGGTAATGGCTGATGCGATAGTACGCATCATTCCCGGTGTGATAGGCGACGAGCAGAGCGCACTGTCAGACTGTTTTCAGGATGACCTGCTGTCTGCTCCCATCTACACCCGCCCTGCGGAATACAAGGGGTGGCGAGTGCCTGACATACTGTTATCAGGACATGAGGCAAAGATTAAGGAGTGGGAGATGGAGCAGGCGTTAGAACGCACAAGGCGTCTGCGCCCCGATTTACTGAAAGAATAAGCGGCTTTTTCATGCTGTACATAACTGACTGCGCCTCAGCAGAATACGACTTACGCCACAAAAGGGTGCTGATTACACTGCAATCAGGTGCTGATTACCGGGTGATTAGGTGCTGATTACTGAGCAATCAGATACTGATAACAACGCTGTCAGCGCCTTTGGCAAGCGAGAAGGCTCACAATACGGCCCCGACAGCAGGCGGATACAGCGACAATCACGGCATGACAGCCATTATACGGGACGTCCCGGATGCTACCAGCACCCGGGACGTCTATTGTAATTAGCCCTCCTGCGCTTTTCTTCATAGAACTGAAAACTGGACGTAACGTCAAAGGCGTTTTCCTTATGTTCTATGGTACAGCCGCTCTCGGGCGTGCCTACGACAGAGATTGTGTCGTAACGCACGGTGAGATGTTCCAACATATACATACGCACGTATGCCTCTGCCGCCATGAGTATGTTGTTACGCTTCATGGCATCAATGGCTTTGTCAGGCTCTCCCATTACCGCCGTGGTGCGGGTTTTGACCTCCACCATAAGCAGGGTGGTCATATCCTCGTCTATCGCCACGATGTCAATGTCCCGGTGTCCGCTGTGCCAGTCACGGTGCCTGATGTACCACCCTTTACGGAACAGGTACTCCGCCGCCATGTCCTCGCCCCAGCGGCCGAGGTCGTTGTGGGCTGCCATGCGCCTTACTGATGTTGTTCCCTAAGAAGATCGTTGACGGTCTTGACAGGATTGAACGTGCCGAGAGGCACCTCTACGAACACGGTTGACCAGTCACTCATGGCGCCGTTCCACAGTCCAGGCAACTCAAGGGCACGCAGTTCCTTGCCGTTCTTGCTCTTGGAAGAGATGAAGCCCGTGGTCTTGTCAACGTAGTCGGGCAGGTTATACGCATTGCCCTTGGAATCCTTGACGGCGCAGACAAGGTCAACAGGGTTGAAGTGTGTGCCCTTGGTGAACATCTCCATGTACTGCTCGTTACTCTTGTCTATCTGGCTTGACTCCAGTATCTGCAATGACACGGTGCCGTCCTGATTGTATGTAAGGAACGGTCCACCGCCGGGTTCGCCCACATTCTTCACTACGCCGCACACGCGCATAGGACGGTTGAGTTTGTTTTTGAGATATATCACAAGTTCTGCGTCCTCCAAATCCTTTATATCACTCTTGCGACAGCATAGGTCCTGCTGCACAAAGCGTATTATCTCCTCCAGTTTGGAGTGGTCGTACTGCCCGCTCTCAAGCACCTCAACATACTCAAAGGCCTTCTTTTGCAAAGTGACAAGCACTCCGGCAATGACCTGTTTCCACTGAACGGTCTCCGGTTTGAGACGGTCTGGCACAACGTTGTCAATGTTCTTGATGAAGATTACGTCAGCCTCTATCTCGTTAAGGTTCTCTATCAGCGCACCGTGTCCGGCAGGACGGAACAGCAACGAGCCGTCACTGTTACGGAAGAGGGTGTTGTCAGGATTGACGGCAACGGTATCTGTTGACGGTTTCTGTTCAGAGAAGGAGATATTATACTTCACTCCATACTTTGATTCATACTTGGAAGCCTTGTCAGCCACCTTCTGTTTGAAGAAAGGCAGGTGCTCATGGCTCACGGTGAAATGTACGTTTGCCTTGCCGTCAGAGGCTGCATAAAGCGCGCCCTCAACGAGATGCTCCTCCATAGGGGTGCGGGCACCGTCAGCATATCTATGGAATGTGAGCATACCCTTAGGCAACTGACCGTAGTTCAGACCCTCAGCACGGAGCATATTGGCTGCCACAGCCTTGTAATTGCCTTCTGACAGCAGCGTAGAGATGTCCTTACCATCGTTCTTGCGGCACACCTCGTCAAGTTCATCATAGAAGGCAAAGTCCTTGATGCGGGCAAAGTACTTCTTCTCAAAGTCAGTCTGAGGCTCCTGATAGTCTGCATCAACAAAGGCAAACATATCCTTGAACATACGGCTTGCAGCACCGGAAGCAGGGACAAACTTCACTATCTGCTTGCCAGAAGCCTTGTAATCCTCCCAAGCCTTGACATATTCGTCAATCTGCTCAGGCGTAGGAGCAATGATACCACGGCCTATCGCCGCTGCCGCTTCGAGCCTAAGGAAAGGGAATCCGGTCTCAAACTGTTTTAGTTGTGTTTCAATCTGCTGCTGGCTGATACCCTTCTCAGCCAACTGCCTGAGGTCTTTTTCTTCTAACATAGTATTAATTTAATTATAAATATATAAAAGGTTACAACGTTAAAGCACAATGATTGCTGCTTGCAAAGGTAAGTAATAAATCACACATAGCCAAATTTTTAGATGCTTTTAGTGCGAATAATGTCACGATTTACTTGCATTTTCCGACTTTTTACCGTAACTTTGCACATGAAAAGGAGGATTGGCTATTTAGCGATCTGATACCTTGGCGGGTACATCATGACATAACCATACGGCCATGCAATTACGATACGCCAAGAAACAAACAAGCAAATAACCAGAGAAGCAAAGCAACTTAACACCCAAACAACAAAACACGCAAACAACAAAAGATGACTTCTGAACGCATCATAATAGCCGACAACCAACCCCTGACGGCACTGGCAGTAGAGACTTTGGCGAAAGACATACTGGGAACAGCAGGTGCAGAGATTGTATATGCAGACTGCAAGCAGTGTCTAAGTGCACTGCTGAGAGAAAACAAACGCACCGCCGTAGTGCTGGACTACACCCTGTTCGACTTCGCCAACAGCGAAAGCCTCGTGATAATGAGTGAGGCTAACCCCACAACCACATGGCTCCTGCTGAGTGAAGAACTAACGCCAGACTTCCTGAGATACGTGCTCTACGAGACGCAACACATCGGTGTAGCATACAAAGACGCACCTATCGACATAATGCGCGAAGCACTAAGATACGTAATACGCGGCGAAAGATACATAGCACAACACGCTACCGAGGTGCTACTGCAAAGCGCCGTAGTGCAGGAAAAACACAAAGACGACCTCACACAGACAGAACGAGAGGTGCTGAAAGCAATAGCACAAGGCAAAACAACAAAAGAAATAGCCGCAGAAAGATTCTCAAGCATACACACCATAAACTCACATAGGAAGAACATTTTCCGCAAACTCGGAGTAAACTGCGCACACGACGCCATGAAATACGCACTGCGTGCAGGACTGGTAAACGAGGCAGAATTCTACATCTGACAACTGACAGCAGCATGACCCATAGTCACACATAACAGTAAAAAGATGAAAATACTGATATTCGAGGACGAAATATATAACTTCCACCTTATAAGGCACATACTGGAAAATATGAGTCCAGAATACGATGTCATAGGACCTATAACATCAGTGGAACACGGAAGGGAATATCTCTCGCTACATCACGACACCGACATCATAATAGCCGACGTGGAACTAAATGACGGCCTCGTCTTTGATGCACTCGTATATGCACCTGCCGACATACCAGTAATCTTCCTCTCCACATCAGGAAACAACGCATTAAAGGCCTTCGAGTTCTATAGCCTCTCATACCTCGTAAAACCAGTAAGCGATGGTTGCCTTGCCGATGCCATGAAAAAAGCAATGGCTCTGATAGCAGCAAAGGAAAACCCAATAGCAGAAATAAACAGACAGGTGAACAAATCACGGCAGAATAACTACCGAGAAAGGTTCGTAGTAAAATCATTCAATGGCGAAAGAATGATTCCATTGTCAACAATACAATACATAGTATCAGAACACAAGTCAACATACCTCGTGATGCTGGACGGCACATCATGCCCCATAGATATGCCACTCCGCACGGTAGAAGAACAACTTGACCCAGAAAAATTCATGAGAGTAAACCGCAAATACATAGTACCAGCAGAACTGGTAAGCGGAATGGAACGTCTGGTCAACGGCAAAGAACTCCTGAAACTCAAATCAGACAGAACACCAGAAATAATCATCAGTCGCACACGAAAAGCACAAGTGCGCAAATGGTTGGACCGATAATCACAATTCAGAGCACCAAAAACGACATTTCGGAATTAATAAAAGTTAATTCAAAGACTATCATTTGGCATTTTAATACTTTTGCATCGCATTTAGCAAACCATTAAACGAAAAAATGATAGGAAATTACTTACAAAAAGAACAATTCACATCATACGAGGACTTCCTTCAAAACTTCAAGGTGGAAGTACCCGATGACTTCAACTTCGGCTACGATGTAATCGATGCATACGCCGAGAAAATGCCAGAGAAAGAAGCTATAATGTGGGTCAACGACCGTGGCGAGAAGAAGCATATCACATACCGTGCCTTCAAAAACACCACCGATCGTTGTGCCGCTTTCCTGCAAGGCATCGGCATTGAGAAGGGAGACAGGGTGATGTTGATACTGAAAAGGCGCATAGAGTGGTGGTACACAATGGTGGCTCTGCATAAGATTGGCGCAGTAGCGATACCTGCCACCCACATGCTGACAGACAAAGACATACTATACCGCTGCCACATGGCGAGCATAAGTTGTATCATTGCCTGTGGTGACCCATTGGTACTGAACCACGTTCAGAAGGCACGCCGCTTCAGCCCAACACTAAGACACTGCATATCCATCGGCCCCGCCGTGCCCAATGGATGGTTTGACTACTGGCGAGGAATAGAAGAAGCCGAGACGTTTGTCATGCCAAAACGCAACAAAGTGACAGATAATTTCCTGCTTTATTTTACAAGTGGCACAACGGGTGAGCCTAAAATGGTGATGCATGACTTCTCATATCCGTTGGCACACATCATCACTGCCAAGTATTGGCATAACATTCACAAGGATTCCCTGCACCTAACACTGGCTGATACGGGCTGGGGCAAGGCTGTATGGGGTAAGTTTTACGGTCAGATGCTGGCTGGAGGAACGGTCTTTGTATATGACTATGAGGGGCATTTCAAACCTACTGACCTTCTGAAAGTGTTGCAGGACAACCACATTACTTCCTTCTGTGCACCGCCAACAATATACCGTTTCCTTATACGCGAGAACATTTCTGACTATGATCTCTCTGCATTGGAATGGTGCACCACGGCTGGTGAGGCTCTGAACCCAAGTGTTTTTGAAGAGTGGAAGCAGAAAACAGGCATCACAATATACGAGTCTTACGGACAAACAGAGACTACTCTCGTTGTGGGTACCTATCCCTGGGTGAAACCTAAGCCTGGTTCCATGGGGGTAAGAAACCCACAGTACGATATAGACGTTGTGGACGATGAGGGCAAACACGTATCCGCCATGCAGCATGGAGAACTTGTTATACGTGTGGGTGACAAGAAACCGCTTGGTCTCTTCAAGTGTTACTACCGTAATGAGGAGATGACGGAGAAGCGAATACAGAACGGTCTCTACTACACGGGCGACATTGTATATTATGATGAGGAGGGATATCTGTGGTACGTATCACGTGCTGACGATGTGATAAAGACCTCTGGCTACCGCGTTGGACCGTTTGAGGTTGAGTCAGCACTGATGAGTCACCCCGCAGTAGTGGAGTGTGCAATCACTGCTGTGCCTGATGAGATACGCGGACAGATAATCAAAGCCACCATAGTTCTCACCGAAGAATACAAGCACAAGGCTGATGATACGCTGAAAAAGGAACTGCAAGACCACGTAAAACGTGAGACTGCACCCTACAAATACCCAAGGATTGTAGAATTTGTTGATGAACTTCCAAAGACAATCAGCGGTAAGATACGTCGCGTGGAGATACGCGAGAACGATAATAAACAATAGTTTTTTAGTATATTCTTTATTTAGTGGTTTAGCGGTTTAGTTTTTTTCTCTGACAGACATCTAAATCTCTAAACCACTAACACACTGAACAACTTACAAAGAGGAAATCAGAAATGGACGAAGAAACGCACACAATAATCTTCCGTCACCATATCCCAGCACAGTTGAGATTCTCTGATGTTGACAGATTCGGACATGTAAACAACTCCGTTTATTTCTCTTTATTCGACATGAGCAAAGAGAAATACTTTATGGATGTAGTGGGAAAAGACGCCTTGCAACAGGTTAGCATCGTGGTAGCAAACATAAACGCCAACTTTCTCGCACCCATTTACTTTCCTGATGAGATAGAGATACAGACCGCCATTGTCCACCTCGGCAATAAGAGTTTTACCCTTCGACAGCGCGCCATCAACGTACGCACCAAAGAGATAAAATGTGATTGCCAGACGGTGATGGTGTGTATCAACCTGAAAGAGAATACTACTATACCGCTGCCAGACAATTTCAGATGTAAGATTTCTGCATACGAAGGGCACAATCTCACATAATCATGCGATACTTCATACACCTTTCATACGACGGCACACGCTATCACGGTTGGCAGATACAGCCTAACGGCATCACCGTGGAGGGCGAGATAGAACGTTGCTTGTCCACACTGCTGCGCACCTCAATAGACGTTGTGGGGGCTGGGCGCACCGATGCTGGCGTACACGCACGTCACATGGTGGCGCATTTTGACGCTGAACTCCCCACCCTATCCTGCAAACGGGGTGGCGTCAGCACACTGCAATACCGTCTTAACAGAATGTTGCCACCTGATATATATATATATAAGGTGGAGGAAGTGGACGACACAATGCACGCCCGCTTCTCTGCAAAGGCACGGACATATCACTACTACATCTCCACCTCACGCTCTCCCTTCGCCAGGCAATACGTGTGGCAGACACACCTCGACCTTGACTTCCCACTGATGAACAGGGCCGCAGCAATGCTGATGGACTATAACGACTTTGCTTGTTTCTGCAAAAGCCATACAGACGTGAAGACAACTCTCTGTAACATCATGGAAGCGAAATGGATTCCTGCCGACAATATCACGCAAAGCCCCACTCGCCCACTGACGTCGTGCAACGTAGGCACACAGACGGAATGGTACTTCCGCATCAAGGCCAACCGTTTTCTGCGCAACATGGTGAGGGCCATTGTGGGAACACTGATAGAGGTTGGAAGACACCGCATGACCCTTGATGATTTCAGACTGGTGATAGAGGGGAAGAAACGCACGCAGGCTGGCGAGTCAATGCCTGGCAACGCATTGTTTCTTGAACTGATAGAATATTGACGACAAAGTCCCTGCACGCACCGCGCAAACATACGGAAGCAACTGATAATCAGACCGAAAGATACGGCACAGATAATCAGCGAGGACGCTTGCAACGGGCGTTTTTATTGATGAAGACAACGACATTTAGGAGTTTCTGTTATATGTAACAGGACGTACCGTAACCCGGCAAATTGTAAAAGAGCCCTGATTACTGTGTAAAGGCATTGCTTTCACACTGTAATCAGGGCTCTTTTACATTGCAATCAGGGCTCTTTTACAATGCAATCAGGCCCCTTTTACAAAATGCAGAGGTTACTATGCAGATGTGTCCCGACGTTTCTTGTACAGTTGATAGGAGTTAACCACATTGTGCCAGATAGAGTAAAAGCCACCCGCCGTGGCTGTGATTGGCGAGAGAAACGTATAGCCCAACCAGATGATAAAGACGGTGTTTTTCTGCCCCATGGCCTGTCCAGCCTCAAGACTCATGCCATATCGTCGGCCCACCACTCTGCCATAAGCGAACTGAAACAGGCAGGCAATAAGCGTAGCAACGGCTATTCCACCCACGTGCCACAGGCTCTCGTCACTATGGGACAGCGCACGGCAGGTAACGGCAATGGCTATTGCCAGCGACACGGCCCACATATAGAAGGCAAGATCCTTCTGTTGCAGTATCTTCTTATGGAAACCTGGCACGAGGTATCTTACAAACCACGCCAGAAACAGTGGTACAATGAGCAGCGGAAACACCTTGTTGATTATCACCAGCGACGCTGGCAGGAATGTCATGCCTGCCTGTGGGTGGGCCAATGGCAGCAACAGAGGACAGAACAACGCCACCGCCATATTGATGATAATGGTATATGAAGTGGTGGCAGCGGAATCTCCACCAAGTTTTTGTGTAACAACAGCGCAGGCAGTAGCGGTAGGGCAGATGACGGCAAGCATAAAACCCTCTACTACCAAGCGTGCATCCGTCGTAGGGAAAGCCCATAGCAACAGGCTGCACAGGGTGAACAGAGCACACTGTGTGAGCAACAACCAAAGGTGCCAACGATGCGGACGGAGGTCAGAGGGCCTTATCTTACAAAAGGAAACAAAGAGCATGAGGAACAGAAGTATGGGCTGCAACAACTCCGTAGCCCATAAAATGGTGTGCTTCGCCTGCACTGTCAAGGGCAGTTCGCAGCAGACGAGGTACGCCAGTACACCGCATAACATTGCAACCGGCAACGTCCAGTTTTTTAAGAATCGTATAATTCGCATACCTCTTAGCATTTTTCTATATTGAAAATATCTATGACAATTCAAGTAGAGGTCGTGGGGCTTGAGGTTGAAGGGTGTGGGTCACTTCGCAATATCCTTCACTCTCCAACCTCTTCACCAACAACTTTCACCCCTCAACCTCACGGCTAACAAACGTTTGTTCTATCCTCTGCTCCCTGTGTACAAGCCTTACCTCCACGCCAAACTTGGCGTTTATATGCTCAGCAAGATGTTGTGCAGAATAAACAGAGCGGTGCTGGCCACCCGTACAGCCAAAAGAGAACATGAGCGAGGTGAACCCTCGCTGTATATACCGTGCTACATGCGCGTCAGCAAGTTTATAGACAGAGTCAAGGAAGGTTATAATCTCACCATCATCTTCAAGGAATCTTATCACCGGTTCGTCAATACCCGTCAGATGTTTATAAGGCTCATAACGTCCAGGGTTATGCGTACTGCGACAGTCAAAGACATAACCACCACCGTTACCAGATGTATCCTCTGGTATGCCCTTATGGTATGAGAAAGAGAAAACCTTAACAATCAATGGGCCCTTACCGTCATATTTAGAGAAAGTAGCCTTACCATCAGTGGGGAAAGTACGGTAAGGATTGGTGTCTGTGGTGCGATATCCGTCCTTACGAGCCACGGGTTTCTCTGGCTCTACGGCAAACTGTGGCATCTGCACCAGTTGCCTAAGCACCTCTATCAAGTAGGGATAAGGAAAGTCGTTGGTCTCTATCAGACGGCGGATGTTCTGTATTGCAGGGGGAATACTTTGTATAAAATGTGCTTTTCGCTCAAAATAGCCCCGGAATCCGTATGCACCCAGAACCTGCAACGTACGGAAAAGCACGAACAGTTGCAGCCGTTCATTGAAATATTTGAATGTGGGAACCTCGGTATATTGCTTCAATGCCTCATAATACTCCATGACAAGATCCTTGCGAAGGGTGTCGCTGTAACGCGCAGAAGCCTGCCATAAGAACGATGCCACATCGTAATAACAAGGTCCTCGCCTGCCACCCTGGAAGTCAATGAAGTATGGATTGCCACTTTTGTCAAGCATAACGTTGCGTGCCTGGAAGTCACGATAAAGGAAACCTGCAACACTTGGCAGCGCATTGTCTGGCTGATTGCTCTCACTTGTGAGGTCTTTTGAGAGCAAACGGAAGTTTGCTTCTAACTTTAACTCATGGAAATCAAGGCCCGTTGCCTTGAGAAAACAGTACTTGAAATAGTTGAGATCAAAGAGCACTCCCTCCGCATCAAACTCCGGTTGTGGATAACATACGCTGAAGTCCAGCCCTCTTGCACCCCGTATCTGCATATTAGGCAACTGGCGTATGGTTCTCCTTAACAGTTCTTTCTCCTTCAAAGTGTAGCGTCCTCCAGCGTCGCGCCCACCTTTTATAGCATCAAAAAGCGACGTGGTACCGAGGTCCTGCTGTATGTATCGCATCTCATCCTCACTCTGAGCATATATGTGTGGCACTGGCAACTGCCTCTTTGTGAAATGCCGTGCCAGTGTTAGGAAGGCGTGATTTTCCTCCCTTGACGTACCTTTACAGCCTATTACACTCTTCCCGTCAGCGTCGATAATGCGGTAATACTCACGGTTGCTTCCCGCTCCCGGCAGTCGTTCCAACTTCGAAGGCTCTGCACCTCGCCACTCAATGTATAGTTGTTTCAGCAGTTGCATAGGCTTTTCTCCAATATATCGCTATCTCCTAACTTACCGTTCACTATGCACACGGCCTCTACCTTGGCCTTAAGACACAACTTATCATCGGGCAAACGGTATATGTCCTGTAAGAAAATGTATCGTAATCCCTCCTTTTTCACGTTGATACGCACCGCATATTCATCTCGGCTTTTCAACGGAACCTTGAATCGCATCTCTATTCCTGACACCACACAGTCAATGCCTTGGTTGTGCAATTCAGCAAAACTGATACCTCTTGTAAGCAGGAATTCGTGTCTTGCATGCTCTGTATAATGTTGATAGTTGGCATTGTTCACAATGCCTTGAAGGTCACATTCATAGTCGCGGACCTTGTCTTTATGCTCATATATATAGTTCATCACGTGGTAAAGTTAAAGATCTTTTGTTGTTAGTTGATATCCATGAGTTGAGGGTATGGGTAGGTTCACATAATGATTAACTAACATATCGCAGTTGAGTTGTTACCACCCAAAGGCTTTTGCGCTTGTGAGCCACAGCCCTTTGGCACGCATTACCTGCTCAATGACGTCTCTTGCGCATCCCCTTCCACCGTCATACGGGCTCACATAGTTACTTATTGCCCTTATATCTGGGCATGCATCCTTGGGACAACAAGGGCAACCTACCTCGCGCATCACCTCATAATCAGGTATATCATCACCCACATACATCACCTCTTCGGGCGTTATCCCCCGCTCAGCGATATACTTACGGTACACTTCTACCTTCACTCCGCAGCCCATGAATATGTCTTTCATGCCCAGTTTCACGTAACGTTTCATCACGGAGTCGTCTTTTCCACCAGTTATAATGGCCAACCTCAGACCAAGTTTTACTGCCAACTGTATGGCATACCCGTCCTTTATGTTGATGGTGCGCAACGGTTCTCCCTCCTCACTCATAGGTATTGTGCTGGTTGACAATACCCCATCTACATCAAATATTATGGTGCTGATTTTCTTTAAGTCATAATTTATCATCTGAATAAGACTTTCTTTAACTTCCGCAAAGTTACTAAAAAAGCAGCGTTCAAGCAACTTTTTTGCAAGAAAAATGCAAACTCTACTTTACATAAAGGCAGAAAAACAGACGCAAAACGAAAAATAAGCATTGTCATTAAGCCCTTTTCAAAAAAAACTTCGTACCTTTGCAAACAGAGATTTCGCATTATAATACATTATAATTCAATTACAATGAAAATCAACGATTACAATTTTGCAGGCAAGAAAGCCATCGTGCGCGTTGACTTCAACGTGCCTATTCAGGACGGTAAGATTACAGACGACACACGTATCAAGGGTGCTCTCCCTACGCTCAAGTTGATTCTTGAGAAGGGTGGTTCGCTCATTATCATGTCACACATGGGCAAGCCCAAAGGCAAAGTAAAGCCAGAGCTCTCTCTCGGACAGATAGTTGACGCAGTATCTGCGGCTCTCGGCACCCCAGTAAAGTTTGTTTCTGACTGTCAGAAGGCTGACGCAGAGGCTGCAGCACTCAAACCTGGCGAGGTACTTCTGCTTGAGAACCTCCGCTACTACCCTGAGGAAGAGGGTAAGCCAGTAGGCGTTGAGAAGGGAACTCCTGAGTATGATGAGGCAAAGAAGACCATGAAGGCTTCACAGAAGGAGTTTGCCAAGAAGTTGGCATCATACGCTGACTGTTGGGTTATGGACGCCTTCGGTACTGCACACCGCAAGCACGCCTCTACAGCAGTTATCGCTGATTACTTCGATGCAGACAACAAGATGCTTGGTCTGCTCATGGAGAAGGAGGTACAAGCCGTTGATAACATTCTCAGTAACATCAAGCGTCCGTTCATTGCCATCATGGGCGGTTCAAAAGTATCATCAAAGATTGGCATCATAGAGAACCTTCTCGGTAAGGTTGACAAGTTAATTCTCTGCGGCGGCATGACTTACACCTTCGCAAAGGCACACGGTGGAAAGATTGGTGGCTCTATCTGCGAGGACGACAAACTTGACGTAGCACTCGGAGTAGAGGAACTTGCCAAGAAGAACGGCGTAGAACTCGTTATGGCTCCTGATGCAATCGTTGCTGATGCTTTCTCTAATGACGCTAACAAGAAGGTTGCTCCTGCCAACGATATACCTGAAGGCTGGGAGGGACTTGATGCTGGTCCTGAGGCACAGAAGAAGTTTGCAGACGCCATAAAGGGCTGTAAGACCATACTATGGAACGGTCCTGCTGGTGTATTTGAGTTTGACAACTTCTGCGATGGCTCACGCGCAATAGGCAATGCAATAGCGGAGGCAACAGCAGAGGGGGCTTTCTCACTCATCGGTGGTGGTGACTCTGTTG
>JALFNY010000132.1 GCA_022774105.1 Prevotella sp.
TTATTGTGCTGAAGGCCTTTCCGTCTGTGTAGTAGTCTTGTTCAATAGGACAATAGTTGTATGGTGGGTATAGGTGCAGGCTGTCTGTTGTCCCGTCATTGTAGTGCGCTGTTATTACGGCGTTGTCTATGTGTACTTGCATGTGGTTTGTACTTCCTGCGAGGAGTATGGCAGCAGCTTTTGCATAGGGAGCATTCTTTACTGGAATGGTTATTGAGTCGGGATAGTTATCCCATAGGGAAGCAAAGGCTATATTATGACCTTTTTGTGGAGTTTCAAAGGTAACACCCTCAACGGTGATTCTGTCTTTTACTGCTATGGAGCGAAACAGGGAGTCATCTATCTCTACGGTGAATTTGGGATGACACCACTCCCCTATTCCCTGTATGGGGATTTCGAGGGAAGTAGATTGTGGACGTGGTGAGAGATATTTATTACGGAAGATGTCTGTTACATTGGCGTTGAGAACCTTTGCTTTTGAGAGACTCACAATATGTTGTTTGTTGCTTTTCTCTGTTTTTAGGCTGTTTATGATTGATGAATACTTCGGATTCTCTTCTGCTCGGAGTGGTTTTGTGTCTGGCTTTGCAGTATTATTCTCAGGTAAGGGGAATATTATCTCCTGCCACTCATCAGTGTTGCCTGTGTAGTCTTTATATTCTCCGTATTCTCCGTTTATTCGTACGACGAGTTGTAATGGCTGTTTGAAGTTTTGCCAGATGTTCATTATCCCCCTATTGCCTTCTCTTTTGTACTTGTATGTAAGGTAAGGCGTTTGCACCTTCACACTGTCCCACTCAAGGGGGAATCCAGGTCGTATAAAGCATTTGTCATCAAGGGCTTGTGGCACTATTCCAAAGAGACCCTGAATAATGGAGCGTGAGGATATGCCAATATTGTCACCGAAGTCGCGGTAGGATTCCCCACGTGCAGCATCGTAATAACTTATCTGGCCAAGGTTGGCAGGTGATGCACCGAGATACATTTGATCCATGACATTTGCACGCAACAGACTATAACCTTTGTCTGCCCTTCCTGCTCGGAAGAATGCCAGAGCGGTGTGCATTATCTCTGCTGATGCTACGTTGTTTATAGACCATGAGTAAGGCATCCAGTCAGAGGTTGAAATAATGTAGTTATTCTGTTCTGTTCGTTGGCAGGCAGAAGATAGGGGAGCACCGTGGTGAGAATTATCAGGGCAGATGGCGGGAACGTTTTTATCCTTTGCTATTTCAACTGCTATATGTGGAATGAATCTGTCAACATATTCTGTGCAGGAGTACATCTGCTGTGGTGTGCCAACCTCACAGTCTATTGGGGTGTAGATGCTCCATAATGCTGCGTTGTCATGCAAACGTTTTAATCCCATTACGTCTCTGTATTCAGCCCAGTGGCCATTGTAGTGGTGTGAGGTTCCTTGCGAGTATCTTCTTGTTTGTGAGGCGTTAACCCAAAGTTTGGAATTCATTGCCTTAAGTATCTCTTCTGCTTCTGTTTTATAGGGAGTGGGGTCTTCTCCAATAAACTGCGCTATCTTTGCTGCAAGCAGGTTACCACGATAGTTGTATGCTGTTGAGTGTGTCACCTCGCCTCCATTGTAATACAGGGCATCACTGGCCCAGATGCAACAGTAAGCATCATATAGGTGGTTATTATCCTTATCGAAGTTTCGTTTTTCCCATGCTAAATGTGATGTCAGTACAGGCCACATCTTGCGCATATATGCAGTGTCTGCATCATACTGGAAATGCCACAGCAACTCATCCACGTAGTTAAGATTCATGTCGTAGTGATGCATCTGGTTGTTGCGGTAAGGATTACGACATATATATCCGTTGCTGTACATTTGAGTTCCCCATTTCTTTTCTGCACGTGCAAGATTCATTGTGGTGTCTTGCGTGGGAGAGTCTATCACTGGCGGCACATCGGTCACTTGTGACTTGGCGTATGCATTGAAATGGCTTATGGCTCGATCATTCCAACCAAGAACATCACCAAGGTATCCTGCTCGCCATCCTGCCAACGGCATACGCCATCCGATAGCACCGTGAAGCCATGTATCTCCGTCCCATACCCCTTCTGCAGCAAGTACGAGTGCAGCACCAAGGGTGTTTATGTATGGGTCAGGGGTGGTGAAGGTTATGCGTGAGGCCAGTATCTCATAGTAGTCACGAGATTTCTTGAAAGATGATGCTATCTCTCTTTCTTGCTGTGAGTTTGAAGGGATTATTTCTATATTATGTCCTATTTCTTTTGAAGGTGAGGGCGTAGTTACAACATAAACGGTATTGTTGAACTGTTGCTCCATAGTTACAAGACCCTCATTTGTGGCTGAGGGCTCAAACGAACCCGCCTTATCTGCACCAATGTCTCCATTGCGACGCAGTTTAGGATTGGCGATGTGACACATTAATGTTTTAAGTGTTACAGTGCTATTATCAAAGTCTTGTGCTTCAAACTTCCAATATCCGCCTTCCTTATCTAACATCATAACACATTCTATCGTAAGAGTAGCACTGCTTCCCCAGCGTTTGTCTTTTACAATGTATGTTCGACGGCCTTTTGTATAGCTTGCTTTACAGTATTCCGTTTGGTCTAATTGTACACCATTGACAATAAAACGCACATTGCGGTAGTTTTTCGCCTTGTATAATGCGAAGATTGGTCTATCGGATGTCTCTATGCGATAGTCTGTGTTTGTGCCATAAAGTGCACGTGTGTACCTATTGTTTCCATTGACACAAACGAAAGCGTCTCCCTCTGGATAGTATTGTAGTTGTCGTGGTACCATTCCTGAGGGGGTGTTGTTCGTAAATGATTCAATATAGTCATCAACTTTCTTTGTCTGCGCATTGCAGGTTATGGTGAGGCATAGTAGCGGTAGTAGTATTCTTCTCATATCTTGTTAGTTGGTATTGTTGTATATTTAATTACCTAATCTGTCGTTTAGATGTTTGTTCTATTTTATTTATCAAAACGGTCATGCCACAGTCGCAGCATATTTTGGTGCAGTTTCTCCTCTGATGGTGAGTGTTGTGCATGCCATATTCGTGTATCGTTTGGCAAGCCTTCTGGCAGGTATTGTTGTGGTATAAAGTTGCCTGGATAGTCATGTGGATACTTGTAACCATCGTTATACCCCAGTTCCTGCATCAGTTTTGTCGGTGCATTGCGCAGGTGTAGTGGTACTGGTAGGTTTCCCGTGTTCTGAACAAGTTGCATAGCGGAGTTTATTGCATTGTATGCAGAATTGCTTTTGGGCGAGGTGGCAAGATATATGCAGGCTTCAGCAAGGGCAATACGTGCCTCTGGCCATCCTATTTTCATAACCGTATCAAATGCAGCATTAGCAAGGAGTAGCGCATTGGGATTTGCTAATCCTATATCTTCGGAGGCACTTATGACAAGGCGACGTGCGATGAACTGTGGATCCTCTCCTCCTTCTATCATGCGTGCCATCCAGTATATCGCAGCATCGGGGTCACTACCACGTATGCTTTTTATGAAGGCTGATATTATATCATAGTGCATTTCTCCCTGTTTGTCATAGGCAAGAGGGTTTTGCTGCAACCTATCTTCTACCACTTTGTCTGTTATCTCAACGGTCGCAGATGATTCAGAGTCAACGATAAGTTGCAGTATATTCAGAAGTTTGCGTGCGTCCCCACCGCTATATCTCATTAGTGCTGCTGTCTCTTTCAGTTGTATGTCACGCTGCTTCAACTCAGTGTCCGTTGTAATAGCACGTCTTAGCAGTTCATCAAGATCTTCCTTCTCTAAAGACTTTAATACATACAACTGACATCGTGATAGTAGTGGGCGTATTACCTCGAACGAAGGGTTTTCCGTTGTTGCCCCTATTAGTGTCACTATGCCTCTTTCTACGGCTCCAAGAAGCGAGTCTTGTTGTGATTTAGAGAAACGATGTATTTCGTCAATGAAGAGTATTGGTGAGGCGGTGGCAAAGAAACGGTTGTTCTTTGCCTTGTCAATCACCTCCCTTACATCTTTCACCCCGCTTGTTACAGCAGACAACGTGTAGAAAGGGGTTTGCAGTTTGTTGGCTATAATCTGTGCCAACGTAGTTTTTCCAACTCCTGGCGGCCCCCACAGTATGAAGGAGGATATATGTCCAGAGTCTATCATCCTGCGTAACACCGCACCTTTGCCGACAAGGTGTTTTTGTCCTATGTATTCGTCCAGGTTCTTAGGACGTAATCTTTCTGCTAATGGTGGCATATGGTTTTACCTTCTTCCGTTTCTTTTCTTATGATTGAAATTGGGGTTATACGATTTCTTCTTACTTCTGTCTCCCCCCTGCCCAGCATTTCTCACTGTCTTTGTTGGTGGTGTTTCATCTTCCTTGTACCAAAAGAAGTATTTGCGTTGGGCGAGTTTTTCTTGTGGTGTCCTTGCACTGAATACGTGTTCTAATGTGTATGGGTCATATCCAGTGTACCATGTTTCTGTTGATACGGTCATGGGTGTTGGTGTAAAGTCCTGCACCTGTTCCAGTCTGTACCCCATTTTCTTTGTTGTCTCCGCTAATTGCGCCATATCTTTCTCTGTGCAACCAGGATGTGACGATATAAAATATGGTATCAGTTGCTGGCGCAGTCCGTTCTCTTCATTTATGCGGTCGAATATGCGTTTGAACTCTCCAAAGAGTTTGAACGATGGTTTGCGCATATATTTAAGCACGAGGTCAGAGGTGTGTTCTGGCGCCACCTTAAGTCTCCCACTAACGTGTTTGCATATTAATTCTTGCGTATATTGTCTTGCGGCTTCATTAACTTTCTCGTCCTTGCTTCTGTGTAACAATAGGTCATATCTTACACCTGAACCAATAAAACTCTTCTTTATCTCTGGCAGCGCATCAACGGCATGATAGATTTCAAGCAGTGTGGAGTGGTCGGTATTTAGGTTTGGACATATCTGGGGGTGTATGCATGATGGACGTTTACATACTTCACATGCTTTTATGTTTCTGCCACGCATATTATACATATTGGCAGAGGGGCCGCCAAGGTCTGATAGGTAGCCCTTGAAGTCTGGGAGTTTTACAATCTCCTTTATCTCCTTCATTATGCTCTCCTTGGAACGGCTTGCAATGAACTTGCCTTGATGGGCAGAAATAGTGCAGAAAGCACAACCTCCGAAGCAACCTCTGTGCAGATTCACTGAGAACTTTATCATCTCGTATGCTGGGATACGTTTGCCTTTGTATTTAGGGTGTGGCACACGCTGGTATGGCAGGTCGAAGGACTTGTCTATCTCTTCTGTTGTCATGGGAGGATATGGAGGATTGACAACAACGTATCTTCCATCTACTCCTTGCAACAGCCTTTGTGCATGCATCTTGTTTGATTCTTCCTCTATGTGGCGAAAGTTCTCTGCTTGTGCTTTCTTGCTCGCAACACATTCCTCGTGAGAATGTAGCACGATGTCATCAGTGGTTATCCCATTCGGAATATCTTGTTTTTCGCATAGGTAAACTATTTGTGGCAGAGTTCTCATCTGTGCAAGTGTTCTTCCTGCTGCCAGTCCCTTTGCCAGTTCTATTGTTATCTTTTCTCCCATTCCATACGTGATAAGGTCTGCACCTGAGTCACAGAGAATACATTTTCTAAGCCTGTCCTCCCAATAGTCGTAGTGCGAAAGGCGACGCATTGAAGCCTCTATACCGCCAAGTATGACAGGTACATCAGGGTATAGTTCCTTCAATATGCGCGTATATACTATAGAAGGATACTCTGGACGGCAATCGTGGCGACCATCGGGAGAATATGCGTCCTCTGAGCGTAGGCGTTTGTTGGCGGTGTACTTATTGACCATTGAGTCCATGCAGCCAGGTGATACGCCAAAGAACAGGCGTGGCTTGCCTAACTTCTTGAAGTCACGGTAGTCACCATGCCAGTC
>JALFNY010000133.1 GCA_022774105.1 Prevotella sp.
ACAACCAATACGTGGAGCAGGTGATGAAAAGTCGCATGGAAACACGCACAAATCAGAATGCCTGTTACAACGCTCTCGTGACCTATGGGCTGTATGGCGCACACAATCCGATAACTGATGCCCCATCGCCGACAACCCTTCGCAGCACTGATCCGTCAGTATATACCGACTTGTTGAAAGGCCTTTTCAGTATGAAGCATCAGGTATTGTACTGGGGCCCGGCATCGTTGAAAGAGGTGTCAGCCATCATCAGCAAGCACCATCACACCCCGAAGCACCTTGCCGACGTGCCTGTCAACAAGCCATACAAACGTCTTGCCACTGCAAACACGGAGGTGTTGGTGGCTCCTTACAAGGCGAAGAACATCAATATGCGCATGATACAATGTGAGAACACACCCTTCTCCGTTGACCGTAAGCCACTGATAATGACCTTCAACGAGTATTTCGGAGGGTCAATGAACGCCATTGTGTTCCAGGAACTGCGTGAAGCCAGAGGACTGGCATATAACGCTTGGGCCACATACGCCAACCCTGGACGCACTGATGAGACAGAGTATTATCAGCAACATATCATCTCGCAGAACGATAAGATGATGGATTGCATACGTGTGTTCAAGGAGATTACAGACACAATGCCGCAGTCACAGACCTTGTTCACTACCGCCAAGAACAGCCTTTTGAAGACAATAGCAGCGTCACGCACCACCAAGGGAGCCGTAATAAGCAAGTATCTCAGTGCGAAGGAGATGGGCATTGACTATGACATCAACCGCCTTTACTTTGAGACAGTGCCCAGACTGACACTGCAAGACCTTGTAAACTTTGAACAGAGCAGCATAAAGGGCAAGCCGATGAAGTACCTCGTGCTGGGCGATGAGGGCGAACTGGACATGGAGTCACTACGCACTCTCGGCACTGTCCGCCAACTTTCGCTTGACGACATCTTCCCCGCTTACAAGTAAGAAGGTAGAAGGTGAAACGTTGAAGGTTGAGAGTTTGAGATTATAAGTTGAGGGTTTAGGGTTGAAGGGCGTATATCATTTAGGATAGTAACAGCCATGTAAGGCCGTCATAATAAAGCCTGGGGAGTCATCTCCAGGCTTTTATTATGCCCCAAAAGACGTGTTCCCCTTGAAACTTTCCAGTCGCTTGCTGAGGTCATAACAAATAACAAAACTGTAATCAGCCCCTGATTACACAGTAAAGAGGTGCTGATTACAAGGTAAAGAGGTGCTGATTACACAGTAAAGAGGTGCTGATTACAAAACGAGTAACAAGTGTCACGAAACGCTCTGCCCACGATTAAGACCAGCAACCACTATGTATGGATTCACTTTCAGCAGTGCCTTGATGAACTCCTCCTGCCGCGCTGGCGAGATAAGAAGCTCGTCGTACTTGCCGTAATAGATACGAAGGCGATTCAATGACGCGGCAGGAGCACTCAGCAATGACCGCGATGGCTCTATACGCCGTATGGTATTGATATCTATCTTCTGCTTTACAATGCAGTTACAAATCACGAGCGTGCCGCCATCGACAACGTAATATAACCATGACATAGCCAAGGTAATAACAAGATACAGCAGAATGATGACAGCCATCGCAACTATACCCTTCTCATAAACCGCCAATGTTATCATCGCAAACACGGCAAAGACAAACAGGTAAAGACCCACCCCGTAGCGTGTTCTGTAAACCTTCTTCTCCATAGAACTAACGTTTGGTACACATTGCAAAGATAAACAAAAAAGTTATATATACAAAACAATACAGTAAAAAACGGCAATTCACTTGCACAATCAAAACAAAAAAAGTAATTTTGCAGTCATAAACAGCAATAAAACCGCTATGCCCTGCCACTGCCATAGCGACAGGTAGGCGGAGAAACAACTAAATAACCAGACAATAAGTATGGCAAATCCAGAATTCAGGTATGCGCCAATGTTCCAGATTGGCGAAGACAAGACAGAGTACAGGCTGCTCTCTAAGGAGGGCATCTCTATTAGTGAGTTCGAGGGGCAACCCATTCTCAAGGTATCAGCAGAAGCCCTTGAACTCCTCACCACACAGGCGTTCCACGACGTTAACTTCATGTTGCGCCGTGAACACAACGAGAAGGTAGCGGCAATACTTAACGATTCCGAAGCATCAGACAACGATAAGTATGTGGCCCATACCATGTTGCGCAACGCTGAGGTAGCCTGCAAGGGGCAACTGCCTTTCTGTCAGGATACAGGCACAGCCATAATCCACGGCGAAAAGGGCCAACAAGTGTGGACAGGATTTGAAGATGAAGAGCCGTTAGCAAAAGGTGTGTACAACACTTACACCAACGACAACCTGCGTTACTCACAGAACGCACCGCTGAATATGTACGATGAGGTGAACACCCGCTGCAACCTGCCAGCACAGATAGACATAGAAGCAACGCAAGGCATGGAATATCGCTTCCTATGTGTAGTAAAAGGCGGTGGCTCAGCAAACAAAACATACCTCTATCAGGAAACAAAAGCACGCATACAGAACCCCGGTACCCTCGTGCCTTTCCTCGTAGAGAAGATGAAAACGTTAGGAACAGCAGCCTGCCCACCATATCATATCGCCATCGTTGTAGGCGGAACGTCAGCCGAAAAGAACCTGCTGACGGTGAAACTCGCTTCAACCAAATACTACGACGGGCTTCCCACCACTGGCGATGAGACCGGACGAGCCTTCCGTGACATAGAACTTGAGAAGCAACTGCTTGAAGAAGCCCGCAAGATAGGCTTCGGAGCACAGTTCGGTGGTAAAGCATACGCCCATGATATACGTGTGGTACGCCTGCCAAGACATGGTGCCAGTTGCCCGATTGGCCTCGGAGTGAGTTGCTCCGCAGACCGTAACATCAAGGCAAAGATAGACAAAGACGGTATCTGGATAGAGAAAATGGACGACAAACCGTATGAACTCATACCGGAATCACTACGTCAGGCCGGTGAGGGCGACGCCATTTCCATCAATCTTGACCAGCCAATCGCTGACGTATGCAAGGAACTCAGCAAGTACCCGGTATCTACTCGTGTGTCACTTAACGGCACAATAATCGTTGCACGAGACATTGCACATGCCAAAATAAAGGCTCGTCTCGATGCCGGTGAGGGTATGCCACAGTACTTTAAGGAACATCCAGTGCTCTACGCAGGCCCCGCCAAGACACCAGCAGGTATGCCTTGCGGCTCAATGGGCCCCACAACGGCAGGGCGTATGGACCCATACGTATATGAATTTCAGGACAATGGCGGTTCAATGGTGATGATAGCCAAGGGCAACCGCTCGCAGATTGTGACAGATTCATGTAAGGATCACAAGGGATTCTACCTCGGTTCTATCGGCGGTCCGGCAGCGTTCCTGTCATCAAGTAACATCAAGTCCATCGTGTGTGTGGAGTATCCAGAACTCGGAATGGAAGCAATATGGAAGATACGCGTAGAGAATTTCCCTGCGTTTATACTCGTTGACGACAAGGGTAACGACTTCTTTAAGCAGTTTTAGGCACTCTTTGCGCAGGTTTTAGGTTGTAGGTTATAGGTTGTAGGTCACCTCGCACAATCCGCAGGACCTCCAATCTCCAACCTTCAACCTAACAAACTCACAAACTTCCATGTACATATTACAGTTTATCATAGGCCTCGTGGCCATAGTGAAGGGTGCAGACTGGCTCACCGACGGTGCGGCATCTGTTGCCTGTCGGTTCGGCATACCCACGCTGGTAGTAGGTCTTACCATTGTGGCGATGGGCAGTTCCGCGCCAGAGTTGGTGGTAAGCGTGGTGTCGGCGTTGCAGGGTAAGGTTGACATCGCATTAGGTAACGTGGTGGGAAGCAACATTTTCAACACCCTCGCCATAATGGGTATCACCGCCATGGTGTGCCCGATAGCGGTGGAACGGGGCAACATCCGCAACGATGTGCCCTTTACTGTCCTTGCGAGTGTGGCGGTAGTAATCACGGCTCTCGATGCCTTTTTCAATGGAACGGGCAGTGAGAACGTTATCAGTCGCAGTGACGGACTGCTGTTGCTGTGCCTGTTCACTATTTTTATGTCATACACTATGTCCATAGCGAAGGGTGACAAGGGTAGGGCGGAGGCTCTGACGAGCGAGGAGGCACAGCCTGCTGCGGCTACGGAGGAGGGTGTTATGCCCGTGTGGAAGAGTGTGATAATGATATTGACGGGCCTTGCCGGTCTTGTCCTTGGCGGCAACTGGTTTGTCGGTGGGGCGGCAGGACTGGCGGCAATGATGGGTATCAGCCAGTCGATAATAGCCCTCACCATTGTCAGTGCAGGCACATCGGCACCGGAACTCGCCGCCTCGGTGATGGCGGCACGCAAGGGCGATACCGCAATGGCACTGGGTAACGTGGTGGGCAGCAACGTGTTCAACGTGTTCTTCGTGCTCGGCACTGCTGCAACAATACACCCTTTGGGCGTTGGCGGCATAACTTACTTCGACATTTGTGCGTTGCTTATCTCATCCGTAATGCTTTGGACGCTGTGTAAATTCGGCAAGACCCATTACACCTTGACGCGTGTTGAGGGGGGACTGCTGGCCCTTATGGCCGTGGCTTATTACGTGGTAAGGTGTATGTAAGTACACGTTTTGCGCTTCTTGGCATCGCGCTTCAGTCGGCGGAGGTGCAGACCATATGAGGGTGTGTCAAAATAGGCACATCCTCTTTATTCCTTTTTTGCATTAAGGCTTTCCTATAGATATTTTGTTATGCGGCAATTTTCATGATTTCCGTT
>JALFNY010000165.1 GCA_022774105.1 Prevotella sp.
GGAATGTTTTGATGTCTTTTGTAGCAACAGAGTGTGCTATTCCTTTCTTTCCCACGCTACTGGTGTTTCGCATACACCATGCTTGATTGAGGTAGTCTATGAGGTTTGCTTTCTCATTACTTCCCAGTACTAAGTCCACACCCTCAATGTCGCATATCTTTGCGGGTGATAGTTGCGCGTAACAACCAGTCACTATAACAAACGCTCCGGGGTTTTCATGCACCATTCTGCGTATAATCTGTCGGCATTTGCGGTCTGCCACATCGGTTACGGAGCAGGTATTGATGAGGCAGATGTCTGCCTTCTCACCCTTTTCCACTGTGCGTACCCCCATTTCTTCAAGCATTCTCCCGAATGTAGATGTCTCAGAGAAGTTCAGTTTGCAACCAAGTGTGTAATAGGCTGCGCGCTTTCCTTGGAATGTGGATGTATCTATCATTGTTCAGTCTTTCGTTGTTTTTTTGTATTATGGTTGTGCAATGCTACACCTTATTATATATATAACATGGAACCATAATGCAAAGATAGTTATTTTTATTTTGTTATGCAACAAAATTGTACTAAAAACGCCATATTTCTGCGTTGTGAACGGACACAGAAAAAATTTAACTTTTGTTTATAATCTGTATCACATTGAAAATCATTTAGTTGCAAAAAAGTTACAAAAAGACGCCAAAAAAAACATAAAAATTATTTGCAAGTATTGGAAAAAGTGCGTAACTTTGCATCGTTTTAATAAACAAAGATTGTTTTACAGATTTAAAAAGCTTAGAAAAAATGAAGAAATTAGTTTTTATGTTCGTAGCTATGGCTGCTCTTTCAATGGTTTCATGTGGTAACAAGACCGCTCAGGACAACGCTGCTGACACAACTGCTGTTGATACAGCTGCTGTTGACACCGCTGCTGTTGACACCGCTGCTACTGACAGCGTTCAGTAAGTCACGAACAAAAAGCAGACGCTTGGTATTCCCGATTTGATTAGATCAAGTCGGGAATATTTTTTTATTGGTGTGTAATCTTCCTTTTTTCTGAGGGTCACATGACAGCAGAATGTACCTGACGTCTGTGACTTTATGTAAATATCCACGTCCGCAGACAGGTTTGGTATATGGGCGTGGTTTTGTAATTAGCATCTGATAGCATTGTAATCAGCACCTGACTATAATGTAATCAGCACCTGATTGTTGTGTAATCAGGTGCTGATGGTATTTTTCTAAACCAGATAGGTTGTTAGTATTATGCCTATTTCATTTATTCAAAAGGAACAATGCTGTCAAGAGTTTTGTTCCTGATGATTTCGTGGTTCATGTTATATTTTATTGTGATTACCTTATTCACATTGTCAACCACATAGTTATCCATTCCGTATTCCTCTGTCGGTATATATTCAGGAATATACGCTTTGGTGTATTTTGTTACGTCTATGTTGGGATTACGCTGGCTAATCTTTACTGCTTCTACCTCACAAAGCGGCAGTCGCATACCCAAATCAGCAAATCGTCTGCCCTCTGCGAAGAACACTTCCTGACGCATAAGGTATATCATTTCGAGGAATTCATCCCCTGTAGCATTTGCCAGTTCTGTCTCTGTAACGGATGTACCGCTGATGACAGGTATGTTTATTGTCCCCTCTTTACGGTGCAGCAACAGTCCGTTGCGGGCATTGTCTGTGTCAGACGCTTTTACCTTCCATTCAGAGGTGTTGAGGTTTACCGTGCTACCGTCAGTGGCTTTCGCCTCACGCATTTCCAGACTATCGGTTATAGAGATAGTGCCGCGACTCTGTATGAGGGCAAACATCTCTGGCAGCAGGCTTGTCTTGAAGTCAGATAGTTGTGCATTGTCTGTTGCACAGCACTCCGCAATAATCAGATAGTCCTCTTCTGCTTTGGCAAACGATATACGTTGTGACAGTGAGGCTTCCTGATACTTGGGGTCAAGGAAGTCCAAACGTGGCAGTGGCTCCCACCAGTTGGTGCTGAACGTACGGTCCTTTATATTGCTTACCACGCCATTCATCTCGTCAAACTGTACTGTTGCGCAGAAGGTCTTGTCATAGTTCAGTGCCATCTCAGCATTTTGCTTTGCTTCAATCTTATTGCCAAGTCTATAATATGCGCGTGCAAGTAAGGTGTGATATATTGGCTTAAAATCGGCAGTTGTAACCTTTTGGTCAGCCTCTTTCAGTACTTCTATCGCCTTGTTCAGATGCTCTTTCCATTCGGCTGGCTCTCCATTCTCTGTCATTGGCAGGGCGATAAAGTTCTCGCCAGCAAGGATATAGGAATAAGCCAGTGCTATATATATGTCTTTCAACTGTTTCTCGGAAGGTGCGTCATGGTTTGCCACAGTGTTGAGAGCGTAGTTTGCCATCTCTCGCAGTTTGCCGACATAACGTTGCAGTGTCTCCACGTCATTGTCAGTGTATAGTATATTTGGTTTGTCAAACTCACGGTTGGACCGTGAATACACGTTACGATAGTTATCGGTAGCCACGTCCAGCAGTTCGGCATACGTACCCACAGCGAGTGCCATCTCCTTATTCAAACCGTTCACCCATGCTGTCATGGGAGACTCTGATGCAAGAAAATCGTCTGTTGTTGTCTCTGGGGACTTGGGGTCACATGATGATAGTGACACAAGGCCAAGCATTATGGCTGATATATATATAATGTATTGTTTCATTTTGTTTATGTTTTGCTGTTTCCTATATATGCTTTACCACTGTGGAGAAGCCAATACCGTATAAGGTTATGGGCCTTCCTGACAGTAAGGTAGGGGTAGGATGTCTTGTTTAGAAATTGATTTTTACTGATCCAACAAACTGTCTTGGCCTTGTATATGAACCATATACTATGCCGCCAACTGACGCACCGCCGTATGAGGCAGCGTCAGAAAGACAGGCCTCAGGGTCAACTTCTGCCTTGGTGAAGGAGAAGGGGTTGTAGCAGGTGAAACTAACCGTCAGGTCTTTCACTGCCTTGTTGAGGTTAAACCTGTATGAAGCACCTAACGTACGTACCTTCAAATAGTCTGCTTTTTCTACAAAACAACTGGTGAAGTTTGTCCATACCTGCTTGTGTGTCTCGCCCTCTGGCACCCAACTCTCATCAACGCATGGGTCAGTTGCACCATAACGCCAGCGGAAATGACGGTCAAGTTCATACACATAGCCACCGATCTGATAATCAGCATTAGCATACAAAGAGAAGTTCTTGTAGTCAACACTCAGCGATAGTGAGCCGTAAACATCAGGAAGTGTTGAGCCCAGATCAGCAAGAGGCTCCGTGTGACTGTATGAACCGTCCTCGTTGAAGATGGCCTTGTTGCCACGCAGGTACCCTATTGGCTTGCCTTCTTCCACTATATTCTGTATCAATGCCTCGTTAGCAAATGTTCCTACACCGAAGGCTGCTTCTCCTCCGGTGGACAAAACCTTGTTGGAAAGGGTGTTAAGAGATGCCTGGAAGCGTGCGTGCCAGTCTTTTGCCTGAATGAAGTCAGAGGCGATAGTAAATTCAAAGCCACGGTTTCGTATCTTGCCTATGTTTGCAAGATAGGTCGATGACTGCCCGCTTGAAGGTGCAGTGTGTACAGAAAACAGTGCGTCACGCGTCACGGCGTTGTAGAAAGCCATACCGAACTGTATGTATCCATTGGCCCACTGGCTGTTGAAACCTACCTCTACGGAGTGTTTTTTCTCTGGTTTCAGGTCTGGGTTACCATATAATCCGTATCCTGCTGTTACGCCATTGAGATATTGGTTGTATGCTATTGTCTTCTGATAAGCGAATGCTGGAGGATAGTTTCCTGCCACACCGTAGTTGGCATATAACCGGAAGGAGCCCAATATGCCGCTGTCGGTAAGTGGTTCCATGAACTTTTCTGATGTAAGCATGTATGACACACCCACTTTTGGGTACCACTGCCAGCCTACGTTGTCGCCAAAGCCGGTGTTA
>JALFNY010000168.1 GCA_022774105.1 Prevotella sp.
GGCATTGTTCCAATGGTTGTTGTAGATGTTCTTCCCGAGGATCCCATCATCAGGTCCTACATATCTTCGCAGGTTCGGATTATTGCATCCGGTGCTGTGGATCATGATGCCTTTCGGCTTCATCTTTTGTCCGTCTTGGAAGCATGCGTTTTTGTATGCTGTCTGCGTGTGAAGTTTCACTTACTCATCTCCTTTTGCAAGTACACTGTCTATGCGGTCTGCCAGTGCTTGTATTACCTTTGTGTTGTTATATACCATGAGGCTGCCACTGGGTAAGTATCTGGCGATATTCCGGAACGTGTCGTGGTGAATTTCTCCTTTATTATATATAAGGAGTTTACTCTCGTCACGCTTCTGCATTGGATATTTGGCTATGCGGGTGTCTGGCAGAGCATAATCGTATTCTTGTATTTGTATATCTCTTGGGTTGTTCATTGCTTATGGGTTGAGGTTATGGTATTATTTTGGAGAGAACGTGTCATTACTGACGTATGTCATTAGAGATGGGTTATCCTACGCCTAATACAATATGAGTGCGTATGCCAAGGTAAGTATGAACATTGACAACACCGTATCTATGTCCATATGTGAGTAACCGCTGCGTGTGTACTGTGAGGAGACGTAATGAAACTTAGGGGAGATTCTACGAAATATCTTTCGGAAGAGTATATATGATATGGTGCCTGCGATAACACCCCATAGTGTTCCAGCGATTACGTCCGTGAGGTAGTGCTGTCCAAGATATAGGCGTGTCCAACTATTAATAAGCGACCATAGCAACAATGTCAGTGTGAGTGCCCTGCTTTTGACAAGTAGTGCGAAGTATATAGTCAGCGCCATGGTGTTTGCAGCGTGTGAAGAGAAAAAACTGTAGTCCTTGCTGTGAATGTTGTCCGCTATCTGCGCAAGATACATGACCTGTAGCGTGTTGCACGGGCGGGGGCGCTCTATTAGTGGTTTTACTATGGCGTTTGCTGTCAGGGAGGCTATTGCCACGCATAGAAATGCGAAGCACAGACAGGTGCATATTTGCTGCATGTTGTCGTTGTTCCTGATAACGAGCACCATGAGGGTGACATACATCGGTACCCATGTCCATGCATCAGTAAGCGTCAGTGCCACAGCGTCAAGTATGGCACTGTCACTGCCGAAAAGGTATTGTATCCCTATCTTGTCTATGAGTTCTATCATATTTTCTCCACGGTATTTAATGGTATCCAGCCTTCTTTTCCGTCGGGGAGACGTATGCCTATCCAATCCTTCATGTCATGGTCTGTTATACGCACTTTGGTGCCTTCATGTATTATGCAAGCATCTGTGGCCTTAGATGTGGGTGAAGTCTTTACTGCTGTTACGGGGATCATAATTATGGCAGTGTCTTGTGTGGCAAGATATTGTTGGCGCTGCCATGCGAACAGGTTTCCTATGACAAATACTACAAGAAGAGTGACAGAGGTATAAAAGGATATGCGTCTGATGGATATGTTGTTGAGGAACAGATATGCAAGAAAGAGTATCAGTGCCACGATTAGTGATGTAAGTGCTGTATATGCCCAGCCGTTTGGGGACATAAGGCTCAGTGTGTTTCTGTACCACTGCTTAAATAGAATCTCCGTTTCTGCGGGCAGTCGGTCTGGTGTCTTTGCTCTGGCTATTTCTATGTTATGCTGTATATCGTTGTCCATGGGTGAAATCTTGGCTGCTTTCTCATAGTACAGCAGTGCTTTGGCTATGCTGCCCATGCGGTAATAGGTATTGCCGAGGTTATAGTATAATTCTGCAGACGTGTTCTTTGATAACTGGGATTTATATAAGGTGAGGGCCTTTTGGTAGTCCGTAGAATGGTATGCCTCGTCTGCGGGTTGCCAGACTGAAACTGCTGAGTGTACATTTATTGTGCAGCACAGTGCTAATAGTATGTATAATAGCCTATTCATCGTATATTGTCTTCTATTGTTGTTATTGTGTGTGTAGCCTTCTCGTATGTCTTTTGCATATTGCCTGTGGTGTCGCCTGGTGCGAAGCGTGCATACTCACATTCGTCAATAGCCTCAATGAATTGTACTGTCACACTTTCTGCCACTCCTCGTTGATGAAATTTATCTGCTACGTTGTCACGAGACAGTTGTTCTACTGGCATGGTTAGTTTGTCGCTTACATAACCCCATAATGCCTGCAACACCTCATCGTAAAACTCTCCATCCTTTCCTTGCGCCATCAACCTTGCTGCTTTTTTTAGTCTCCTCACGGCTACCCTATTGGCCTTGCGTCCCCGTACTGCGGTGACATCGGATAATGCCAGCGCACGTTTGCGAAATATTATAACAAGTGACATGAAACTAATGAGTACAATAGCGTTGAGAAAAAGATATAGGTTTGAACCAAAAAGTGTATCACTTACATTCTCTGCCTGTATTACACTCTTCTTTATATCATGTATGTCATTATCTGCCTTTTGTGAATAGTCTGTTATGGCGGTACTGGTTCCTGTACCTTTCTCTACAGTCAGTGGTATCTCCTTTGTCGTTAGGGTTTGGTAGGTGTTACTCTTTGTGTCAAAATACACAAACTTTAATGCGGGTATTACATATTTACCCATATTACGTGGTACAATTAATATGTCGTATATCATGCTACCCGTCACTCCATTGACGCTTAGGCGTGTCTTATCTGTTATCTTGGCATCATATTTATCAAAGTCCTTTGGAAGGTCAAGTTGGGGCTGACGCAGCAGTTTCATATTGCCTGTACCACTGACTTGTATTCTGAGGTTCACAGGGTCACCTGCGTTAACTGTCTGCTTGTCAAGTGATGCAGTAATGGAGAACTGTCCTACTCCTCCGGAAAAATCAGCAGGTCGCGCTGGTAGCGGTGATACCTGTATGCTTACAGATGGTGCTTTTATCTCCTTTTTTACTTCAATAAATCCTGAGCCACCATTAAAGAAAGCTTCGAATGGGTCTATATTGTTATTCTGCTGCATAACGATACCTTTGAATGTTATGCTGGGAATCTCAAGTTTACCAGACATCTGAGGGAACATTACATATTGACTCCATGTTACGCAATTGTATGCTCTTCCCCCTACTTGTTCTATGTGAAATGACTTTTGCTGAGGTAGTGGCACTTCCTGAGTATGAAAGCCATTAAGATCAGGCATTTTCCCTTCAAGTTGTGTTAATTCTACCTGTGTATATACTTTATATGTCAAGAGTACGGGTTCTTGCTCATACACATGTTTTTTGTTTGCAGTAACTCTGATGAAGAGGTCATTTCCCCTTATCTGTGCTCCTGCCCTGTCCACACGGTTACTCCTTCGTTGCTGTCCCCCACCCTGTTGTGTATTGGTGGAGGCCTTGCCTGAAACGTTAATCCTTATGGCCTGAGATGTTGCAGGCTTACCATCTATATTAGCGCGTGCAGCTGGTATTACGTATGTGCCGCTCTGGTTGGCCATTAGTACGTATGTGTATGTCACAGAGGCGGTATGTGTTGTCTTTCCACCTACCATAGAGAAACTTTGCTGAGTGCTCGTAATCGGACCGATAAGAACTTCAAAAGCATCTGGTATATCTCTAAGCGTGAAGTTTTTTATATCTGTTGTATTTACCACGTACCGTAGATTGAACTGCTCGCCTATTGCAACCTGTGATGGTCCCTGTACAGTTATGGAAGCGGCATTAAGTGTCACTCCTACCGTTCCTGTTATGGAAAGAAGGAGCGTTAATATCATTGTCAATATGTATTGTGTGTGTTTCATCTGTCACCAGTTTTTCTGCAGACTACGCTTTTGTGGCTGCGTCATTGCTTTTTTCATTCGTTGCTGTGTGGCATTCTCTTCCTGTATTGCAGCATTAAGAAGTTGTTCAGCATTCTCTTTACTCATCTGCCCTTCCTGTTGTTGCTGCTGTCTGTCTTGACTGCTGTTATTGTCCTGAGATGCATCATTCTTGTTATTATTCTCTTTTTGGTCTTTCTTCTTATCCTTATTATCATCACCTCCTTTACCATTCCCTCCGCTATTGTCCTTATTGTCCTGAGGATTATTCTTTCTCAACCTTTGGCACAACACCAGATTATAGCGTGTCTCGTCATCCTGTGGTTTTAATCTGAGTGCCTGCTTATATTGTTCTATGGCCTGATCGTACTGTCTATGGGACTGTAATATTACTCCCATATTATGATAACACATTGCCCGACGAACCTTGCTCGTTTCTATCTTAGCAGCATTTCCAAACATCTCCATTGCTACGGAGTCTTTTTTCTGTGCCATCAAGGCACACCCAAGATTATACATTGCCTGTGGATTTGTCTGACTGGCAGATAAAGCCTTACGGTATTTAACCTCTGCCTTTGATGGGGCACTCTCTGTCCCACTACGAAAGTCACGATTGCCTGAACGAATAAACTGTCTGGTATTCTGCGCACCAACAGTGAGTGTACATATTGTCACCAGTAGCATTACCGCTGTGCGTCTGCTAAACAAACGTAACTTTCTAAAATATGGATTTGTAACTTCGCTGATGCACACCTCTATTATGATTAGTATCAACGCAAGCATACCAAAGGCTTGAAATTGCTCATCATACTCTGAATATATGACTGTATCTATATCTCCTCGTTGCATCTTTGATAACTCCTCATTCAGCCTCTCCTGTGCGGATGATGTGTTATCTACATGGATATATGTGCCACTTCCTGCCTCTGCTATTTCTCTACACATCTGTTCGTTAAGCGCTGTCATTACAGTGTTTCCTGAGTTGTCCTTCATATATCCCCCATCAGCAACAGGTATCGGTGCTCCAGATGATTTGCCTACGCCGAGAATAAACACCTTGTACCCTTTCTCACGAGCTGCTCTTGCCGCCTCGGCTGCTCCTCCTTCATGGTCCTCACCATCAGTTATCACAATGATAGCCTTGCCTATATTCTTCTGTTGTGTGAAACTACTTACTGCAAGGTTTATTGCTTCCGATATGTCTGTTCCCTGTGTGCGTATCAGTGAAGGAGATATGTTCTGCAAAAACATTTTGGCGGATATATAGTCACTTGTTATTGGTAACTGAACAAAAGCATCACCAGCAAAGACTATCATACCTACCTTATCCTTACTAAAGTTATCTATAAGACTTTCTATCAGCATTTTACTCTTCTGTAAGCGACTTGGCATCACGTCCTGTGCCATCATTGAGTTAGATATATCCAACGCTATTATTGCCTCAATTCCATTACGTTTCTCATGTGATGTTCTTACCCCCATCTGAGGACGTGCCACCATAATTATTACAGCAGCAATGATGAGTTGTGTCAGTATGAATTTTATCCATCTGCGTTTTGCTGAGGCATCTGGGATTAAGGTCTTCACCATGTCCTTGTCACCAATTCTGCGCAACATTCTGCATCGCTGCCATTCCGCCCAAACCATTAATAGTGTCATGATGGGGATAATGGCTAAAAACCACAAATATATTGAACTGTCGAATCTCATATTTTTTTTCTTTTAGTTTCTTCTCAACACCGTTAGTCTGAACAATAGTTCTAATGTCAAGATAAGTAGTGCTGCGATGGCAAATGGCTGATATGCCTCGTAACGTTTTGAAAATTTCTTCACGTTCAACCGCGATTTCTCTAATTGGTCAATATCTTTGTATATCTTCCTCAGTTCGTTAGTATTTGTAGCACGGTAGAACTGCCCATCACTTGTTGCAGCAATGCTACGCAATGTTTTTGTATCAATTTCAACAGGGATATTGACATACTGCACACCTCCTGCCACGGGCATAGGGTATCGTGCTACCTTGTTTGTTCCCACGCCTATAGTGTAAACACGTATGCCTAAACTCTTGGCTATTTGTGCAGCTGTCATTGGTGATATGTCTCCCATATTATTTGAGCCATCTGTCAACAGAATCACTACCCGGCTTTTTGCCTTGGACTCTCTTAGGCGCGATACAGCATTAGCAAGTCCCATTCCAATGGCTGTTCCGTCACTGATAAGGCCCTGAGCTGCAATATCTGTTCTCACAGAACGGAGAAGATTCAGCAACGACGCATGATCTGTGGTCATTGGGCATTGTGTGAATGCTTCTCCCGCAAATATCGACAATCCAATGTTGTCATTAGGCCTATCTGTTATGAACTCTGCTGCCACCTGTTTTGCTGCTTCAATACGATTTGGTGACAGATCCTCTGCCAACATACTTGTGGAAACATCCATTGCCAGCATTATGTCTATTCCCTCCACTGTTCTCTCATCCCATGCGTTATGTGTCTGAGGACGTGCCATAACTACAACTATTAGGATGTAAGATATACACCTGAGCGCCATAGGAAGGTGTATAAAGCGCACACGCAGGCTCATAGGTATGTTCCGATATGCAGAGACATCACTGAAAGTCATCGATGCCTCCATCTTTCGTTTTCCTCTATTTCGAAACTGCACGTACCATATCATATATGGTATAAGCAGTAAGAGAAGTAGGAAATATATAGGTTCCTTAAATTCCATATTTGCTTATTTAGTAGTTCGGTTGATGGTCTTTTTACTTCCTTGTTATTGTAATACCCTATGTTGGCTCAACTATTGTGGGTTTAATAATTTGGAGGCACTTGGCTCTTTTCCGCCAAACTAAATGGTTCTACATTCTCATATCGTACATCAGCCACCCTACATATGCTACAAGGGCCGTGGCAACGATTATCATTATGCCGATAGCCCATTTAAGTGATAGCCTCATGCGCATTGTTTGTTTTTCCTGCTCTGTTACCTGTGGCATCACCTTCTCTTCTACTGGCTGATTCTCCAACTTCGTGGAATTAATGAATTCCACCGCAGAAACAAGGTTTCGATCATTCTCGCTTATCCCAACCGTATGCTTGGCAAATTTTACCAGATCCGCAGTTTCAAAGAGCATAGCCAGTTCTGTTATTTTCTCACGGTCATTCTCTTCATTCAATCTGCTAATAATCTCTGCACTTGTCATCTCCATGGCCGAGAAGCCAAAGCGTTCCTCTATATAGCGTCGTAAGGCATCTGTCAGTCGTGTGTAATATGTTTTCTCGTCAACGGCTGCTGCTTTTTCCTTTATTTCGTCAATCGTATTGAGTGCACGTTGATGTGGTGGTATTCTCTTTATTATGCGAACTTTAAGGTGTATCGGCTTACCGCTCCTCAAACGCAACCATGCCAAGACACACATCAGGTATATAGCCATTGCTACTACACTCAGCCACACTATACTCTCCCACTCTGTCCATAGGAAAGGATTGTCCTGTACATCTGCTGCTCCGTAGTAACGCTCTGGCCTCAATGTATCAACTTGTACCGTCAAGACTTTTAATGCAAGGTTATTTGAGGTGTATTCTCGCCCATCAACCTTAACTTTTTGTGCTGGTATATAATACAGCGAGTCCTCAAATGATGTTAACCTAAGGTGCTGGGTAATCCTAAGGAAACCATCTCCCGTGTCCAATGTATCTACTGTGGGCACTTTTACAACCTCCAAGCCTGGTGCTATAAATTCCTGTGGTTTCCAACTTTTGAAAGAGACCTTTTGGCCCTTTCTTATATTTGCAGTAACATGCATATCCGTCTGATTGCCTACCAGTATCTGCGTAGAGTCAATAATAGCCTCAACAGATACCTGCGAAAACATCGGTATAACGCATGTAATTATATATATTAATACTATACTACGTCGCATAGATAAGATATTTTGTTTTCTTATTGCTTTGCCAAGCGGCAGAGCTGAGCACCTCTACATATTCTCTTTTATAGGCTATCCCACAACGGTTTGCTCCGTCATGGGAGGTAATTTATATCGGTCATACTTCTATACCGCCATTCCACTTCTAACTTTTTCTTGCAGCGAACAGTTGCCGTAATGCCTTTACGAAGTCTCCGTCAGTAGTCACAGACACATAGTCCACGGCATTTCTACGGAATAGAGATTCTATATCTTCTGTGCGCTCACGCCAATATTTCTCATGTGCAAGGCGCACAGCCCTACTTGATGTGTCAATATACATGGCACGGCCTGTCTCTGCATCGCATATACGTAGCAATCCTACGTCTGGTAATGATTTTAGCAATGAGTCATACAAGCGTATTGCCACAACATCATGCCGGGAGCAACATATCTGCAATGGTCTGTCAAAGTTCTTGTTGTCATAGAAGTCACTCATGACAAATGCCGTGCACTTTCGCTTCTGCATCCTCCCAAGAAACTCTAAGGCCGCACCTACATCCGTAAGTCTTGACACTGGATGAAAGTCAAGCATCTCACGTATTATATATAGGATATGCTTACGTCCTTTCTTTGGTGGTATATATTTCTCTATCCGGTCAGAGAAGAATATAACGCCTATCTTGTCATTATTCTGTATGGCACTGAACGCAAGAGTTGCTGCAATTAACGTTGCCATCTCGCTCTTCATCTGCACTCGTGTTCCGAAGTTTAACGAACCTGACACATCTACCATCAGCATTACTGTCAGTTCTCGCTCCTCCTCAAATACCTTTACATATGGGCGGTGAAAGCGTGCTGTAACGTTCCAGTCTATATCACGCACATCGTCACCGTATTGGTATTCCCGCACTTCGGCAAAGGCCATTCCCCTACCCTTGAAGGCTGAATGATATTGTCCTGCGAACACGTTGGTGCTAAGTCCGCGAGTCTTTATCTCTATACGTCTTACCTTACTGATTAACTGGCTCTGACGCTCATCTGTTAGAAGATTGTCATTTCCATTCCGCATCATGGTACCTCCACCTTGTTTATAATGCGGCTTACTATCTCCTCGGCTGATATATCACTGGCCTCTGCCTCGTAGGACAATCCTATACGATGGCGCAACACATCGTGGGCAACAGCCCTTACGTCTTCTGGTACTACATATCCACGTCTCTTAATAAAAGCATATGCCCTTGATGCCTTGGCAAGATTGATGGAGGCACGCGGACTGCCACCGAAGGTTATCATGTTCTTCAACTCTCCCAAACCATATTGCTCTGGATAACGTGTGGCAAATACCATATCTGCAATGTACTGCTCTATTTTCTCATCAATATACACCTGACGAACCACCTCACGGGCTTGCAATATTTCTTGTGCAGAACTTACTGGGGTTACTTCGGGTAATGATGCTGCAAGATTCTCTCGCATGATTTTCTTTTCTTCCTCCATTGTTGGATAGCCTATGACCACTTTCAACATAAAACGGTCCATCTGTGCCTCAGGCAGGGGGTAAGTACCCTCCTGTTCTACAGGATTCTGAGTTGCCATTACAAGGAAAGGCTTGGGCAATATGAAAGTCTCCTCACCTATTGTTACCTGATGTTCCTGCATTGCCTCCAAAAGCGCTGACTGCACCTTGGCTGGCGCACGGTTTACCTCGTCTGCCAGTACAAAGTTTGCAAAGATTGGGCCTTTCTTCACCTGAAACGCCTCTTCTCTTTGTGAATAAACCATAGTACCTACAACGTCCGCAGGTAACAGGTCGGGCGTAAACTGTATTCTACTGAACTGACCATCAATAAGGTTGGAAAGCGTTTTAATAACAAGGGTCTTAGCCAAACCTGGCACACCTTCAAGCAGTATATGTCCATCACTCAGCAGACTTATCAATAATGATTCTATCAAATGCTTCTGCCCAACAATCACACGGTCCATACCCGTAGTGAGGTTTGTGACAAAATTACTGTTCTGTTCGATTAGAGCGTTCAGTTCTCTTATATCCATCGTCACAATATAATTTTTTATTTATGTTTTTAGATTTTGCAGACGCAAAGTTACACATTTTCCCCACCAGATGCAAGAAGATTGCATAAAATAACATTTTATTAACGATTGATAAACAATAATATTCTCAGGATATATGGTATATACACCCATAAAATGTCAAGCATTTCTTGGGGAAAGGCGTATCAATGAACCACTAAAAAGTAAAAGCATGCTGATTACATAGTAAAAGGGCCCCTTTTGCAGTGTAATCAGTATGCTTTTAGAATGTAATCAGTATGCTTTTAGAATGTCGGTTAAGAGGCATGGGTTTCTGTTATCTATTTTTCAATGTTCGCTGAACGCTATGCACTGTTTCTGGATAACTGAGAATGGGCGGAAATCTAATGACCTACTTGGGGTAATATGATGTCCGCTTGCCGTGATGCTGGTGTTACCTTCAACATTGTTACTTTGCCTCCCTTTAACACTGCTTCCACTGTTGTCTGACGGGAAAGATGTAATCGAAAACTGACATCGTTACGTTTGTCCCATGCTGGGAAAAGGTATATTTTATCTCCAACTTCCTGTAATAGCATAAACTGCAATCCCAACATGCCTGATCCGCCCCAGTTATGGTCTGGGGACCAATCATATCCTGGTCCCCAAAAAGCCGGAAAACGATATGGGCCACTGGCCATCTTCTCCTTAGTAAGCCGCATGGCTTCATCTGTCAGTCCAAGACAAGCCGCCCAAATATTATCTTGTTTCCAACCTTTTGATGAGCGGAAACGCAATGCATCAGGGTCATGATAGTATGTATTACGTGCTATATCAAGACCTTCTCTCCCTATACCGTACCTCCGCCACGGGAAAACGGGATATAACTGCGGTGTCTCCACATTTTGTACTCTTGCCCATGTCTCGGCGGGAGATATCATATCATACCCACCATAATGCCGTATTGGTATCTTAGGTATGCGCTCAAGCATCGCATACCATTGGGCAGAACTATCCACCTCAGATATAAATGTTTCTAACACTGTACGTAAAGCACTTACCGTGGAGGATGGATTGTAGGCCTGCTTATATGTTTCACATCCACTACCTGGGTATATTATAAGACGTCCCTCAGCATCTAAATCGTTTTTTCCACGTCTGGATGCAAGATAACGGTAATGTTCATCAAAGAAAGTTAGAGATTCGCGTATTAATGGAATGTAGGCATCTATGTTCAAACCTCCATACTGTTTTGACATGAGTATCATCTGGCAGAATTCGAGAACCGTATCCCACTCGTATTCCAGCCATGCGTTATATTCTATGCCTCGGTCAAACGTAGAGGGCCTCTTTGTACCATACTCTGCATAATTGGGTAGTCCGAAGTTCTCTATCTGTTCTGGAAAACATGCTCCACCATGATTCCAATAGCATTTGGTACGCAACATGGCATTGGGTAGTATCCTACGGTAGAACTCGAATTGAGGCTTCATGAGATCATAGTCACCTGCCATAAGCATAGGCCAATATACCAACCGTTGATTCTGTGCGGTAAATGTTCCTCCACCCCATCTACGGAAATCTGGAGTAAAACGCATGATGCTATCAACTTCAACAGGTTCGAAAGTAAATAAACCACCGTTGAATTTTACCGGCCACATAGCACCTGCACTACATCCCAACATATAACGAAATAGCGTATAATTACGACAAGCCTCGGCCATGTCTCCGCCGGCTTCTATATAACTACGTTCCCAAAAGGCACGCCACCAACGGCGTGTGTCCACTCTGTCGCGCTCATTATCAACCTTCTTAAGCGTAGCGTTCAGTTCCCGACGCCACTCTTCCACACTGGACTGTTTATTTGCAAGGGCTATCAGGAAATGATGTTGCTTATCATGTTTTTTTTCTGAGATGAGAACACCACCAGATACGAGCTCTGCAATAGGATTATACATCTGTTGGGCCACAGAATCAAGACCTTGTTGATGTACTGTAATATCAAAGATAGTGCTTTCTGGATTACGATGATAAAAATAGGTTCTTCGTTGAAGTGTCTCAATGAAATCAGGAGTTGTTGCGGTTCCCTTAGGTGTAGTCCATTTATAAGAACACTGTTGCGCCTCTCGCTTGTCAAGCAGACGTGGTGTGCTACGCCAACTTTCATATTGTAGTTCTGCTGTCACGGGTTGAGATGACGACACTTCTACATGGGCTACAGGTTTGGCAACATCCGCCCATATATTTACAGTAATACTACCATCTGTGATAGACAGGTAACCATCGGACAAATGGAGTGTCTGGCGAAATGCACTATCATTCCCCATAATGACTGGACTTAACTTAAGGCGAAACTTACCTGACTTCAATAGAGTGTTATTTTCATCGAAAGAACCGCCCTCACAGAGAAAAAATACAATATCACCTCCGTCCATCCACACATTCATCCCTATGCCACCACCACCGACAGGCATAGACTCCGAGGAACGTTGTCCCGGAGAATACCAGGTATAATCACTTGGCATGGCAAAAAGATTAGATGCCCAAAGAAAAATTAGTAGGATAAAGAAACTATATCGCTTCACGCTGCCAGCCATGACAAGAAACCTCTGCACGCATCTTCAACATACCTCTATGAATCAGATTGCGTATGGAATGATAATTCATATTCATAATCTCACATACCTCCTGATATTCCTTCTCCTCAAGAAAATGCAGGCGGAATGCCTCTCGTTGACGAGGAGTCAGAACATTCATCAATGCGCTAACCTGTATATGGACATTACGTGCTGCCTCTTCTGACATATAGGCTGTCTCCGTATTTTGGTCACCAGCAAGGGATGCAATACGTTCAATAAGCACTGAGGGAGTACAACTCTGACGTCGAAAACTGTCGTATATCCTATTTCGAAGAGAGATTGTGAGAAATGAACCTATTCTCTTTACCCTGTATGTGACAGACTTGTCCATCAGTTTTACAAAGACATCATGTATGCAGTCCTTGATAAGTTCTTCATCATTGGTTAAACAACGACCGTAGTTCATCAGCATATCCATATACATATTATATACGTCAGAGAAGACATCTGTTTTGTCGGCGGCGGACCTTAGCAATTCTATCGCCTCCGAATCCGTTTGGGCATTAGGATAATTCATTCAGTTGTTCGGTTTTAGGTTTAGTAGATAAATAGATAATAGTTCGTATTATTGTGCTGCAAAGATAGGCACAAATACAAAAAATCTACGGTAAAAGCCGACACAAAAGTAGGAATTATTGGTAAAATGTATAGTTTCTTTACCTTTTTAGCGGTTTTTTATACTACTTCATTACAAATTACAGGGTAAAATGTCAGTTATATGTTTGCTTGTTATCACATTGAACACATAACATACAATGTTGTTAGATTATGTCTTATTACATTTATTTTCGTCTTAAATATAGTGCACCAGCACCGCTAAGGGTTACCTTTTCATTTTTCGGTTGAACAGACAATTCACCAACCTTGTTTAATATCCCCGTCTTACCATCAAGCCTATACATTACATAATGCCCCGGATCTATCTTAATATTTATTGGAGTAATGTCTTTTGGTATATACGCCAGAATGTCACCTTTATTATTCTTCATAGTATATAAACCGCCTATAGAATCTGCAGGAGACATTGTTGCCACATCATGTAGAAATTCAGTATTCCTCACTGAGATATCTGGACATGAACCACCAGCCATTAACACAGCCCAGCCAAACTGCGGATAATTGGCTCCATAGTAAACAACTGCTTTGTCAGGGTATGTATTACGACAATCTCTTACACATCGATAAACTTCATCGAAGGATACCTTTCCTGGACGAATACGTCTAAGATATTGCCTTGGAGCAAGGTTTTTGCCTCCCTCAGGAGCATAAACATCATTTTGTGCATACCACCACTGCTCTATGTTTATTATTTCTACTATCCTACGTAGTTCTGGATCCTGCATTATTGAGTCCTGTATATCCTTGTTGCATGATAGAGATACCTTTACATCCCTGCCTGTCGCTCTTTCCCATTCACCTACTGTACGTAACCAGAAAGCAGTAAAACTATATGGTCCTGTATATTCCTCACCTATTGAATGTACAATGTTTGGGACGTCAGCAAAGGCATCAAGCATTTTTATAATGTATTGTCTATGCAGTTTTCGCATTACAGGATTATCTATATCATAAAAATACTCTGCCATCCATACACGCTTATCTCCTGCGAATGGTACAGGTTCAGGGAACAACGTGCCATTGATATTATTGACAGGTCTCCACGGGCAGTCCACCCAATGTGCTCCTGCTTCAAGTATATTATGTTGAAAATAATGTTGATTAATGACTATCAATCCATTACGTTCTCCTTTGATAGCCAGTTCTTTTATTCTGCTTACATACCAAGGATTCAACTTTTCCAAATCGTACTTGCTTAATCCATCCCATGCTTTACCTTTTCCACTTCGTGCAAAGGGCTGTTCATAAAACGGTGCCCACACGTCTCCGTCGCGTCTGCGTACTCTCTCATGGTCATCACGTCTGCGATCATACCATAGTCCATAATTCTGATTATATACTACAACGTTGTTATTCTTCAGATGGTTTATCACACTGTCCACCCTTGTAGTGGTGCCTTGTCCCTCCATTCCTGGTACAAAACGAGTGACACCGTCTGCTAATTTCGGGAAAGTAGAATATCGCACACGGCCATTCCACCATGGTGTGTTATGTCTTTTTCCTGTCAACAGATTTCCTTCAAACAACAGTTTCCCATCCTTTATAATAAAACCACAGGTGGGATTATTTTGTAATTGTGGTATATCTGGTAAATTATCAACATCTATCGCACCATCTGCAGATACAGAGGCAGAAATACTTTGGTTATTTATTATCCAGTTCTTTAACGTAACCCTTGGCACTCTGGCAAGTTCTACCATTCTCTGTGCTTCCTCATAAGTAGGGTTGTTGCTTACGCTGTTTGTTTTCCTTACCAGTGTTCTACACAATGTTGATACGTCTCTCCCTAATCTTTTTTCCAGTTGTTCGGCAAAGAGACTCCACGGTTTGACGTGATTGTTACACTCCATAAAGTCACCAGTACCATTGAACTGTGCCCAACATCCATATACTATATTATTAGAGCCGTCGGGTAAACTGTCAGCATATATGCCGGCAGCGTTACTTTGGTAAATAGTGCTGTTAGTGGAATTCCAACCTATACCATAGCCTTCAAGATATAGGTTACAGAACTTTATATCGTTTCCATCTATGTTCACATTGTCAAACAATACCCCCGTACACAACGACCCCACAGAACCACTATAGCCCAAGGATTCATAACTCTCACACTGAGAAAACACATTAGGTCCCGCAGCACTCATTCCCGTAGAAAAGTCATGTATTCCATGTTCTGAATAACAGCGTTGAAAAAGGCATCGTTCACCCATACAATAAAAGGTACGTCTGCGACTTCCCCCTAATTCTGACACGGGTTCTGTGGATATACAATCCTCCACTGTCACTTGAGCAGCCGAACGTTGTGTGACAACAGCGGAGCCTGCCAAATGTCGAAAGTTCACCATTCTTACCCAAACATCAATGGCATTACTGATATATACGCCATCCCAGGCATGATTCTCGTCCATAGAGTTACTTTTATCATAGTCACTGTCTATAGTAAGATTCTCCACACCTGCATTATATACTCTATTATATGTTACTCCGCCAAAGACACTCGCTGAACCATATTTGCTATCTAATGTCATTGACAAAGGGGCATCTATCGATATCTTTGTTCCTTCAACCTTAGTCACTGTGCGATGCCACCTGACATCTATTTCACCTGGATGCCAGCCCCAATATCCGAGATCCTTTCCTCCACCGAAATCGCTACACCCCATCATGGCAATCCATTCCTTCGTTGATGGCCTGTCTATGACTATCATATCTCCAACACGCAGAGTATGATCAGCATTTATCTTGAAAGTCGTGTCACCTATTGGCACGCATGGAGAGACAACAGAGAACGTATCACGCAGTGTCTCTACCTTATCTGGCGATTCAATATAAACAACTGCTCCTCTATCTATCCCTTTCTTCATAAGTATCGTTTCATTGCGGCCTGTTCCTCTTAACACTACGCCCGCCGTATGAATCCTTAAAGGTTCTGAAAGTGAGAACTCACCCTTATCCAATAATACTGCGCCACGCAAACCGCTCTTTTTGTTCATCTTCCTTGACGATACATAGTCTATCGCTTTCTGAATACGTGCGCTTTGGTCACCAGACTGCCACTTCACGAATACCACTACATCTGCGTCTGGCAAGGTTACAGAAGACTGACGGTATCCTACTGTACTATAATCTAACGGAAAAGTGTGTGACATAGCTGCCACACACCCTGTAAATGTAAGAATAAGGGCTAATATTTTCATTTGTTCTTTTTCTGCTCTTCTATACGTTTATACCATGCTTTGCGTTCTTCGTCCAGATTATATCCTCTCTTGGATAGCCAGTTATTGATGCGCCCCTTATATTTTCCAAACCAATTATGTTTGGCCTTAGAATTCTCTGCATCAATTGCAAATTCCCGAGCTTCCTTCAACCAATTAAGTATCTGCCGCTTCTCCGCTTCGCTCAACGAAGGAATCATCTCTAAATGCGCCTCATAGGTCTTCTGTACAACACCGTATGTCATACCATCCTTTACCTGTTCTATTTGTGTGTCACTTAGGTAATTGGCTAAATCTGCCTCAAATTCGAAGTGATGTTTGTATAGTTCTGCATCGCGTACATTCTTGTCTGGATAATCTCTATAGATATCGTTCAACTTGAAGTATCTGTTGCATACTATATTCAACACATTCTCATATACATTCTTGTTGTCCAAAGCGAGGGTCTGCACTATTTTCTCTGACCTTGTCTTTATGGAGTTAACATATTCAGCATCGCGTCCCTCACTGTCCAATGCCACCTGGGCATGGACAGTATAAGAGAGCAGTGCCATGATAATTGTCAATATTCTTTTACTCATAGTCTTTTTAGTCCATCAAAGATTTTTTCCCTGCCAGAGTATCATGATTGTTCTTTAGGTCTGTCCAATCTGTTTTCTCTGTTGTGCTAATGCCGTTGATATACTTTTCTATATTAGTATATCCGTCCCCTGTGCAGTCTGCATTAGCGTCTGAGGGGTCATTAGGGTTCAATCCATGGGCTGTTTCCCATTTGTCCGGCATACCGTCCATATCGCTGTCTTTGTAAGGTTTGCCTTTGTATTCAGGATATCCCCCCATCTGTGCTGGGTCTGTAATGATACCATACTTATAAGAGTCGTTAGACAAGCGGCGATATTTGAAGGTGCCATCTTCCTTCTGTGACTTAGGGCTCAGTCCCCACATATCACCATATGGGTTCTTCTTTGGCAATTTCTTCACATAATAAGCCTTTCCTGTTCTCACTTCTTCCACTATTCTCTCATCAACAATATCACGTGTTGGCAGTGTCGCGCCTACATTTGCAAGTACATAGTCAAAAGTCTGTTCCTTTGGCAATATTGTCAATGGCGCCATTGGGAAGGGCTCGTTACTGCGCATTAGTGCCAAGACATCAGAGGGTACATCGCCCTTTATGTCAGCCACTTGTACACCTCCGTTCCAGTTATCCTTTGTAACTTCATCATTTCCTTCCATTATATTTCCAACCGCATATACGCGTCCATACTGTGGGTAGGGGAAGAGTTTCTGGCTTCGGCTCTCACTTTTTACGATGCGATATCCTACGGGAGAGTCTTTAGGTGTAAGCGGACCTGGTTTATAATAGTTATTGATGAAATTACTCATTGTAGAATACTCACCTCCGTCAGCGGTGCGATGTACCCAGTTGTAAACAATGTTGTTGATAAAGTTGAATACTCCTCCCCAGCCTATTGATGGGTTTCTACCGGTGTTATCCGCCCACAGGTTACGCATGAAAGTTGTGTTCTCACCGCCAATGGTACTGCCAAAGGCATGGTTATATGTATCCAATGCTTTTGCTGAGATAGTATTCTGTATTGTCACATTAACCGTAGGCTCTTTACGTTTGCCAATTTTGTCACCGAGGTCGAACATGTGTCTATAAAAAGAGATATTTTCATCCAGCCCCCATTCTCATGAACAGTG
>JALFNY010000186.1 GCA_022774105.1 Prevotella sp.
TGCATAGGCGCTAAGCCAAAGCGCATCTCCTTTTTTCAATGAAGAAAAAACAACACCCACAACAAGGCAGACAGCAAAAACAAAACTAAAACCCGCTGTGCAACAGCGAGGAATGACAGAAAAAAGCAACAAAAAAAGACAATAACCATGTCACGAATACCTTTGAAAATACAAGGCGTAACAGATATATCAGCCACACGCAACGCTTCGCTGCTCATCATTACCGACAAAGAAGAGCAACGCCAGTTGACCGTTGTGTGTGACGAAATAATGCGCCACGAATTCGGCATAAGACGCGGTAAATACATCGGCGACAAAGCAGAAAAAGCAAAGGTAGCAGAGATACTGAGAACAACACTACCAGAAACCCTTGCAGCAATAATAAAATACATGACAGACCTGCAACTGGCAGTAATAATAGTAAACGTGTTTGACGGCCAATACCGTGCGGTAATAGAGGACTCAAACACAGGCACAGCCTTCCCCATACGTGTCAGCGACGGAGCACTGCTATGCTACGCCGACCCACACATACCACTATACATAGAAGAATCACTATGGATAAGGCAAAGCGTGCCATACCTCGGACACGATGCACGAGGCGTAGCAATGCCACTGAACACACTCAGCATGGAGATGCTGGAACAGGCATTACAGAAAAGTATAGAAGAAGAAAAATACGAACTGGCCAAACAACTAAAAGAAGAAATGGACAGACGAGGAGGATATGCACTATGAAAGAAGAACGTTTCTTTTACGTACCAGACGCCGAAAACAACAGCGAACTGCCACAAGAAGAAGCAGTACACGCCATAAGGGTGCTGCGCCTACATGAGGGTGACAGCATATACCTCATAGACGGACGTGGAAAATTCTATAAAGCAGAGGTAACCATGCAGACAGGGAAGCGTTGCACATACACCATAACCGAAGAACTGCCACAGCAACAGCAATGGAACGGAAGAATACACATAGCCATAGCACCAACAAAAATGATGGACCGCATAGAATGGATGGCAGAAAAAGCAACAGAAATAGGCATTGACAGCATCTCATTCCTTGAATGTAAATTCTCCGAACGCAGACAAATAAGAACGGACAGAGTAGAGAAAATAGTGATAGCAGCCATGAAACAGAGCAGAAAAGCATGGCTACCCACCGTGAACAATATACGCCCCTTCCAAGATTTCATAACCGAAGAGCGCAGAGGAAAGAAGTACATCTGCCACTGTTACAACGAGATAGAAAGACAAGACCTATTCACCCTACTGCAAAAAGAAAACACAACCCACGGCGAAGACGTGACAATACTAATAGGACCAGAGGGAGACTTCTCAATAGAAGAAGTAAAACAAGCCATAGAACACGGGTACATACCCGTAACACTTGGAACATCAAGGCTACGCACAGAGACCGCAGCACTATCAGCAGTGATGACAGCACAACTGGCGAAAAGAACAAACAATATATGAAAAAAACACTGTACACAGTCTGCATGATGATACTCGTCGGCCTGACATCATGCTCAAAACAAGACTACACCAACTCCATACCAGCGAACAGCACCGCACTAATAGCCGTAAACGCTGCCGATTTCGTGGGAGAACAATCACCATTCTCCTCACTACTAATGCCCTTTGTTGACAACGACAAGAAAGAATTAAAAGGCATAGACCTAACAAAAGACATATACCTCTTCGCTGCTGGCGACGGGCAACTTGGCCTCTGCGCACCAATAAGCAACAACAATGAACTCCATGATTTTATGAAACGCCTTTACAACCTCGGCGTTATAACAAACCACACGGAGAAAGACAACAAGAACTTCTATACCTTTAACAACCAATGGGTGATTGGATACAACGACAACACAATGCTCATAATGGGTCCAGTAACAGGTGCTGACGCCGAGATGAGGCTGGCAAGACGGTTGGAAAAACTGATGGACAAAGATGAAGCACAAAGCATCAAAAACACAATGCTATGGCAACATCTCGAAGAAAAGAACAGCCACATACGCATGGTAGCACAAGCCTCAACACTGCCAGAGCAGATGGCAGCCACCATAACACTAGGAGCACCAAAAGGAACAGACCCCGCTGACGTACTGTTAGAAGCAGACATGGAATACAATGACGGCACACTGATGCTGACAGGAAATACATGCTCATACAACCCGAACATCAAACAGTCAATGAAAAAAGCACAAGCCCTGTACCGCCCCATAACCATAGACTGGCAGAAAATGATGACAGACACAACGCTGATAGGCGTATTCATGAACGTGGACGGCAAAAGACTAATACCGCAACTGCAAGACAACAGAACACTGGGAACCATGCTGATGGGTACAGAAGCATACGACCAGATACGTAACACAGACGGAAACCTCGCCATTCTGCTGTCACCAAACAAAGAAACAGAAGAAAACAGCAGCGTGTTCACTGCACAAATACACAACCTGCCCAATGAAAAAAACGACAAAGGAGAACGACTTGTAGTAGCAGTGAACATGGAAGCACTGAACGGAACAATAGCAAAGACAATAACACCACTACTCGGTAAAGTAAAGAGAATCATCTACAACTTGAACGCGGAGCAATGAACAAAATAACATTTGACAACGTAACGCCACATGTATTCCACGACATGGAACACATAGAATCAGACATTTGGCGGACAAGGGCAACATTCGAGCGCGGCAAACACTACCTTGTAGAAGCAGAATCAGGAAAAGGCAAAAGCACGTTCTGCAGTTACATACTCGGTTACAGAAACGACTACACAGGCAAAGTGCTATTTGACGATGAGGATATCCGTGGCTACTCCGCCAACAAATGGACAGCAATAAGACAAAAAAGTGTCAGCCACCTGTTTCAGGAACTAAGGCTCTTCCCTGAACTGACAGCAATGGAAAATGTGCTGATAAAGAACCAACTGACAGGGCACACCGACACGAAAACAATACTATCATGGTTTGAACGCCTCGGAATAGAGGATAAAACAAACCAGAAAATAGGCATGATGTCATTCGGACAACAGCAACGCGTGGCACTGATGAGAGCCATATCACAACCCTTTGACGTACTACTGGCAGACGAACCAACAAGTCATCTCGATGACCGTAACTCCGCAATAATGGCGGAAATAATGATGGAAGAGGCAAAAAAACAAGATGCCTGCGTGATAATCACCAGCATCGGCAAGCACGTTAGCCTTGACTATGACACGGTTTATAAACTATAAGACTATGAAACTCCTTTGGAAACTACTCCGCCAACATATCAGTATAGGACAGTTCAGCGGCTTTATCTTCGCCAATCTCTTTGGAATGATAATAGTATTAGCCGGCTTCCAATTCTATAACGACGTCCTTCCTGTCTTCACATCAGAGGATTCGTTTATGAAAGCAGACTACCTAATGGTGTCAAAGCGTATTGGTGCCACGACAACCATATCCGGACAATCAAGTACTTTCTCATCAAACGACATAGAAAAACTTAAAGAACAACCGTTTATTAAGAAGATAGGACAATTCTATTCAACGAATTATAAGGTTGACGCACGTATGGAAATAGGTGGTCAACAGATACTGAACACAGAACTATTCTTCGAGAGTGTACCAGACGATTTCGTAGATATTAACCTGCGAGACTGGCACTATCAACCAGGAGACACAACCATTCCGATAATTCTTCCGCGCACATACATCAACTTATACAACTTCGGTTTCGCTCAGAATCACTCCCTGCCACAGATTTCTGAGGGGCTGATGGGAATGATAAAACTGCATATAATGGCAATGGGTAACGGCAAACAAGAGGAGTTTCAAGGCAGAATCGTGGCGTTTTCCAGTTCTATATCAACCATTCTTGTGCCGCAATCCTTCATGGAATGGAGTAACAATGAGTTTGCACCTGACGATATGATAAAGCCTACACGGCTACTGATAGAGGTGACAAACCCTGCTGATGAGGCTGTAACCAACTATCTGGATGAGCAGGGACTGGATATTGAAAGCGACAGACTTAACGCCGAAAAGACCACCTATTTCCTACGAATGGTAGTAAGCCTTGTAATGATTATCGGCCTTATCATTAGTGTTCTGAGTTTCTATATCCTAATGCTTAGCATCTATCTGCTGGTACAAAAGAACACAAAGAAGTTGCAGAACCTCATTCTTATAGGTTACTCCACCAACAGAGTTGCCATGCCTTACCAGATGCTTACTGCTGGACTGAACATGATAGTACTTGCGATATCCATCGCCGTTGTTGCTCTTCTCAGAGGGTATTATATGGAAATAGTGCAAAGTCTGTTTCCGGAAATAGACAGCGGAACCATGCTTCACTCCATATCACTTGGCATAATACTACTGCTTACCGTCACGATTATCAACGTGACAGCCATCAGAAACAAGATAAGACACCTATAAACAACCTCCAATGACAAGTCTCGAACTCCTTTCTCCGGCACGAAATCTGGAATGTGGCATTAGTGCTATAGACCACGGAGCGGACGCTGTATATATCGGTGCCCACAAGTTTGGGGCACGGGCAGCCGCTGGCAACAGTATCGAGGACATCGCCTCGCTGTGCCATTACGCCCATAAGTTCGGGGCAAAGGTATATGTTACTGTGAACACCATTATCTTTGACGACGAGATACATGATACAGTAACAATGGTAAAGCAACTGAAAGAGGCTGGCGCTGACGCTATATTGATACAGGACATGGGGCTATACGAAGAACTGATGCGCAGTGGTATCAATATAAACATACACGCCTCCACACCGACTGACAACCGCACCGTGGAGAAGGTTAGATGGCTTTCTTCTTTGGGAATAAAGAGAACCGTGCTAGCAAGGGAACTAAGCATAGAGGA
>JALFNY010000208.1 GCA_022774105.1 Prevotella sp.
CGAAGTAACCAGCATATTTTGTAGAAACAGTGGTCATTATCCTCACCTTGTCTTCACCGTTCAGGGAACTATGTGAGGCGAAGATGAGTATGTCATTTGCCTTAATCTCCTTGTAATCAGTTACTTTTTTATATGTTCCACCTACCTTATTAAGGTAAGGTTGTGCGCCTGCATACAGGGAAATAGTCAAGGTCAGCACTATAATCAGTAGTTTTTTCATATAGCAAGATATAGTGTTTTGTTAATCACTCCTTAAGAAGGAATGTTTTGAAGTCATCAAACCGCTTTGTCATTTCCACAGACTGCTTCGTTCCTTTCATAAACTTCTGTAAACGCTGCGGTATCTCTATGTCTGCTGACAGTATCGCATCCACTTTTTCTTTGAACTTAGCCGGGTGCGCAGTTTCACAAAATACGCCTACCTCGCCTGCTAAAAGGAGGTTCTTCAACGCCTGATAGCCACAGGCTCCATGCGGGTCAAGCACATATTTCGTGTCTTTGTAACACTCGCGCATGGTGTCTGCAATCTGCTCATCACTGAATGTAGCACCGCTGATAAGTGACGTTATAACAGCATGATCGCCTTGGTACAACTCATATATGCGTGCAAAATTTGACGGATCACCTACATCCATAGCGTTAGCAAGAGTTGCCTTTGACGGCTGGGGCTCATACTTTCCCGTCTGCAAATACTTGAAGAAAATGTCATTGGCATTGTTTGCCGCAACAAAACGCTTGATAGGTAAGCCCATCTGGTGTCCAAACAATGCTGCGCAGATGTTACCAAAATTACCAGAGGGTACACACATCACCATATTATCAGCCTTACCCAGTTTCTTCAACTGTGCATAAGCGTAGAAATAATAGAACGCCTGTGGCAGGAAACGAGCCACATTGATAGAGTTAGCAGACGTGAGACGCATGTGTTTGTTCAGTTCTTCGTCCATGAATGCACTCTTGACAAGTGCCTGACAGTCATCAAATACGCCGTCAACCTCAATGGCTGTAATGTTTTTACCAAGCGTAGTGAACTGACACTCCTGTATAGGGCTGACCTTACCTTTTGGATATAACACGTAAACATGTATGCCATCAACACCGAGGAAACCGTTTGCTACAGCAGAACCAGTATCTCCTGACGTAGCAACAAGTACATTCACAAGCCCACCCTTGTTCTCCTTCTTAATGAAATACTGCAGGAGACGCGCCATAAAGCGTGCACCTACATCCTTAAAAGCAAGCGTTGGACCGTGGAAAAGTTCAAGTGTATATATGTTTTCTGACACTGGAACGACAGGGCAATCAAATGCAAGGGTGTCATAAACGATACGCTTCAAGGATTCAGCGTCAACGTCCTCACCGAAGAATGAGTCTGCAACAGCGTAGGCAATCTCTTGAAATGACATCTTGTCGATGTTGTCAAAAAACTCTTTTGGCAGTGGTTTGATGTTCTCAGGCATATAAAGACCGCGGTCGCCTGCAAGACCCTTTACCACGGCCTCTTCCAAAGAGGCCAACGGTGCGGTATGATTAGTGCTATAATATTTCATTATTTCTGTTTGTTGTTATATTTTCATTAACGTGTCCATGAACTCATGCAGTCTTAGAATACCATAAGCACCATTCACGCATGAGAACTCATCGTATGACTGCACGCTGTCAGGCTTCATACCAGGTGCGTGTATTATGAACGGTACTGGTTCGCCAACGTGTATCCGTTTCTCCACAGGAGTATAATGGTCAGGCAACACCGCTATGCACACTGGCTCGTCCCAATCCTTGGTAGCCTCGTATATTGGCCCTACCATGCGTGCATCAAGATTCTCTATTGTCTTGACTTTAAGGTCTATATCGCCGTCATGCCCAGCCTCGTCACTTGCTTCAACGTGCAGGAAAACGAAGTCCTTGCTACGCAGATTGTCAATAGCAGCGGCCGTCTTTCCCTCGTAATTGGTGTCCCATAAGCCCGTAGCACCTTCCACTTCAATGATGTCGAGCCCTGCATAATGACCTATTCCACGTATAAGATCAACGGCAGAGATGACTGCTCCAGACTTTATTGATGGGTAAATCTCACCTAAAGGTTTCATTGCAGGACGATAGCCACCGCTCCAAGGCCATATAATGTTGGCAAGATCACAGCCTTCCGCCTTGCGACGTACATTGAGTGGGTGATTCTCCAGTAGTTCCTTAGAACGTAAAATGAGGTCGTTAAGAAGGTCAGCCGTCTCTTTCGGTGTCATTCGTCCTTCTTCCTTATAGTTCTCCATACCCTCTATCGGTCTGACAAGGAGTGGCATCCACGGCTGGTTAGGGTGATCATGTGGTGGTGCACACACTATATGCTTGCTACCACCATTGACAATAAGCAGATGCCTATACTGTATTCCGCGAATCCATTTCACCTTATCCGTGCCAAGATTCTCATTAAGATAGTCTATCAACGGCTCTGCATCTTCTGTTGTGAGGTTACCACCATTATGGGTTTTTATAGTTCCATCCTCACGAACACTAATGATATTGCAACGTAAAGCGAGGTCTTTTGCCTCCATTTCATAACCTATTGACGCAGCTTCAAGCGGTCCACGCCCTTCATATACGTTGTCAAGGTCATAGCCAAGTATTGCAGTGTTCGCCACCTCTGACCCCGGCATATAGCCCTCTGGAACCGTTATGAGCCTGCCAGTACACCCAGTTCGTGCCAACATATCCATGTAAGGAGTGTTAGCATACTGCAAAGGAGTTTTATCACCAAGGCTTGCTACGGGATTGTCCGCCATGCCATCGCCAAGAATTATTATTGTCTTCATATCCTTAACTCTTAAATATTTGCAATGGACAGTACGTTAGCAAATACACCCGCAGCAGTAACACTCGCTCCTGCGCCGAAGCCTTGTATAAGCATTGGGTACTCCTTGTATCGCTCTGTCGTCAAGGTTACAATGTTATTAGAACCTTCCAACTCATAGAACGAATGGTTCTGGGGTATTTCCTGCAAGCCTACACTGGCATTAACAACATCATTATCACCCAGTTCCATACGTGCAACAAAACGCCACTTGCAGCCTTTGGCAGATAATTCCTTACGCTTTGCCTCAAAGTCTGCATCGAGTTGGGGCAATTTTTCCCAAAACTCTTCTACGCTACCAGCAAAATATTCATCAGGAACAAATAGGTTCTTGACTACGTCGTTCACCTCAACTCTGTAACCAGCCTCACGTGTCAGTATGACAAGTTTGCGTACTACATCCATGCCTGACAGGTCAATACGTGGGTCAGGCTCAGCAAATCCAAGGGCTTTTGCCTGCTTAACAGTCTCTGAGAACGGTACATCTTCGCTTAAAGCGTTGAATATATAGTTGAGAGTACCACTAAGCACTGCCTCAATCTTCAATATTTTGTCGCCTGAGTTACGCAGATCATTGATAGTACCAATAATCGGAAGTCCTGCTCCTACATTTGTTTCAAAGCGAAACTTAACGCCTTTACGCAATGCGGTGTCCTTCAATTTGCGGTATTTCTCATAATCACTTGATGCTGCTATCTTGTTTGCTGCTATTACGCTTACGTTATGTTCAAGCAGTTCTTGATACAGTTCTGCAACATCTTTTGAAGCAGTACAGTCAACAAATACCGCATTAAAGATGTTCATCCCAATGATACTATCAAGTAATTTGCGTGAATCTGATGGTTCAGAAGCGTTTAATGCCTCCATATAATTATCAAGATCCAGGCCTTCTCTGTTGAATATTGCTTTTTTGGATGATGCTATTCCCACCACATTAAGCAGTAATTGTGATTCCTTTTTCAGGCTTTCATACTGGGAACGTATCTGTTCTATGAGTTTCGAACCTACCGTTCCAACTCCGCAAAGGAACAGGTTAAGCACCTTGTATTCTGACAAGAAGAACGAATCATGAATGACATTCAATGACTTTCTTAGGTATTGTCCCTTTACAACAAAAGATATATTTGTCTCAGAAGCGCCCTGCGCACATGCTATTATGCTGATGCCTGAGCGTCCCAGCGTGCCGAATAGTTTTCCTGCTATGCCTGGTGTACGCTTCATGTTCTCGCCTACTATGGCAATGGTGGCAAGACCTGTTTCCACCAGCATAGGGTACATGGCGCCTGTAGAGATTTCTTTTTCAAATTCCTCGTTCAACACTCTTGCTGCAGACTCTGCGTCACTTTCCTTCACACCGATAGAAGTAGAGTTCTCAGAAGATGCCTGTGACACCATGAACACTGATATTCCCTCGTTGGCAAGCGTGGTAAAAATGCGTCGGTTCACGCCGATAACGCCCACCATAGATAGTCCTGTCACCGTAATAAGGGCAGTGCCACCTATGGAAGATATACCTTTTATAGGCTTATGGTCACCCTCTATCTTATCTTTTATTATTGTTCCCTCTGCGCTTGGGTTAAAGGTGTTCTTCACCTTGATAGGTATATTCTTCACACAGACGGGATATATAGTTGGGGGATATATAACCTTTGCACCAAAGTTGCATAGTTCCATTGCCTCCACGTATGACAGTTCCTTTATTGGGTATGCACTACTGATAACACGTGGGTCTGCTGTCATAAAGCCATCTACATCAGTCCATATCTCCAACACGTCTGCATTTAATGCGGCAGCAATGATGGCAGCGGTATAGTCCGAACCTCCTCTGCCGAGGTTTGTTGTCTCGCCACTGTCTCTATCCTTGGATATGAATCCTGGAACGAGTGATATTCTTGGCAGGTCAGCAAACGTCTGACGAACCAATCTGTTTGTGGTTTCTGCATCCAGCACATGTGTTCCCTGCTTGTCTTCGGTCTTTATGAATGTGCGTGAGTCAAACCATTTCGCTCCTTTTATGAGTGTTGCTACTATATTTGAACTAAGACGCTCACCGTAAGCCACGATAGCGTCCTCTGTTTTCTTTGACAGATCATGTATGAGGAACACTCCGAAATATATGCTACGCAACTGCTCTAAGAGAGAGTCCACGGTAGCAAACAGGTGTTCTCTGTCCTTTGTATTGGTTATTATTGTGTCTATCATCTTGTGATGACGGTCCACAATAGCCTCAAATTCATCACGATAACGCTCATCACCGGCAAGTGCAAGGCGTGAGGTTTCTATCAATTTGTCAGTAATGCCACCAAGTGCACTTACCACAACGATTACTGACTGTTCCTTCGCCTCATTCATTACAATGTTTTTAAGGCTGAGGATACTCTCTACGGAACCCACGCTGGTTCCGCCAAATTTAAGTACTTTCATACTTTAACGAAATGATTTTTGTTGATAAAATTCCCCACAACAAATGGGGGCGACTTTCTCTTTCTTCCGTCATGCACCCCATCTCACGACAACTTACCTGCCCTTCATGCTCTCCATACAACAGAGTTCATTCTGCACCGGTGGAGGTTTTCCTGCTATGACTGCATGACAAAATCATTTGCAAAAGTACAAAAACTTATTCACAACACAAAATAATTCATAAAGAAAATGTTGTTTTCCTCTCATTGCAATAATAATAATAAGGTGTTATGCAATAAAAGAGAGCTTTTTACGTTAAGTTGTCAATATGTATAACAACAACTCACATCACTCCATAGGTCTTTTAAGGACAGTGCTTTCACTTGTTCTCACGGCCATAGTCACCACTATCTCAGCGCAGAGTTTCGTCCTTACAGGCAGGGTACTTGACGATGAGGAGAACCCCATAGAGTTTGCTACCGTGTCATGTCTCAAGCAGGGGAAGGCTACAATGACAAATCTTCGTGGCGAGTACTCGCTCGAACTGTCGTCTGCGGATTCTGTCGTTATCCGCTTTTCAATGATAGGTTACAAGGCAAAAGAGCGTGTGTTGCGCCGCCCGCGTGGCAGGCAGAACCTGCAAATAACACTTTACGAAGGCGGAACTACGCTTGACGATGTGACTGTAACAGAAAAGAAACGTCAGACTACCTCCACTCAGGAACTTGACCTGTCAGACACCAAGATGGGGCCTTCAGCATCGGGTAACGCCGTGGAGGACCTCATACAGCAACAGGCAGGTGTCAGTACTCACAGCGAACTATCATCACAATACAACGTGAGAGGCGGCAGTTTTGACGAAAACTCTGTATATATAAATAATGTGGAGGTATATCGTCCCTTCCTCGTTCGCAGTGGTCAGCAGGAGGGACTGTCCATTATCAATGGCGACATGGTGGACAATATCTCTTTCTCCACAGGAGGATATGAGGCAAAATACGGTGACAAGATGTCGTCTGCACTGAGCATCAGATACCGCCGACCAATAAAAACAGAGGCTACGTTATCAGCAAGTCTGCTCGGAGGCTCGACATATCTTGCCTTGGCCAACAAGAAATTCTCATGGTCTAACGGCATACGCTACAAGACAACAAAAGCACTTCTGAAAACCTTTGAGACCAACGGAGAATATGACCCACAGTTCATTGACTATCAGACATATCTTTCATATTCTCCCAACAAACGCTGGCAGATAGATTTTATAGGCAATATCTCACAGTCGAAATATGACTTCTACCCTACCGACAGAGAGACAACATTCGGTACGTTGCAGGATATCAAGTCGTTTGTAGTGGACTTTGACGGTTGTGAGAAAGACATATTCCGCACATACTTCGGTTCATTAACCATTAAACGCAATATCAGTGAGCGCACGTCTATATCGCTCATAGGTTCTGCCTTCCACACAAAAGAACAGGAGACCTATGACATACAGGGGCAATACTGGCTCACCCAAAGCGGGGTACAGGGCAACCTCGGCGTGGGAACATACATGGAATACGCAAGAAACTATCTCACAGCCAACGTGGCAAGCGCGCAATTACTGCTGGAACACCGTACTGACAAGCACAACATACAGTCGGGGTTGACACTGAAATGGGAAGATATAAAAGAACAGTCACGTGAGTATGAGATGCGCGACTCATCGGGATATGTTATCCCCCACACTGGTAACGACCTCCACATGATATACACCATGA
>JALFNY010000001.1 GCA_022774105.1 Prevotella sp.
CAGGTTGTGGACACAATAAAACAACACCCCGACTCACGACGAATGATGGTGAGCGCATGGAACCCCGCCGAGGTGGAGGAGATGGCATTACCACCCTGTCACTGCCTGTTCCAGTTCTATGTAGCCAACGGCAAACTCTCACTACAACTGTACCAGCGTTCCGCAGACACCTTCCTCGGAGTACCGTTCAACATCGCCTCATACGCTTTACTGCTGCAGATGATGGCGCAGGTGACAGGACTGGAGTGCGGAGACTTCGTACACACCACGGGAGACACACACCTGTACCTGAACCATCTGGAACAGGCGCAACTGCAACTGACAAGAACCCCACGCCCATTGCCACACATAAACATCAATCCCGACGTAAAAGACCTGTTCTCATTCCGTTATGAAGACTTTGAACTGACGGACTATGACCCATGGCCTCACATCAAAGCAGAGGTGAGCGTATAGGACGATGAAAAGAGGTTTAGTTGTTTAGTACATTCGCTATTTATCCGTTTTGTAACTGATTAAGCAAGTGGCAAGACCACTAAGAAGCCCAAATACCCAAGCCACCAGACAACAAATACACTAAACAACAAAACAACCCATCAACAAAACAACAAGACAATGATAAACATCATAGCAGCAATAGCACAAAACAAGGCAATAGGCAACAACAACAAACTGCTGTACTGGCTGCCCAATGACCTGAAACGCTTCAAAGCACTGACCACCGGACATACCATAATAATGGGCAGAAAAACATACAACTCACTGCCCAAAGGAGCGTTACCCAACCGCCGCAACGTGGTATTGTCACGCTCATTGACAGAAATAGAAGGCTGCGAAGTATATACATCACTTGAAAACGCACTGCAACACTGTGCTGCCAACGAAGAGATATACATCATAGGCGGAGCCTCCGTGTACGAACAAGCACTACCACTGGCTGACCGTCTATGCCTGACAGAGGTGCATGACACCCCCGAAGAGGCCGATGCCTACTTCCCAGACATAACAGGTTGGAAAGAGATATGGCGTGAAGAGCACAACAAGGACGAGAAACACGCACAACAATACGCCTTCGTTGATTATGTGAGAGAGGTATGAAATAAAACAATCTATACTGCGTTATATATGTAGTCAATGAAGAAAACACTATCCATACTTGCCCTTTCCCTGCTCTCCCTGCCACTGGCAGCACAGGAGAACAACACGGTTTATAACTTCCTGCGAATCCCTGTGAGTGCACACGCAGCAGCATTGGGAGGCGAAAACATATCACTCATAGAGGATGATGCCTCACTTGCCCTGTCAAACCCCGCACTGTTGAGTTCCGTGTCACACCAAACCGTGTCGTTTGGATATATGAACTACATGAGCGGCACAAGCATGTACACCGCCAACTACACTCATGTGCTAAACGATAAGGCCACAGTTGGCGGAGCAGTACATTACCTTAACTACGGTACCATGACCGAAAGAGACTACAACGGACAGGAAACAGGAACCTTCACACCGTCAGACATCACCTTTGAAGGGCTCTTGTCATACACCCTGCATAAAAACATTGTAGGAGGTATAGGTGCAAAATTCATCTACTCCAAGATAGGAAACTACACCAGTACGGCAGCGGCAATAGACCTCGGAATAAACTATTACAACCCCGAACAGGACTTCTCAGCCAGCATTGCGGTAAAGAATCTCGGCGGACAACTATCTGCCTACGACGAAGAATTTGAGAATCTGCCAGTGGATGTGCTTGTGGGCGTATCACAAAAGATACACAATACGCCATTCAGAGTACACGCCACATTCTGCGATTTGAACCATCTGGACTACGCTTTCCTACGACATCTGAACCTCGGAGCAGACGTAATACTGGCTCCGCAGTTCTATATTGCAGTAGGATATAACCTAAAACGCGCCCACGACATGAAGATATTGACCGCAGACGGCAGCGAAGAAAGTAGCCACGGGGCAGGATTGACAGTAGGAGGAGGACTACTTCTTGAAAGATTCAAACTCAACATAGCATACGGGAAATACCACGTGGCATCATCAAGCCTTATGTTCAACGCCTCATTTAACTTTTAATCATCATGTTAGACAAAATCAACAATTACATAAAGCAGCTCCCCCTGGACCGCGAACCACGGGGGCTTTACGAGCCGATAGAATATGTTCTCTCCCTTGGTGGCAAGAGAATACGCCCCATGCTGATGCTGATGGCATACGGACTATGGCGTGACGACAACGAGAAAATACTGCCACAAGCAGTGGCTTTGGAGACTTTCCATAACTTCACACTGCTACATGACGATGTGATGGACCACGCCGACGTGCGCCGAGGCAAGCCAACCGTACACAAGAAATGGGACGAGAACACGGCAATACTATCAGGAGACAATATGCTTGTGCTATCATTCAAATGGATGCAGCAATGCCCCGCCGAGAAAATGCCAGCGATATTGAACACCTTTACCACCACTGCAATAGAGATAGATGAAGGCCAACAGATGGACGTTGACTTCGAAGAACGCAACGATGTGCGTGAGGAAGAATACATAGAGATGATTCGTCTCAAGACAAGTGTGCTGCTTGCATGCGCCATAAAGATTGGCGCTATAATGGCAGACGCACCTGATGAGGACGTAGAGAACCTTTATAAGTTCGGCGAAGCAATAGGCCTTTCCTTCCAATTACAGGATGACTACCTCGACGTGTATGGCAACCCAGAGGTATTTGGCAAAGCCATAGGAGGTGATATAGCCTGCAACAAGAAGACGTACATGCTGATAAACGCCCTTAACAAGGCAGAAGGCGAAGAGAAAAAAGAACTGGAACAGTGGATAAATGCCAAGGATGCCGACCGTGACGAAAAGGTAAAAGCGGTGACAAGGATATACAACCGTCTGGGGATAGACCAGATGGCAAAGGCAAAGATGGAACAATATTACAAGGAGGCCATCGCCTTCCTCGACAAGGTCAATGTGCCAGAAAGCCGCAAACGCACACTGAGAGACTATGCAGACAGCATGATGAAAAGGGAAAAGTAGTTGCGACACCGACACGGCAAGTACCATGCCACCAGACAACTACATCACCAAAGCACAAAATAATCAAACGACTGATGCAGTTCATAGATACACATACCCACATAGACGGGGAGGAGTTCAGGGATGACCTTAACCTCGTTGTTCAGCGCGCCATTACCGCCGGTGCGCTGAAACTGTTTGTACCAGGTATCAACCTCACATCAATAGCAACGGTAAGAGATGTCTGTCAGCGCTTCCCCGGTTACTGCTACGGTATGATCGGCCTGCACCCAGAGGACGTAAAGGCTGACTTCAACGAGGTACTTGACGCTATGGAAGCGCAGTTGCATGGCGAATGGATAGCGATTGGCGAGGTCGGACTGGACTATTACTGGTCGCGTGAATTCGAGAAAGAACAACTTTCTGCCTTTGAAAGGCAGGTGCAGTGGTCCGTAGAGACCTCTCTGCCGCTGATGATACACTGCCGCAAGGCGCAGAACGAGATGGTGAAGATACTCCGAAAATACGAAGGTAGCCTGCCAGGAGGTGTCTTTCACTGCTTCACCGGCAACGAAACAGAGGCTAAGGAACTGCTGTCATTTGAAGGATTCGGCCTCGGAATAGGCGGAGTGCTGACCTTCAAGAAGAGCAAACTGCCCGATACGCTAACCAATGCAGTGCCATTGGAACGCATAGTACTTGAAACTGACGCCCCATATATGGCCCCCGTGCCACACAGAGGAGAGCGCAACGAAAGTGCCTTCATTGTAAACGTAATAGAGAAAATGGCTGAGTGTTACGGCATTACAGCCGAGGAAGTGGCACAGATTACCACTGATAACGCAAAAAGAATATTCAGAATGTGATGCGTAACATACTCTTTTCCACCATTATAATATGCCTGTCAGCACTGCATCTGCTTGTTTCATGCGGTGCAGACACATACGTCCGTAAGGGAGACAAAGCCATGGCACTGGGTGAATACTACATTGCCGCAGAGAATTATCGCAAGGCTTACTCAAAGACCCCTGCCTCAGAGCGTGACCTAAGAGGCGAGAGAGCACTGAAAATGGGACAGAGTTATATGCGATTCAACAGCAATATGAAGGCTCTTACAGGCTATCGCAACGCCGCAAGATACGGCAAAGCCAGCGCGGAAGACAGTCTTCAACTTGGCAGACTGTTTCTTCGCAGCGGAGATTACAAGAGTGCCGAGGCGGTGTTCCAGAGCCTACAACAGTCACTTCCCGACAACATTCTCGTGAGCAACGGCCTTGAATCCGCACAAAAAGCACCGCTATGGAAGAAGGAAGGGTCACGTTACACGGTAAAAAGAATGGACATCTTCAACAGTCGCAGGGACGACTACTCCCCCGTTTTGGGCGGAGAAGGCTATGACAGACTATACTTTACCTCCACAAGAGACGATGCCCTTGGCGATGAACTCAACGGCATCACTGGCATGAAGAGTGCTGACATCTTTTTCACCGAGAAGGACGACAAGGGCAAATGGATAAAACCCGCAGCGATAGGAACAGGACTTAACACGGAGTATGACGAGGGAGCATGCTGCCTAACACCAGACAACAGCCAGATGTTCCTCACACAATGCACCTTCGACGCCTCGTCACCACGCTACGCAAAGATAGTCGTCTCAAACCGTGCCGATGCTCTATGGGGTGCAACAACAGACTTTAACCTGACCAATGACACCCTATCCACATTCGCACATCCAGCAATATCACCTGACGGAGAGTGGCTATACTTTGTCAGTGACATGCCGGGCGGCAAGGGAGGACTTGACATCTGGCGCACAAGGATAACCTCCTCCGGCGCAGTGGGCGTAGAGAATCTCGGCGAACCGATAAACACTCCCGGCAACGAGATGTTCCCAACATTCCGTCCTAACGGTGATCTGTACTTCTCATCTGACGGTCATCCCGGCATGGGAGGGCTGGACATATTCATCGCAACGATAGGTGACGACAACCAATACCATATCACTCACCCCGGTTACCCACTGAACTCACAAGGCGATGACTTCGGCATGACCTTTGAAGGGCAGTTTAACCGCGGCTTTTTCTCCTCCAACAGAGGCGACGGAAGGGGCTATGACCACATCTATTCCTTTGATAACCCTGAGATTATACAACTGATAAAGGGATGGGTTTACGAGCAAGACGGATATGAACTTAACAACGCTGACGTGCGCATAGTAGGTGATGACGGCACCAACGAACGCATAACAGTGAAGAGCGACGGTTCGTTTGAGTACGTAGCACAGCCCGGAGTGGAATACATCATACTTGCTACCTGCCCCGGATTCCTTAACCATAAAGAGGAGATAAAGTTGCCGGAGGTAAACGAGTCAGAGACATACACGCTGCAATTCGCACTGCCCAGCATCTCCGCACCAGTGCTTATAGACAACATCTTCTTTGAGTTTGACAAGGCAACACTGCTCTCTACCAGCACAACAGCCCTCGATTCACTCGTTACCTTGCTCAATGACAACCCCAATATCACCATAGAACTCGCAGCGCACACAGACTACAAAGGCTCTGACACGTACAACAAACAACTCTCACAACGCCGTGCCGAACAGGTGGTTAAATACCTTATAAGCAAGGGAATAGCCGCAGACAGACTGACACCAGTAGGATATGGCGAGGAGAAACCCAAGAAGATACGCCGTAAGGTGGCAGAGAACTACGAGTGGCTGAAAGAGAATGACGTGCTGACAGAGGACTTTATAAAGAAACTCAAGCCCGCGGAACAGGAAACAGCCAATGCTCTGAACCGCCGAACAGAGTTCTCCGTGCTGCGCACCACATACAATATGTTTGACGAAAACGGCAATATAAAGAATATGCCCGTCAACAAAAAGAAGCCTATCACCAACGACGAGGACGACAGTGACTTCATTTTTGAGTTCTAATACCCAACCATGTTACCAGCAGATTTTACCACATACACCAGAGAATTGTTTGGAGACAAGCGTTGGCAACAATATCTTGACGCCTTCAACAGCCCTACACCCGTCAGCATACGCATCAATCCCTTCAAGCGTTGCGACCTTTCTCACCTGCCTATCAGTG
>JALFNY010000008.1 GCA_022774105.1 Prevotella sp.
CAGGTTGGATACGCGTTACTCACCCGTGCGCCGGTCGCCATCAATATACGCAAGCGTATATCATGCTGCCCCTCGACTTGCATGTGTTAAGCCTGTAGCTAGCGTTCATCCTGAGCCAGGATCAAACTCTCCATTGTATATCTTTTATCTCTTGCGTCAAAAATTCATGCAATGCCTATATTTTATAAATAAAAGCACCATGCATCTTCAACTGCTGTTTGTCTGTCTTTTTGCCCAAGATGACCTTCTCTATCAAGTTCCTTTTCAAGAATTGATGGTTCGTATCTCTTACACCCAGATGATTCTATACCTTTCTATTATAATATAAGGTTTAGAAACATCCGCTTCTTGTACTACTTGTCTTTCTGTTTATGTAAATCTAATCAAAGAACGCTTGTCGTTTTGCGCTTACACCTTCAATTCTCTTTTTGAAAGAATTTATTGAGCGAAAGCGAATGCAAAGTTACGACTTTTTTTGTTAGTACCAAAATTTTTGACAATAAAAATCACAGAATTGTATTATTTTTGCAATATCTTTGATAAATATCAAGATTATTAAGGAATCTTTCTTTGTTTTCTGGAAAAAATTGTATCTTTGCCGGATATATCACTAATAAAAAGCAATCTATGAAGCGAATCTTTAATCTCTTATTATTTATGTGGAGTAGTATCATGTCATTTGCTGCTCCTCAATCCTTGAGTTCTCCTGATGGAAAATTGGTTGTTACCATTGATGACACCAACAGTCTGCTAACATACTCTGTAACCTATGATGGTAAGGAGATGTTACGTCCTTCCCTCCTTGGTCTCCGCACAGATATGGGCGACTATACCAGAGACATTAAGATAACAGGAAGTAAGGAACGTAGTTTCTCCTCTATTTATTCTATGAAAGGTACCAAAGTCTCCAGCAAGTGTTATGAAGCCAATGTGGTAGAGGTTGAGGTAACGGCAGAAGGTGTTGACCGTCCTATGATGGTAGAAATGCAGGTCAGCAACAACAATATCGCTTATCGTTATCACCTTAAAGGTGCCAAGACAACCAGCCGTGACGAGCCACGCCGCACTACTATACTTGAAGAGTCGAGCAGTTTTAACTTCCCTTCTGCCACAACCACCTTCATCTGTCCCCAGATAGACGGTAACCATAAAGGGTGGATGAGCACCAAGCCGAGTTATGAGGAAGAATACAAAGCCGATGCTCCCATGACCGAGAAGTCAAAGTATGGTAAAGGTTACACCTTCCCTTGTCTCTTCCATGTAGGGAATGATGGCTGGGTATTGGTCAGTGAGACTGGTGTTGGCAGCAATTATTGTGGTGGTCATCTCAGTGATTATGATGTTACCAAGGGATATACACTTTCTTTTCCTGACGCTACAGAACTTCATGGATTGGGTTCTACCACTCCCGCCATCAGTCTTCCTGGCACTACTCCTTGGCGCACGATAACTGTCGGCAGCACCCTCAAGCCGATAGTTGAAACCACCATCAGTTATGACGTTGTAGATGAGATGTACCCTGCACGTGACTCCTACCGTCCCGGTCGCTACACATGGAGTTGGCTGATATGGCAAGATAATTCCATTAACTACCATGACCAGGTGGAGTTTATCGATGTAGCATCAGCCATGGGCTTTGAATACTGTCTTGTAGATAATTTCTGGGACGAGACCATAGGCAGGGAAAACATTGAGAAACTCAGCAGATACGCCCAGTCCAAGGGTGTCAGCCTCATGCTGTGGTATAACAGTAATGGATATGCCAACGATGCCCCACAAACCCCTCGCAACTGCATGAACACCTCCATTGCGCGTGAGAAAGAGATGGCATGGTTGGAGCGCATAGGCATCAAGGGTATTAAGGTAGATTTCTTTGGTGGCGACAAGCAAGAGACAATGCAACTCTATGAAGACCTCCTTAGCGATGCTAACCGTCACGGTCTTCAGGTAATATTTCACGGTTGCACCCTACCCCGTGGTTGGGAGAAGATGTACCCCAACTTTGTTGCCTCCGAAGCCGTCCTCGCTTCTGAGAACGTATATTTCAATGAGCACCACGCCAAGCAAGAAGGGTTTGAACTAACCATGCACCCTTTCTGCCGTAACACTGTGGCAAGCATGGACTGGGGTGGCACCATCATGAATCGTTTTATGAGCAAAGACAACAAGAGCCGCCACAAACGTTACACCAGTGACACCTTCGAGATGGCTGCGGCAATAATAAATCAGACAAGCATACAATGTATCTGTATGCAGAAAAGCAACCTGACGGAACTGGCGCAGTTCGAGATTGACTTCCTAAGGTCTGTGCCTACAACATGGGACGAGACGCTATACATAGATGGTTACCCAACGAAACACGCCGTCCTTGCACGTCGACACGGCAACAACTGGTACGTGGCAGGTCTTAATGGCGAAGATACGCCAAAGGCACTGACCCTCAACCTACCGATGTTCGCTGGTAAAGAAATCACATACTATACCGATGCCGCACCAAAGAAGGGCAGCACCGAGCCACTTACCCCCGTAAAGAAGACCATCAAGGTTGACAAGAAAGGTATGGCCAAGGTAATACTTCAATCCTTAGGCGGTATCATCATAACAGATGCTCTATAATGCAAGGACTGCAATATACCTAAACAACAAATCAAACAACATATATATCCAATCGGTAATTAATGTTTACTAAATAATTTACAACTCGTTGATATTTAAGTTTTTACAACTTTATTTCTTCGTTTGTTTGTTTAACTAAAAAGTCGTACCTTTGTATAGTTAAATC
>JALFNY010000042.1 GCA_022774105.1 Prevotella sp.
GCGGAATTGGTAGACGCGCTACTTTGAGGGGGTAGTGTCAATTGTGACGTGGGAGTTCGAGTCTCCTCCTCTTCACTTTGTTTCTGCGGAAATAGCTCAGTTGGTAGAGCACAACCTTGCCAAGGTTGGGGTCGCGGGTCCGAGTCCCGTTTTCCGCTCCATTTCTTGGTTGCTTGAATGTGTTTTGACAGTCGTGTAAGCCAAGAAGAATAATGATGGTTGGTTTTCCCTGTTGAAATATGTAAGGGAGGTCATATGTGTGAGAGAGAGGGTATGTGCAAACAGCCCTTTTTTTTGTTTCCAGTTGTTAGGTTATTGAGGTTGTTGATCACTTCGCTCAATACACCTCAATGTTCGGACTGTTTTATAGTTCTTGCCCCCATGCATGTGTCACTGTGTGCTGAGCACTTTGCTGGGGCAAAGCGGCATCCGAACGATGAGTCTTCACTAATAACTCATAACTAACTCCAAAAACACTAAAAACACAGTTTTCTATGAATTATTACATCAGATATTTTGATAATGAGGCTTTTGTAAGGAGTATTGATGAGGCGGTATATTTTCTTGAGTCTATTCCTGACATTACGGTGACACCAGTAATGGTGAAGGACTTGATGGAGTATGCTGCGAGTGACGTCTTGTTTCCTAAGAGGTATAAGGTACGCCCGCGTGTGTATTTTATAATGATAAAGACGGAGGCTGCTTCGATGCAGGACTTTAAGGACAAGAAGGCGTTGCGTAGTGTCAGTGCTGCGGAGACAAAGGCAAAGGAACAAATGTTTCTAACTGCTACCAAACCTGGTTGGTATGAGGGTCGTATAGAGTTTAAGCGGGTTGTTGTTAATCATGCGGGTAAGTGTGAGTACCGTGATACGGTGTTCGCTGCCCGATGTAAGGCAGACTCTCCAATGGAGTGTTATAGGCGTATTACGGACTATCTGTCTCAGAGGGTTGACGGACGTTCACAGTTTCCTTCTTGTAAGGGGAAGAACTTCTCTTACAGGTATCTTGGTAAGTGTAAGGAAATTCGATGATTATATATAGATCTCCAGAGTGTTATGAACAAGGTGATGCTTATAGGAAATGTAGGTGCTGAGCCAGAGGTGAGGTACTATGAGGCTGATCAGGCAGTGGCAACGGTGCGACTTGCCACTAACGAGCGAGGATACCTTTTGCCTAACGGCACTCGTGTGCCTGACAGGACGGATTGGCATAATCTTGTGTTCTACCGTCGGTTGGCAAAGGTTGTAGAGCAGTATGTGCATAAGGGTGATAAACTGTATGTTGATGGCAGGTTGCAATACAGACGTTATGACGACAAACGGGGTGTAGAGCACACTGTGGCAGAGATTGTTGTTGACACCATGGAGATGCTTTCGGGCCCTCGGGGAGAATAGTTGTTTAGTTATGAGTGATGAGTTCTTGCTTAGGCAGGCGTCACTGCGTGTCAGGCACTTGGCTGAGCAAGGCGGCAATAGCCGAGCGAAGAATCTTTGCTGATAACTGTGCACACTCATCACTTACAACTCGTATCACCCCCACAAAACTATAAAACCACTTTCCAAACCTTTTCTGATAGATGTTTTCATTGTGTTATAGTGACATATTTGCTCAGGTGCATCTTATGGCACCTTCGTTTTCTGTTATTGTCTGTTTTGTGCTTTCCGCTGTGTTGCTGCTTGTCTCTGGGTTTGCCAGTGGTTCAGAGATAGCGTTCTTCAGTTTGTCTCCTAATGACTTGGCGGATCTTGATGAAGGAAACGATAGGGACAGGAAGATTCTCATGTTACGTAAGGATTCTGAGCGGACGCTGGCAACAATTCTTATTACGAATAATTTTGTCAATGTGACCATCATTATGCTTCTTAATTATGCTGTTGCGGGTGTGATAAATTTTGGTGAGGCATACTGGTTACAGTTCTTGTGTATAACGGTTCTGCTCACGTTTCTGTTGCTGTTGTTTGGTGAGATTATCCCGAAGGTGTATTCTCGCATTTCTCCCCTTGTGTTTTGCCGTAGGGTAGTGAACGGTATTCTGTTTGCACGACAGGTGTTTTGGCCTGTCGGTACTTTGCTGCTTGGCTCTGGCTTTATTGCAGAAAAATTTGCACAGCGTAGGAATCATGTTATTAGTGCGAGTGAATTAGAGCATGCTCTTGAGATTACGGACAAGGAGGAGATAAAGGAAGAGAAGGAGATGCTGCAAGGCATTATACGTTTTGGTGATGAGATGGTGAGGGAGATAATGACTTGCAGGCAGGACATTGTTGACATTGATGTGCGTACTTCTTTTGCAGATGTGTTGAGGTGTGTGGTAGAT
>JALFNY010000054.1 GCA_022774105.1 Prevotella sp.
TACCCATCGCTATACCCGGAATACCAGTGGCAATGAAACTCGGTATAGCAGGAGGACCACTGATAATAGCCATTCTAATAGGCCGATACGGCTACAAGATGCACCTTGTGACATACACGACAACATCAGCCAACCTCATGCTACGCGAAATAGGCCTCGTTCTGTTCCTATCAAGTGTGGGCATAAAAGCAGGAGCAAACTTCGTAGATACGGTAGTGGCAGGCGACGGACTGCTATATGTACTGACAGGCGTAATAATCACCATCGTCCCAATACTCATCGTAGGCTCCATAGCACGGTGGCGATACAAGTTCAATTATTTCACCATAATGGGTATGATAGCCGGCTCATATACCGACCCACCAGCACTGGCATACGCCAACGCAACATGCTCAAAGGACGCACCCTCAATAGGATACTCCACCGTATATCCACTAAGTATGTTCCTGAGAATATTCACCGCACAGATAATGGTACTCATATTCTGCTGATAACAGAAAAAACAAAGCAGGAGAAAAGACATACCAACAGACACGACAAAGCCTAATATTACAATACATTATTACAATACAACCTATGAAACGTGTTGGAATCCTTATTACAATCCTCATTGGCATAGCAGCAAGCGCATTAGCACAAGGCGCAAGCAACATAAAAATCAATGAGGTAATGACAAACAATACCAACAACATCAAAGATGAGTTCGGTAACAACAAAGCATGGGTAGAGATAGTCAACACAGCATACTCAACCTACAACATCCGTGGTATGTACATCACCACCGACCCCTCCGTACTGGACAAGAAAATGACTGTACCGGAGAGAATGAAGAAAATGAGTATCATACCCAACGGAGACGTGCGCACACAACTATCAGCACGCCAGCACATAGTATTCTACCTCAACAGCAATCCGGCAAACGGCACACTGCACCTGACAACAAAAGCCGACAGCGCAAAGCAGATATGGATAGCATTATATGACGGAAACGCAGTAGATCTCATTGACAGCGTAACCGTACCAGCACTAAAAGCCAACACCTCATACGCCAGATACAACGACGGAGCAAGCCGATGGACAATAAAAGCAGAAGACGCCGTAACACCAGGAATAGACAACTTCATACAGGCATCGATGTCAAAAATAGAGAAGTTGAAACGCGATGACCCACACGGCTACGGCATAACAGTACTATGTATGGGAATAGTCTTCATGTGCCTCGCACTGCTTTACATCTTCTTCGCCATATTCGGCTACGTGGCTGACCGTCAACAGAAACTGAAAAAAGTAGCAGCAGTACAACCAATAAAACCCATTGTCAAGACAAGCAAGAAGATAAACGAGGTGCGCCGCAAGACAACCAACATACTGAAAGACGGCATAGAGACAAAGGGTAGAGACAAAGAAATATACATTGCGGTAATAGCACTTGCCCTACAACAATACACTGATGACGTGCATGACGTAGAATCAGGCATACTTACAATAAAACCGCACCAGTCAACCTGGGCAGAACACACCTTCATAAACACCCAGAACAACAGCGTAATATAACCTATCAGCACATTACCAGAAGGTAATCCACAAGACAAAAGGCAAAACATAAAACCTAAAAAACAAACAGACAACCATGGCAAAGTTTGAATATACAGTACAAGGAAATGACTACGAAGTTGACATCATTGAGATAAAAGGAACCCTTGCAAAGGTAACCGTCAACGGAATAGAATTTGACGTGGAAATGAAACAACCCATATCAATGGGCAGTACCATCGCCCCAAAAGCACCATCAGTAAAGCCACAACCAGCAATAGTACAGGGAACAGTAGAAAAAACAGAGGCCGCACCAGTAGTAAAAGCAGGCGAAGGAACAAAGGTAACATCACCTCTGCCAGGCACTATAACCTCAATCAAGGTGAAGGTAGGTGACACCGTAGCCGTAGGCGACACCGTTGTAGTACTGGAAGCAATGAAAATGCAGAACAGCATCGAAGCAGAAAACGCTGGAACAATCACCTCAGTAATGGTGAATGTAGGAGACTCTGTGATGGAAGGAGCAGTACTTGTCACGATAGCATAAACGTAATCAAAACATACAACCATGTCAATCGGTGAATTCATAATAACCAACTTCAATGACTTTATAAGTTACACCGGATTCGCTAACGCCACGGTGGGCAACCTTATCATGATTGTTACCGGAGCATTCTTCATCTGGCTGGCAATCAAAAAAGACTTTGAGCCATTGCTACTTGTACCAATAGGTCTGGGAATCATACTTGGTAACATTCCGTTCAGGGCCGATGCAGGATTAGAGATAGGACTGTATGAGGACAATTCCGTACTCAATATCTTCTACCAAGGCGTCAGACAGGGCTGGTATCCCCCACTCGTCTTTCTCGGCATAGGTGCCATGACCGACTTCTCTGCCCTCATAGCAAACCCCAAGTTGATATTGATTGGCGCAGCAGCACAGTTCGGTATCTTCGGAGCTTACATGATAGCACTGCTGTTAGGGTTTGAACCTAACCAGGCAGCAGGCATTGCCATAATAGGAGGAGCAGACGGTCCGACAGCAATATTCTTGTCAAGCAAGCTCAGTCCCAACCTAATGGGAGCGATAGCAGTATGTGCCTACTCTTACATGGCACTCGTACCTGTTATCCAACCATTCGTCATGCGCCTGCTGACAACAAACAAGGAGCGTCTGATAAAGATGAAACCAGGACGTCAGGTAAGCCAGACAGAACGCATATTGTTCCCTATCATCGGACTACTGCTTACCACTTTCCTCGTACCCTCAGGCCTTCCGCTGCTTGGCATGCTGTTCTTCGGAAACTTGTTGAAAGAAAGTGGCAAGACATCACGCCTTGCCAAGACTGCAACCACGTCACTAAACGACATCGTTGTAGTGCTGCTCGGACTGACAGTAGGTTGCTCCACGCAGGCAAGCGAGTTCCTTACGCTCAATACAATAAAGATATTCGCCCTCGGAGCGTTTGCATTCATCATAGCAACCGCCAGCGGTGTGCTATTTGTTAAACTGATGAATCTGTTCCTACCGAGGAACAATAAAATCAATCCTCTTATCGGAAACGCCGGCGTTAGCGCAGTACCTATGGCGGCACGCATATCAAACAACATCGGTTTGGAATACGACCGCCACAATTTCCTGCTCATGCACGCCATGGGCCCGAATGTTGCTGGTGTCATAGGTTCTGCCGTAGCAGCAGGCACTTTATTAGGATTCCTATCATAAAAATATACAAATCGAAAAATAAAAGAACATGAAGATTTCACGTATTGACCACCTCGGCATCGGTGTTCAGAGCATTGACGAGGTATTACCTTACTATGAGAACGTCCTCGGTCTCAAGTGTTACGCCATCGAAGAGGTGGCAGACCAGAAAGTAAAGACAGCCTTCCTGAAAGTGGGTGAAGTAAAATTGGAGCTTCTCGAGCCCACTTCACCTGACAGCGCCATTGCCAAATGGCTTGAAAAAGGAGGTAAAGGCGTACACCATGTAGCGTATGCCGTAGAAGACGGAGTGGCAGAAGCCCTTGTAGAAGTAGAAGGAAAGGGCGTGCGTCTCATAGACAAGACACCACGTCCCGGTGCAGAGAAGATGTCCATAGGATTCCTTCACCCGAAGTCAACGGCAGGTATTCTCACAGAACTATGTGAGCCGCAGAAGGCATAATGAACCCAATATAAAAGTTAGGGACAACACCTTATCTTTTTACTTTTAACTCAACAATCATAAGAATCATGTCCATTCAATCAGAAAAAATCAAGAAACTCATAGAGAACCGCGTCAAGGCACGCCTTGGTGGTGGCGAGAAAGCCATTGAGAAACAGCACCAGCGTGGGAAATACACAGCCCGCGAACGTATAGAGATGCTTCTGGACAAAGGCTCCTTTGAGGAGTACGATATGTTCAAACTGCATCGTTGCCAGAACTTCGGCATGGAGAAGAAGCAATATCTTGGTGATGGTGTCGTTGTCGGTTCTGGTACTATTGACGGCCGTCTCGTATATGTTTTTGCACAAGATTTCACTGTTAACGGTGGTTCCCTCTCCAAAACCATGTCTGAAAAGATATGTAAGGTGATGGATATGGCAATGACCATGGGAGCACCGGTAATCGGAATCAATGACTCAGGTGGCGCACGCATACAGGAAGGTATTGACGCCCTCGCAGGATATGGCGAGATATTCGAGCGTAACATCCTCGCTTCTGGTGTGATACCACAAATCTCCATGATATACGGTCCGTGCGCAGGAGGTGCCGTTTACTCCCCTGCCCTCACCGACTTCACACTCATGAAGGAGGCCACCTCATATATGTTCCTCACCGGTCCTGCCGTTGTCAAGACCGTAACAGGCGAGGATGTAGATGCAGAGCACCTCGGTGGAGCAAGCGTTCATGCCTCAAAGTCTGGCGTGACAAGTTTCACGGCCAAGACAGAGGAGGAGGGTATAGAGATGATAAAGAAACTCATCTCCTACATACCTTCAAACAATATGGAGGAGACACCACGCGTAGAGTGTACTGACCCGATAGACCGCCTTGATGATTCACTAAATGAAATCATACCAGAAGACCCCAACAAGGCATACGACATGTACAATGTCATCACAGCCATAACGGACAATGGCGAGTTCTTTGAGGTACAACCCAAGTTTGCACGCAACATAATCATCGGCTTCGCACGTTTCAACGGCCAGTC
>JALFNY010000052.1 GCA_022774105.1 Prevotella sp.
GTAGTATCTTTGCACTCTCATTTCTTAACAATGCAAAGATAACACAACATTTATGGAATTTCAGAACCTGCAAACAGACTTCAAAGGAACATCATGGAAACGAGAAATAGATGTCCGCGACTTCATTCAGCACAACTATGAGCCCTACAACGGAGACGAAAGTTTCCTCGCTGGTCCAACGGCAAAGACCAACAAACTGTGGGATATACTCACAAAGATGTTTGAAGTAGAACGTGAGAAAGGTGTATATGACGTGGAAACAAAACTTCCACAGAGCCTTGACACATACGGTGCAGGCTACATTGACAAAGAAAGCGAGGTTATTGTAGGTCTGCAAACAGACGCACCACTGAAGAGAGGAATATTCCCCAAGGGCGGAATACGCATGGTTCAGGCCGCACTCATGGCCTACGGATATGACCTTGACCCCAAAACAAAGGAGATATACACTAAATATCGCAAGACACACAACGAGGGAGTATTCTCCGCTTACAATGATGATATAAAAGCAGCACGCCACGCTCACATCATAACTGGCTTGCCAGACGCCTACGGTCGAGGCCGCATCATAGGCGACTATCGTCGTATTGCCCTTTACGGAACAAAGAATCTGATTGAGGAAAAGAAACGATTCCACAAACGAATAGACATACAGGAATTCACAGAAGAGATAGTTCGCTGCCGCGAAGAGATAACAGACCAGATTAATGCGCTTAAAGACTTCGAGCGAATGTGTGCTGCTTACGGCTTCGATGTCACCAGACCAGCCACCAATGCACGTGAAGCAGTACAGTGGACATACTTCGGTTACCTCGGAGCAGTAAAAGATCAAGACGGAGCAGCCATGTCCCTCGGACGCGTTTCGGCCTTCCTTGACATCTATATACAACGTGATTTGAAGAACGGTACCATCACAGAGGAAGAGGCTCAGGAATTGATTGACCAGATGGTAATGAAACTTCGCATTGTCCGCTTCCTCCGTACACCAGAGTATAACGACCTATTCAGCGGTGACCCGATATGGGCTACCACCTCAATAGGAGGCATGGGAATAGACGGACGCTCCATGGTAACCAAGACAGACTATCGCTTTCTGCACACACTTTACAACATGGGACCATCCCCAGAGCCCAACCTCACAGTGCTATGGAGCCACCGTCTGCCAGAGACATGGAAGAAATACTGTGCTAAGGTATCAATGGACACCAGCGCAATACAGTATGAAAACGATGACCTGATGCGTCCGGAGTTGGGTGATGACTACGGCATAGCCTGCTGTGTAAGCCCAATGAAGATAGGTAAGCAGATGCAGTTCTTCGGTGCACGTGCTAACCTTGCCAAGTGTATGCTATACGCTATCAACGGTGGACGTGACGAAATGAGCGGTAAACAAGTTGCTCCCTGCTTTGCTCCAATAGAGGGTGACTACCTGACTTATGATGAATTCTGGCCACGTTTTGAAGCAATGATGCGCTGGTTGGCCAAGACTTACGTCAACGCATTGAAGATTATCCACTATATGCACGACAAGTACGACTACGAAGCCTTTGAGATGGCACTTCATGATGGTGATGTTCAGCGTACTCGTGCTACTGGAATAGCCGGACTTTCCATCGTTACCGATTCTATAGCAGCAATGAAACACTGCAAGATTCGCATCATACGTGACGAGACCGGGCTTGCTGTTGACTACCAAATAGAGGAAGGTGAATACGTGCCCTTTGGCAACAACTGTGATGAAACCGACCAGATTGCCATCATGTTGACCGAGAAATTCATGGAGTATCTGCGCCAACACCGCACCTACCGTGACGCTATTCCTACACAGAGTCTGTTGACAATAACCTCCAATGTGGTATATGGCCGCAATACAGGTGCTACACCTGACGGCAGAAAGAAGGGTGTCCCCTTCGCTCCAGGAGCCAACCCAATGAACGCAAGAGACATAAAGGGTGCTATTGCAGCATTGGCATCAGTGGCAAAACTGCCGTTCCATCATGCGAAAGACGGTATCTCATACACCTTCGCCATCACTCCTTCTGCCCTTGGCAAAGACCGTGAGGCACAGGCAACAAACCTTGTTGACCTGATGGACGGTTACTTCACACCTGACGGTGGACAGCATCTCAACGTGAATGTATTTGACCGTCAGTTGCTGATGGACGCTATGGAGCATCCTGAGAAATACCCTCAACTGACCATACGTGTCAGCGGCTACGCCGTGAATTTCGTGAAATTGACACGCGAACAGCAACTTGACGTGCTATCACGCACAATCAACAGTTGCATGTAAAGATATTGTTATGGTTGCGCTTCGCTTGGTTATAGGTTATAGGTTTTCACACCTTCGCATTTAATGAAGATGGCAAAAGCCGATAACGGGTAACCAAACGAGGCGCATTTTTTTACGAATTGTTTTACAGCCAACACCCTGCAACCTTTAACCCAAATCGGTCATTAGACCGCCGATAGGCATATTACCGCCTTATAAGTGGCTTTTCTGCTCCTTTTCGCTTCTCTGTCACCATCTTGTGCCCCGCTTCATCTCGTCATAGCCCGCTATGCCTTCGATGAAGAGTGACACAATCTGGCACACATATAAGCGTAAATGAACAGAAATCTAATGACCGATTCGGGTTAAAGCGAGCGTAGTACTACTTTTAATAAGAATTGAAAATGACCGGTAAGATACACTCCATAGAATCCTTCGGCACTGTTGACGGTCCGGGAATACGTTTCGTCGCCTTCATGCAGGGCTGCCCATTACGATGTCTGTTCTGTCATAATCCAGACACGTGGGACCCTCAGGGGCATTGTCAGTATGAGTTGACACCTGAACAATTACGTGACGAGGCCATGCGTTACTATAACTATATAAAGAAGGGTGGTGTAACGCTCTCTGGCGGCGAACCCCTTGCTCAGGCTGCGTTTGTAAGGGAATACTTCCGTTTGTGCCATGCAGAGGGGCTGCACACCGCACTTGATACCAGTGGATATTTCTGCACAGCAACGGCATTGGAGGCTCTGGAACACACCGACCTTGTGCTTCTAGACATAAAGACCATGAATCCCGAACTGTACCCGAAACTCACGGGAGTGCCACAAGATAACAACCTTCGTTTTCTCGACATTCTGCAAGAGCGTGGCATACCCACATGGATACGCCACGTGGTGGTGCCAGGCATCACTGACAACGATGAGTGGCTGCAACGTCTTGGTGAGCACATTGCGGGGTATGACGTGGTGGAAAAGATTGAGATACTGCCATACCACACCCTCGGTGCATACAAATATAAGGAACTGGGCATACCCTATCCTCTTGAAGGCGTGCCCCCTTTAAGTCCTGAACGCACCAAAGCAATAAAGGAGATGATGACCCGTTACAGGGTAACACAATAGTCTCTCCCATTCGTGAGACTACATCTACTGACATTAACAGGTGCTGATTACACGGTGAAAGAGTGCAAGTAACCGTGTAATCAGCACCTGTTTATTATGTAATCAGCACCTGATTACCGCGCACTGTCTATCTGACAGCAGAATCCTCTGATTACCAATCTGTTACAACAGAGACCCGAAAGCAGCCTTCTTCCTCGTCATTCTGACCGTCAGTCACAACTGTGCAATCTGTTCCTTTGGCCAGTTCACAAGGTACAGTGTCTCCGTGGCACGTGGAAAAGCGGTATAAAGCCAGTGTATGTAATCAGGCGTAAGCATATCATCAGTCATATATCCCTGGTCCACATACACATGTCTCCACTGTCCGCCCTGCGCCTTGTGACAGGTTATGGCGTATGCGAACTTCACTTGCAGGGCGTTATAATATATGTCTTCACGCACTGCCTTCAACCTGTCTGCCTTCCGTGGAATGTCCATATAGTCCTCCATCACACCGTCATACAGTTGCTTTTGCTGCGCCGCTGACAGTGCCGGGGCATCGGTATGCAGTGCGTCGAGAATGGCGGTAAGTTGCATTTCCATATCGTTATAGTCAGGAAAACTGAGCGTAAGGTCAGCAAAGCGGAAGCCATAAAGTTCGCGCACATTGCGCACCCGTTGCACAAGGGCAATGTCTCCGTTGGCAATGAAGGAGAGCAACAGCCCCGTCCCCGTAGCGTCCTGCCCCTGAACGCCCTGCACAGAGCCATCGCCATTGGCAGAAGCCACAACGGGCGAGGGAACAGAGGGGGATTCGTCAAAATAGTGATTCTTCACAACCATGAGGCGATCGCCAGAACATAGTTCTCCGTCCTGGTCCACCACCTGCGCCCGTATGCCCCTGTTATATATGGTAGCACGTTTGTTGCTGCGTGTTATAACCACAGTATCGTCAATGCCTACGCTACCGTAACTGCTTGACAGTGCGTCAATAAGTTCACTCCCCTGCACCACTCTGATATCAGCAAAGCCTTTGAGAAGAATCCTTGGTAGCGCCGTTGCCTCATCGTGTGTAATGAGACGGCGTATCATGGTGGCGTTCCACAAGATACCACTCTCCTGCTTTTGTCTCACCACCTCATGCAGGTCACACTCAAACGTGTCAAGCCCGTAACAGCCCATCACCCCCGATTGCAGTGCCGGAGCCTCGTCCTCACCAACCGGTGGCAACTGCGCCGTGTCACCAATAAGCATCATGCGGCAGTTGCGCCCAGAATAAACGTAGGTCACGAGATCATCAATCACACCCCCTCCATTACCTATAAACGCCGGAATCCCCTCTGAGGGCAACTGCGGCATGGTGCTTATCATGGAGGCCTCGTCCACCACGAAGAGTGTGTCAGAGTACATATTGACATCAAGGCAGAAGTCTCCCCCCACCCTTTTCTGACGATATATCCTGCGGTGTATGGTCGTAGCAGGCAGAGAACAGTTTAACGACAGCACCTTGGCAGCACGCCCCGTAGGAGCCATGAGCACCACACGTTGCCTCAAGGCACACAAAGTATTGACCATAGCCGCCACAAGCGAGGTCTTGCCCGTGCCTGCCGAGCCACGGAATATCATTACCGGCATACCCTGACGGGCAGCAAGAAAAGAGGTAAAAACATCAAGAGCATTACACTGGTCGGCAGTGGGCGGCAAGCCAAAACGCTCCAATACGGCGTGCTTAAATTCGGTTGTGGTCATTTTTTTGGTGTAAGTATTTGCTCCAACAAGTTTTTTATTGTAACTTTGCAGTTGCAAAATTAGTATTTTTCCACGAGACCACGAAACAAAATCACAAGTTATACGCCGCAGGGAAAGCGTTTTACCAACAAATCGCAGACTTGTGATTCATGACACACAACATAGCCCGCACACCGTAAAGACAATGAAGCCTACAACCAACATCCCCCCCAGAGAACTCACCATACGTGCAGGAAACGGCACTCTATCATTCCTCATCACAGAGCAAGACGGCACAGCCGCCTTCCATCCCTACACTGTGAAGAGCGGAATGTCACTGTCTGCCAACCTTCGCGAGGCGTTCAAGGAACAGATATACCTGCATGGCCTCTTCACCAAGGCGGTGCTCATGGTGTGCAGCCCCGTAGTACTCGTACCACGAGAAGACTATGTAGAGACGGAAACCTTTAACGCCGAGGCAATGTATGCCAGTGTGCTGACAGGACATAAGGGCGAAGAAAAACTGACCAAAGAACTGCAAGAACTGGAAGCAGTGGCAGTATATGCAGTGAACAAAGACCTTAAGATGGTGGTAAACGACAACTGTGAAAACGTTGAAGTGACAAACGTAATGCTGCCAGTATGGCGACATCTGTACAAACGATACTACCAAAACGGCGAGAGACGCAAACTGTTTGCATACTTCCATGATAAAAGCGTAGATATATGCAGTTTCGAACAACGTCGCCTCCACTTCGCCAATACCTTCGACGCACAGCACGCCCACGACGCATTATACTACCTGTTATACGTATGGAAACAACTGGGCATGAACCAGAAAGAGGACACCCTCTTCGTGATAGGCGATATGCCACACTGCGAATGGCTGATGAACAGACTGTCAACATACCTCACAAGAGTACACACCATAAACCCCGTGGCAGACCTTAACCGCTCACCACTGGCACAAATAAAGGACATACCCTTTGACATGATGCTCAGAAAGTAATGACATGAAAGCATAATGGCAGAACCGTCAGGCAACCCTGCAAAAAGAAACAACCAGACAACAAAAACGCTAAACCAGCAAACAACAACCCCAACAAACAACCATCATGCGCATAATAACAGGCAAATACAAAGGCAGGCACTTCGACATACCACGTACTTTCAAGGCACGACCAACCACAGACTTCGCCAAAGAGAACATCTTTAACGTGATGTTAGGGTACATTGACTTTGAAGACGCAACGGCACTCGACCTCTTCGCCGGCACCGGCAGCATCTCACTTGAACTACTCTCACGCGGGTGCAGCGACGTGGTAAGCGTAGAACAAGACAGAGACCATGCCAACTTCATAAGGCAGTGCATGGAAAAACTGGGCACAACAGACCACACCCTGGTGCGCACTGACGCCTTCCGCTTTATGAACACCTGTAAAAAGACGTTCGACATCATCTTTGCCGACCCACCATACGCATTGCCCACACTGACAGAAATACCCGACAAAGCACTGCCCCTGCTAAAAGAAGACGGAGTACTTGTACTTGAACACAGCAAAAAAGATGACTTCTCACAACACTGTCGCTTCGTAGAACACCGCGCATACGGCAGCGTCAACTTCTCAATATTCAAGTAATACAACAGTAACAAACAAAATGTTGCAGGCAAAAGACCACACGACACACTGACCACCCTTGATAGACAGAGCAACCATAGAACGCATAAAAGACACCGCTGACATAGTAGATGTGGTGTCAGAGTTCGTGTCACTGAAGAAAGTCGGCGTGAACTACCGCGGTCTATGCCCGTTCCATAACGACCATTCACCATCATTCTACGTAAACCCCGCACGCAGAATATGCCACTGCTTTGTGTGCGGAGAAGGAGGAGACAGCGTAAGTTTCATAATGAAACATGAGCAGTTGACCTATCCCGACGCACTGAAATGGCTCGCAAACCGCTATCATATCACAATAGAAGAACGCCAACTGACAGACGAACAACGGAAAGAACAGTCAGAAAGAGAGGCAATGTTCATAGTAAACGAATGGGCGGCAGACTACTTCAAAGACATACTCGAAAACGATATTGACGGACGCGCCATCGGTATGCAGTACTTCCGACAGCGCGGTATCAGAGATGATATAATCAATAAGTTCCGCCTCGGCTTCTGCCTCAACGACAGAAAAGCACTGTCAAAAACCGCCATAGCAAAAGGATACCAAGAAGAATACCTCATAAAGACAGGCCTGTGCTACCGCAAAGACAACGGAGAACTGATAGACCGCTTTGCCGGACGCGCCATGTTCCCATGGATAGGAGTAAGCGGAAAAGTAGTAGCCTTCGGAGGAAGAGTACTCGATGCACGCACAAAAGGCGTAAACCAAAAGTACGTTAACTCACCCGACTCAGACATATACCACAAAGACCACGAACTGTACGGCATCTTCCAAGCCAAGAAAGCCATAACAAAAGAAGACTGTGTATATATGGTTGAGGGATACACCGATGTCATATCCATGCACCAATGCGGCATAGAGAACGTGGTAGCAAACTCAGGTACAGCACTATCAGAATACCAGATACACATTCTTCACCGCTTCACAACAAATATAGTACTACTCTATGACGGTGACACAGCAGGCATAAAAGCCGCACTGAGAGGCACGGATATGCTACTAAAACAAGGCATGAACGTCAAAGTATTGCTGCTTCCCGACGGTGATGACCCCGACTCCTTCGCAAAAAAACACAATGCAGAGGAGTTCCGCAACTACATATCAGAACACAAGACAGACTTCATAGAGTTCAAAACACGCGTACTCCTCGAAGGAGTCACAGACCCCGTAAAACGCTCAGAAGCCATATCAAGCATAATAAAGAGCGTCAGCGTGATAGGAGACCCTATCATAAGAGCAACCTATATACAAGACTGCGCATCACGATTGGGTATCCAGGAGCAAGTACTGATAGCCAAAATGAACGAAAACATACGCCAATACCGAGACGAACAACGCAAAGAAGAAGAACGGAAGAGGCGTAACAGCAGTGCAGTACAGCAAAACTACAACTCCACAGGACAACAACCACAAGGCACAAAACATACAGAAAACACCACACCCAACGACAACTACGACAGTTACGGACCACCACCAGACGCCTTCCTACCACCAGAAGCGTTCACGCAACCACAACAGTCTGACAAACACACACTGCCCACAGAAACACCGACAAACACCACAAACACCAGCAGAACAAAGATAAAAGAGACAGTCTCAGACCTTATAATAAAGATGGTGATAACCCACGGGCACGAGATACTGTATGACTCAGTGGAGACAGAGGACGGAAACACCACCTCACTAACACTGGCGGAGTTCATAAACTATGACCTCGCAACAGACAATCTACTGTTCAGCCTGCCACTATATAATAAGATTCTGGAAGAGGCTGTGAGCCATTCACACGAAGAAGGCTTCAATGCCGAACACTACTTCACCATGCACCCAGACTACGATGTATCATCACTTGCCCTACAACTGACCGCTAACAATGTGCTGTTATCAAAGAGTTTGCAGATAAAACACACGGAAGAAAGCCTGCGGGAACAAGTAAATCACCTGTTGTTAGACTTCCGTTACGAATACATCACAGCCAAACTATCACAACTACGCACCGACATTGCACTGGAAAGAAGCAATCCCCAGAGACAAATAGAACTGATGACAGAACTACAAGAGATGCAGAAAGTACGCAGCGCAATAGCCAAGAAGATAGGAGGCAGTGTGATAATGCGGTAGGGAAAATCCCCCTTCAGTTAGGGAAAAACCCTTTGGCAATAGCAAAATAGTAGGTATCTTTGCAGCAAGAAACCTATAAAACCGCAATGATATGAAAAAGATACTACTGTCACTGGTAACACTCCTCACCACCACAAGCACCATAAACGCCATGCCTTACCAGCAGGCAAGAGAACAAGCACTGTTCCTTACAGACAAAATGGCGTATGAACTAAACCTCACCGAGCAGCAATATGAGGCAGCATACGAGATAAATCTCGACTATCTCATGGACGTAAACACGGTGAATGACGTATATTCCGCATGTTGGAGACAACGTAACGCCGACCTGCAATGCGTGCTACTAAGTTGGCAGTACACCACCTTCTGTGCAGCAACATACTTCTTTCGCCCACTATATTGGAGCGCAGGAAACTGGCATTTCTCCATATACGCCCACTATCCACACCGTGATTTCTACTACTTCAGCCGTCCCGTCTGCTACGTATCATACCGCGGAGCACACAGTTGGAGATACAACGGCGGAACATCTTGGTACGTACATCACGCCCATAACTACCGAAATACAGACAGACCACACATCGGACTACGTGACAACCTACACAGAAACGGGCACAGAAGCAACGTAACACCACACAGAGAAAGACGTCCCAGCACTCCCACCTATAGCAACGGCAACCGTATAAACTACAACAATCAGAAGCATAACGACCGCCGCAACTATACAAGGGAGAGCAGTACACGCACCACTGTAAACACACGCGACAACGGTTCACGCAGCAATTACGGCGACAGAAGGGTCACGCCGTCAAATAATCGCAATGCCTTCGGAACACGAAACAGCAGTATCAACCCATCAAGAAACACCCCCTCACGCTCATTCTCACCAGGGAACAGCAACGTATCAAGAGGCTCTGGCAACACCTTTCGTGGCACAACAGGTCAGCAACAAGGCTCATCACCCTCACGCATTGGCAGACGTTAAACAACTAACCCCAACATAACAGCAAACATGAAAGCGATAAGGTCAAGCATCTTCCGCGCCCTCTGTGCAGTAGCAGTGGGCGCATTACTCGTAAAATACCGCCAGGAGATGGTGCAATGGATGACCATCACCATCGGCATACTGTTCCTACTGTCAGGCATAGTAGCTGTGAACGTTGCATACATAAGCCGCCAGAACGTAAGAAAGCAGTTACAGTCAGCGGCAGAAACAGCCTCTAACGACCCATCATCAGCAACTGCCAACAATGCCATTAAGATGCCAAAAGGCTGGAAATGGAGCATATCAGCAGGAGTGGGAAGCATGATTCTCGGTGCGGTATTAGCCCTTATGCCCGGCACTTTCGTCAATTTCCTTATCTATATACTCTCTGCCTTCCTCATTCTTGGAGCCATACAACAGTTTGTCTCACTGGCAACGGCCAGCCGTCTTGGCAGCATCAGCATACTGTTCTGGATCATGCCGTCACTGCTTTTCATAGCAGGTATAGTGGCATTGGCATATCCTGAGGCCATCGCCTCTGCCCCACTATTCTTCATTGGGTGGTGCATGATAATATATGGCATCGTGGAATGTGTCAACAGTATCAAGACATACAGATGCCGCAAGGCCGCATCAACCACCCTTTCCGTTACAGACAAACCTGATTTCTCTGACGCAGAAACTGTCGATTACATAGAAATGGAAAAGGAATAAAGCCCCTTTCCCCTGCATAACCATGCGAGATAATTAGTGCATTTTTATCAAAAAACCTTTGGAAGTATGGATTATTCTTCGTACTTTTGCAATAAGAACCAACACAAAATATAGTTATACACAATAAAAAAAGGAAATGAACTCAATTTACGACATTACGGTAAAAGACCGCAAAGGTAACAATGTTCCCCTCAAAGGCTATGCCAACGAGGTTGTGCTAATAGTTAATACCGCTACAAAAAGTCCTAATACACCACAATATAAAGACCTGGAAGCAATGTATGAGAAGCATCATTCACGTGGTTTCGCCATTCTTGACTTCCCTTCCAATCAGCCCACAAAGTCATGCCCCGGCACTGACGAGATGATACACCAGTTTTGCAAGGAGACCTACAACACCGAGTTTCCACGCTTCAAGAAGGTGAAAGTCAACGGTGCAGAGGCCGACAACCTATATAAATACCTCACAGAGAAATTCCCAGGAGAGATAACAGAGGACTTCACCAAGTTCCTTGTCAACAAGATAGGCAAAGTGGTAGCACGCTATGATGCCGCTACACCAATGTCAGAAATAGACGCAAAGATAGAGGAGATACTGAAATAACCGTCCAAACTTCTACAAACTACAACAAGAACCAACCATTATGTCCCATACAAAATGCTTGATACTTGGCAGCGGTCCCGCAGGTTACACCGCTGCAATATACGCCGGCAGGGCCAACCTCTCGCCCATAGAATACTGCGGTCCACAGCCAGGCGGACAACTAACACAAACCACCACGGTAGAGAACTTCCCCGGTTACCCCGACGGAGTGGACGCTAACCAGATGATGATGGATATGCGTCAGCAGGCAGAACGCTTCGGAGCAGACATCCGCGACGGTGAGATTGTGAAGGCAGACCTATCTGTCAGACCCTTCACCTTTACCGTTGATGACGGCACAACGCTAACGGCTGACACCGTTATAATAGCCACCGGTGCGAAGGCCAAGTACCTTGGACTGGACGATGAGCAGAAATACAACGGCATGGGAGTGTCAGCCTGCGCCACCTGTGACGGTTTCTTCTACCGCAAGAAGGTAACAGCAGTGGTGGGAGGTGGTGACACCGCCTGCGAAGATGCACTCTACCTGTCCTCACTTTGCAAGAAAGTTTATCTCGTAGTACGCAAAAATTACCTCCGCGCCTCAGACATAATGCAACGCCGTGTGCGCGAAAAGGAAAACATAGAGATACTCTTTGAGCACAATGCCATAGGCCTATACGGTGAGAATGGCGTAGAAGGCATGCACCTTGTAAAACGCAAAGGCGAGGCAGACGAGGAGAGATACGATGTAGCAATAGACGGTTTCTTCCTCGCAATAGGTCACAAACCAGTAACGGAACAGTTCAAAGGACAACTCGAACTGGACGAGATGGGCTACATAAAAACCGTTGGCAATACACAACAGACGAACATAGCAGGAGTGTTTGCAGCCGGAGACGTCTGCGACCCAACGTACCGTCAGGCAATAGTTGCCGCTGGAACAGGCTGTAAAGCAGCACTGGAAGCAGAGAAATACCTACAAACACTGTAAGCCACTAACACAATAAACTGGTATTATCACGAAACGATTGCCAGAACACAAATAACCCTTTTCACCTTAATCAACATGAGTTGCAGGATACACACACGGCTGTCCGTAAATGAGGATGCCGCAAGTAACCTGCAACTCATATTTTATTTCTGACATCATGTACATCAGCAACCCTTACAACTCAAAACCAACAACTAACAACTAACACATGAACCCAATACTAAACATCACCCTTGCCCTTGCCCTCACGGCATCATGCGCCAATCTATACGCACAAAAAGAAATCAACGACCAAAACACTCCGCTGCATCTCATGCAGCCACAATACGATACTCCCTACGGTATTCCTGACGAGAAAGACGTCAAAACCACCATCGACCGTGTGCTTACATACCTTGACCAGGCCATGCCCGCCATGGTAGTAGATGGGAAACTGGCAAGAGGCAGTTTCAGACTTACCTCATACGAGGCTGGGGTACTGTACGCTGCCATGCTCAACGCCGCTACATCAACAGGCGATGAGCGTTACGCCACATTCGCAAGAGAACGCCTCGAACTAATCTCCAAGCAGGCAGAGAGCGAGGCCAAGGCACTGGCAAAGGACAGGGAGTACGACTCGCAGATGCGCATGGTACTATACCCCGGTGCCCTTGATGACTGCGGTGCAATGGCATCAGCCTACTGTCGCCTCAATATGATGAAACCATCAAAGTCATACAATGCAGTGATAAACCGCTATGTAGATTTCGTTCGCAACAAACAGTATCGTCTCCCAGACGGCATCTTCGCCCGCCACCGACCACATCGCAACACGGTATGGCTTGACGATATGTACATGGGCGTACCATGTATGGCGTGGTACGGCGTGATGAGTGGTGACAACACTGCCATACACGATGCCGTAAAACAGATAAAACTGTTCAAAGAACGTATGTGGGTGCCTGAGAAAAAACTCTTCCGACACGGTTGGGTGGAGAGCATGACCCCCCACCCCGCATACCATTGGGGCAGAGCCAACGGCTGGGGAATACTGACCATGTGCGAGGTACTGGACGCCTTGGCAAAGAACGGCAACACTGCTGAGACAGAAAAAGACCGTGAATTTGTGCTCGACCTGCTGCGACAACACATAGAAGGCCTGTCAGCCTTACAGGATAAGACAGGCTTCTGGCACCAACTGTTGGACCGTCACGACACATATCTTGAAACCTCATGCACCGCCATATACACCTATTGCATGGCACACGCCATAAACGAAGGGTGGATTGACGCACAGACCTACGGCGCACAGGTGCTGCTGGCATGGCAGGCGTGCCAGACCAAGGTCAACGCCCAAGGCCAGGTGGAAGGCACCTGCGTAGGTACGGGCATGGGCTTTGAACCTGCATTTTACGCCTACCGTCCCGTACACGCCATGGCGGCGCACGGCTATGGCCCCATGATATGGGCAGGCTCAGAGGTGATACGTATGTT
>JALFNY010000034.1 GCA_022774105.1 Prevotella sp.
TTCCACAATATCACACCATCCTTATCAACAGAATTTGTAATTTCTATGGCATCGCCCTTATATCCTTTAACATTCTTAGGATATGCCATCACGAAACTAAGCGTAGAATACATAACCTCCTTCTGTGGTAATAATAACTTATACCCGTTTTTAAGGACAACATTATTTACAATAGAATCTACCACAACAACCTTACAGGCGGCCTCTTCTATCGGCGTTGCTGGACCACCGAATGGCCAACCTGTACCATTATTCATATCTATTTGTATGCCAAGCCTCTTGCCTTCTGCCTGCACATACTTCAACATCTCCATCCATTTGGGCGACAGATAATCAATGTTATTAGATTGGTTTCCCTTCACACCATATAACGGTGTAATCTCAAGTGCACCGATACCATGAGAGGCATACTGCTCCATGCTCCATCGAACATTAGCAGTATCAAGTGCAGAACCTAACCACCACCACCTTGCTCCAGGGGCAGTCTCGTCTGCAGAAACAACACCTGCCATTGCAAGTGATGTCAACAAAATAGAAAGTCTCTTCATAATTAAGTAGTTCCATCCCTTCGTCTATCCATAAGGATATAGGAAGAAAGGTATTTGTTAGTTAGTATATTGTTTATTCGTTATCATTATTAGCATGATACCTCCAAGTAGAAGTCACTACAACGTCATCTTATACAAACGTAATTTTCTATTCATGATGATAAGGTTCACCTTTTATTATAGTACACGCACGATACAAAGCCTCAGCAAATATCAGCCGTACCATCTGATGCGAGAACGTCATCTTCGAAAGACTTATCTTCTCGTCTGCCCTTGCATAAACGGCAGGAGAGAATCCATACGGTCCTCCTATGCAGAATACAAGGCGACGTGAGGTGTACTGTTTCTTCTCCAACCACGCAGCAAACTCCACGGAGCGAAATTCCTTGCCTCGCTCATCAAGCAACACCAACGTGTCTGACGGTTGCAGCAACTTCATTATCAATTCACCCTCACGTTCTTTCTGCTGTTCTTCCGACATTGCCTTGGTATTCCTCAGTTCAGGAATCACAACAATAGAGAACGGCATATAATGCATAATCCTCCCTATGTAATCGTCAATACCAATCTGGAAATGTCGATCGTTAGTCTTGCCTACAAGTATAAGTTCGGTTTTCATTATGCCACAAAATTAAGCATTTTTCTATTCATAGACAAACAAAACGGTGTTTTTTTTGATAAAAACACAATGAATGTTTGTACAAAAACGTTTTTTTTCTTAACTTTGTGGCAAGAATAACTATATTATGAAATAATCGATTTGTTAATCAATAATACTCAACACATAAAGACAATGGAAAACAACGCACAATTAATCGCACAGTGTGAAGCCACTGCAAGGCAATGGCTCTCACCTTCTTTTGATGAAGAAACACGCAAGGAGGTACAAGCAATGCTTGACTCCGAGGACAAGACCGCACTTGTTGATGCTTTCTATCAGAATCTTGAATTCGGCACCGGCGGTCTTCGTGGCATAATGGGTGCAGGAACAAACCGAATAAACAAGTATATTGTAGGTATGGCTACTCAGGGCTTTGCCAATTACATTATAAAGGCATTCCCTGGTAAGCAATGCTCCGTAGTGGTAGGACACGACTGCCGAAACAACGGCCGTCAATATGCAGAAACCGTTGCCGCCATTTTCTCTGCCAACGGTATCAAGGCCTATCTGTTTGAGAGCCTTCGTCCAACCCCAGAGATTTCCTTCGCAATACGCCAACTCGGCGCACAAGCAGGAGTAAACGTAACAGCCTCACACAACCCCAAGGAGTACAACGGTTACAAGGCTTATTGGGACGATGGTGCACAAGTGTTGTCACCACATGATACAGGCATCATTAACGAGGTGAACAAGGTCACAATTGATGACGTGAAGTTTGATGCCAATCCCGACCTTATACAGATTATCGGTGGTGAGATGGACTACGACTATATGCAGGCTGTTAAAGAAGGAATGGTAGATCAAGACGTCATACTTCGTCAGAAAGACCTCAACATTGTATATTCTGCCATGCACGGAACAGGGCGACACATCGTACCAATGTGCCTGCGTTCATGGGGATTCCAGAATATCAACGTGGTTCCAGAACAGATGATTGTAGATGGCAACTTCCCCACTGTCGTATCTCCTAACCCAGAGAACGCAGAGGCCATGACACTCGGCATGAAACTCGGAACAAAACTTAACGCAGACCTTGTTGTTGCCACAGACCCAGACGCTGACCGTCTTGCCATAGTATGTCGTAATGGAAAAGGTGAATGGCAGATACTCAACGGCAACCAGACCGCATGTATGTTCTACTGGTACACCATCAAGAACAAGAAAGCACTGGGGCAATTAAAGGATTCTGACTTCATGGTAAAGACTATAGTTACCTCAGAACTCATTGCAAAGATAGCACGTGCTAACGGTGTAGAGTGTTTCGACGAATACACCGGCTTCAAGTGGATAGCATACCGCATACGTGTAAACGAGGGGAAGCGTAAATACATCGGCGGTGGCGAAGAGTCATTCGGTTACCTGCCATACGATAAGGTTCGTGACAAGGACGCCCCCGCCTCTATATGCCTTATATGTGAAATTGCTGCATGGGCAAAAGATCAGGGCAAGACACTCTTTGACCTCCTACTTGACATATATAAGGAATACGGTTTCCAAAAGGAGACAACAATCAACGTTGTCAAGCCAGGCAAGAGCGGTGCTGACGAGATAAAGAAGATGATGGAAGACTTCCGCGCTACACCTCCAGCAGAGATAGCAGGCTCAAAGGTGATAACAGTGAAAGACTATAAGACCTTGAAACAGCTAACAAACGGTGTAGAAACAGACTTAGATATGCCAACCACCAGCAACGTATTACAATGGTTTACAGAAGACGGTCTCAAAATCAGCGTACGTCCGTCAGGCACAGAACCAAAGATTAAGTTCTACTGCGAGGTGCCTGTACCAGGACAATTTGATGGAGATTACAACGCTGCAACAGCCAAGGCTGATGCACGTGTTGAGGCAATAAAGAAAAGCCTCGGTCTGTAATACGAAAATATATTATACATATACACAATAAAGTAATGGCAGCATAACAGGAAGGTTTCCCTCCCGTTTTGCTGCCATTACTTTTCTATATGTGAATTATGAAGTGTAAATGACAAGTTACAAGTGGACAGTTATGATAAAAAAAGAATCGTAAACCGTGAAGAACTCATAACTCGGGGACGCCACTTCGCATACGAAGAACTCATCAGTCACAACTAATAACTCATAAATGATAATATCCCCCTATCAGACAATAAAAACAAAATCTCACAGAAATATTCTTTTCTTTCAATAAAAAGCGTTATCTTTGCAAACGGAATGACTATGGTGTCCCCTTTATGTCACCAACATACCTA
>JALFNY010000071.1 GCA_022774105.1 Prevotella sp.
GAGGTAGAACACGCACGACACCTGCTGTCACTCCGCGATATGGCACAACTTGACAATATTGAGAGCCTTGTCAAGGCGGGAGCAGTATCATTTAAGATAGAGGGAAGGCTGAAAGACACGGATTATGTAAAGAATATCACCGCAGCATACAGCGAACGTCTCAACGAGATATGCCGCAGGAACCCACAACATTATCGTCGCGCCTCAATGGGGAAGTGCTCATACACCTTCACTCCCGACATAAACAAAACCTTTAACCGTGGCTTTACCACCTATTTCGCTAACGGAAGACAGCAGCAACTCGCTTCCTTTGACACACCAAAAGCATTGGGTGAGAAAGTGGGAACGGTCAAGGAAATACGCGGAAACTCATTCAACGTATCCTCCACCAGTTCATTCAGCAACGGCGACGGCCTGTGCTTCTTTGACAATGACAGACATCTCATTGGCTTCCGTGTGAACAAGGCAGAAGGCAACAGGCTATACCCACTCACCATGCCCAAAGGGTTAAGGTCTGGAACACTACTCTACCGCAACCACGACCAGGCCTTTGAAACCCTGCTTTCCAAGCCGTCCTCTACGCGTAAGGTGAGCATTGACATGACGCTACACATAAAAAACGACAGTCTTACGCTGACGGTGACAGACGAACACGGGCACGTCAGCACTGCCACTATGCCCTATACCCCACAGACAGCCATAAAACCTCAGGAGGAAAACATAAGAAAGCAACTCTCAAAACTTGGCACAACGATATTCTCCGCACGAGACATCACAATAGAAAGTGACATCAACCAGGCGTTCGTCCCCAACAGTCTGCTGGCAGAACTGAGGAGAACGGCTATAGAAACAGATACAGAACTGCCCCAAAACAACGTTTCCAACATCACAAAAGCATACGACAGCGGAGCCACACCATGCCGATACGAAAAGCCATACCTTTACAACGCCTCCAATAAAGAGGCCCAGACGTTCTATAATAATATAGGTATAGAGGCAACATCAGTGGAAACACACAACACTAACACGCCATCAACGGAGGCACACACAATAATAATGCAGTGCCGATATTGCATAAAGGCAGAATTGGGTTACTGCACCCGACACGGCAGGAAAGCCCCATGGAAAGAGCCCCTGACACTGCGGCTCTCTCCTAACGGCAAGGTGTTCACCATACAGTTCAACTGCAAAAAATGCGAAATGAGGATAAAGGCATGAGAAAACTGCTTCACATACTGGTAACGATGATTACGGCAAGTATCATCACATCATGCTACAACAGCAACAAGACAGACGACAACATCGCTACAGAGGATAGCGTTGCCGTCAATGACACCATGTCATTCTACACCACCCACCACTACGGCATAGGGTATAACTTCATTATATACAGCGACTCCTTACAACTTATAGAGCAACAACCAGAAGAACACATATCGCTACTTGTCACCGACACCATACACATCAGGCACAACGCCCACATCGCCGTGACAGATATACGCATACTACCACAAGACAGTATCGACTCGGTATGGGTACAAATAATATCAGAAACAGGGCAGACGGGGTGGACACACGAGACAGAACTATTGCCAAACGTTGTCCCCACTGACCCCATTTCGCAGTTCATTATGATGTTCAGCGACACACACGTGCTGCTGGCACTCATCATAGCCTGCCTCATCACCGTGGCATACATAATCCGCCTGGTACAACGCCGGCAGGCACCATTAGTACATTTCCGCGACATACCAAGTTTCTACCCTACCCTACTATGCGTTACCGTGGCAGCATCAGCAACCTTCTACGCATCATTGCAGATGTTCGGAGCAGACATCTGGCAGCACTTCTACTACCATCCCTCCCTCAATCCATTTGTCATGCCACCCATACTAAGCATCTTCATATCAAGCGTATGGGCAATGCTGATAATAGGTATTGCCGCCATTGAGGACGTGCGCCATCACCTTAACTTCGAGGACGCAGTGCTTTACCTCTCTGGTCTGATAGGATTCTGTGCAGTAATATACATCATATTCTCCATTAGCACATTATATTACATAGGCTATCCGCTGCTGATAGCCTACTGCTGGTATGCTGTAACGCACTACATAAGGCATTTCAGCCAACGTTATATATGCGGAAACTGCGGCAAAAGGATAAAACAGAAGGGTGTCTGCCCACACTGCGGAGCACTCAACGAGTGAGTAAACGCATAACTATCACCCCAAAAACACCGACAGACAAGTTATCCAGGCATAACAAAAAACAGCGTCAAAGAAACAAAACGCCCCACCCTAAAACTACTAAACCACAAAACGACAGAATAAGAAAACAACAAAGCCATGACCAAGTTCCTGACATACATAACACTACCACTGATACTACTCACAGCCCTTGCATGTTCCTCAGATGACACAGAACCAGTCAAAGAGCCAACAGAAATAGACTATGCCACAACGCCTGGACGCAGAACCATCATAGCATACATCACCGGAGACAACAACCTCAGCGACTCACTGTCAGCAGACATAACTGAGATGATAGCCGGTTCACAGAACGTTCCAGCCGACTGCCGCATCATAGTATTCGCTGACCTCAACAGCAAAAAGCCCTTCATAGCACACATAAACAACGGGAAAATGACAAAAGTGAAGGAATATGACAACGACTTCTACACCACATCACCCGACAGTATGCTGAGCATCTACCAGTGGATAATAGACCATTACCCATCAAGTGAATACGCCACAGTAATAGAAGGACACGGCAGCGGACCCCTGATAAACAAAGACACAATACCCACAAACCTCGTGACCATGAAAGCATACGGCACTGACGGAGCAGGAGAAGTGTCTGCCACCTCAACCAGCATGTGGATAAACATACCCTCTATGACCACAGTATTCAGCAAACTCAAAGACCACGAAGGACGCAAACTCAACTTCGCATACATCTTCTTCGACTGCTGTTGCTTCCAATCAGTTGAAATAGCATACCAACTACGGCACTCCGCAGAATACATCATAGCCCCCATATCAGAAACACCCGGTGAGGGAGCAAACTACAAATCAATGCTACCCATAATG
>JALFNY010000089.1 GCA_022774105.1 Prevotella sp.
GAGGTAATATCCGATGTGCGTGGGAAGCCATGAGCTGCCACGTGTCGGAATACCACACTCGAATGGTTCACCCTTCACCTGGTTGTACGAACGTGGTCCCAGCAATTTTGCTGTGATGTAAGCCGCCACTACCAAGAATACAGCCGTTATGATAACGGTGATCAATAAAGTGAAGTACATAAAACTGTGTATGTGTATTGAGATAAATTGTTATATTGCCAAATTATAGTTTCTCTGCTGAAACACAGACGGCAGGCAGGCTCGTCTCTGCCTGTCTGAATCTGTTAGTGGGTTAAATCGGTTGCAAAATTACAAAAAATATCTTTATAATGCAAGCAAACGGAGTGGAAATAGGTGTGTAAGGGTGAATTTTCTTTAATTTCTTCTGTTATGGAATGGGGAATTGTGCTTGTGTTTGTTCATTGTATATACAATGGGGGCGTGTGCTCGTTTGTATATGGCTTCTGCGTAAGGAGGTGCTGGTAGTGTTGCAATCAGGTGCTGATTGCAGAGCGATTAGGTGCTGATTGTGGTGTAATCAGGTGCTGATTGAAAAACAGTCTGTTCGCAAATGCGGACAGACTGTGTATTTGGTTGATTGTCAGTGTGTATCGTGCCTGCTTAGAACTGTATCTGTAATAGTACGTTCTTAGGGTTTTTCTCCGAGCGACAGACGTATCTGAACTTGAAGCCTGCCTGCACATAGGGCTTTAGGTTGGTTGACTCCTTTATGGCTTTGGCAAGCATCTGTGTTATCTCCGTGTGGTGCTGGGAGATGATGTCCTTGTTGTCCATGATGCCAGAGAAGGTGCAGTAGTATGTATATACGTGCGTAGTCTTGTTGAAACTCACGCTGTCCGTGCGGGTATAGTTGATCACTGGGGTGGGGCAGTACTTGCGTGTGTATTCCGCTGCATCACGTGCTGCTTTCTCTTCAAGGCTCTCTTGGCAGGAGGAAGCAAGCACAATTATAAGCATTGTGATTATTTGAAAAAGCCGTATCTTACTCATAAGGCGTGTTATATGGTGATATTGTCAGTGTTATCTTCTTAATTTCAGATGCAAAATTAAGGAAAAATATCGACAAATACAATAAAAAAACAAAAAAAACAAGTTACCTCTTGTCTATTTGTGAAAATATACTTATCTTTGTAACTTGAAAAAAATATGCGAATTGATAAACACATGAACAATATAAGAAACTTCTGTATAATAGCTCACATAGACCACGGCAAGAGTACAATAGCCGACCGCCTGCTCGAATATACCAATACAATCCAGATTACGGAGGGTCAGATGCTTGACGATATGGACCTTGAAAAGGAGCGCGGCATAACCATTAAGAGCCATGCAATACAGATGTCATACGAGAAAGACGGAGAGACGTATATACTGAACCTTATTGATACTCCGGGTCATGTGGATTTCTCATACGAGGTGTCACGCAGCATTGCAGCCTGTGAGGGTGCCGTACTCGTTGTAGATGCTACGCAGGGAGTGCAGGCGCAGACCATCTCTAACCTATATATGGCCATAGACCATGACCTTGAAATAATACCAGTAATAAACAAGATAGATATGCCCGCCGCCATGCCGGACGAGGTTGAGGACGAGATAATAGAACTCCTGGGCTGTGACAGAAAGGAGATACTCCGTGCCAGTGGCAAGACTGGCGAGGGAATACCGGAGATTCTCGATGCAGTAATAGAACGCATACCTCATCCCACGGGTAATCCTGATGCACCGTTGCAGGCACTTATCTTCGATTCTGTGTTCAACAGTTTCCGTGGTATCATAGCCTATTTCAAGATAGAAAACGGTTCCATACACAAGGGAGACAAAGTAAAATTCTTCAATACGGGCATGGAATATGACGCCGATGAGGTAGGAGTGCTGAAGATGGACATGATACCTCGCAAGGAGATGACCACGGGAGAGGTAGGATATATCATCTCAGGCATAAAAGATGCGAAAGAAGTAAAGGTGGGCGATACCATTACCCACGTAGCAACCCCCTGCGACACGGCAATCAGCGGATTCCAGGAAGTAAAGCCAATGGTGTTTGCCGGCGTGTATCCCATAGACCCCGCAGATTACGAAAACCTGCGGGCATCATTGGAAAAACTGCAACTAAACGATGCGTCACTGTCTTTCGCACCAGAATCCTCAGTAGCATTAGGTTTCGGATTCCGTTGCGGTTTCCTCGGACTGCTGCACATGGAGATAGTGCAGGAGCGACTGGACAGAGAGTTTAACATGGATGTCATCACGACAGTACCAAACGTTTCATATATGGTATATGACAAACATGGCACGGCAAAGGAGGTGCATAACCCCTCAGGACTACCTGACGTCACCATGATAGACCATATAGAAGAACCATATATCAAGGCTACCATCATTACGGACGCTAACTATATAGGCGGAATAATGAAACTATGTCTTGACAAACGCGGAGAACTGGTAAAGCAGGAGTACGTCTCTGGCAACCGTGTAGAACTGCATTTTATGATACCGTTGGGAGAAATAGTGATAGATTTCTATGACAAACTGAAATCCATATCAAAGGGATACGCCTCCTTTGACTATCACATAGACAGTTTCAGACCCTCAAAACTGGCAAAACTTGACATACTGTTGAACGGTGAACCCGTGGACGCACTGTCAACATTGACACACAGTGACAACGCCGTAGCGTTCGGAAGACGTATGTGCGAGAAACTGAAAGACCTCATCCCACGACAGCAATTCGACATTGCCATACAGGCAGCAATAGGCGCAAAGATAGTGGCACGAGAGACAATAAAATGCGTACGCAAGGATGTTACCGCCAAATGTTACGGCGGAGACGTCAGCAGAAAACGCAAATTGTTGGAGAAACAGAAGAAAGGAAAGAAACGAATGAAGCAAATAGGCAATGTAGAAGTACCACAAAAAGCGTTCCTCGCAGTACTGAAACTGGATTAATACACTGCACAAAATAGCAGGAAGCACTGTTGCTAACATACGTAACACGGTGTTCTGGCATAAGAAGACAAACGAAAGACAACCAATATAACCACCCACCATACAACCAACACCCCCCAGCCCAATAACCTAAACCCACTAAAAAAATAACAAAATGAAAGACCTTAACATTCCATTACGAGACATAGCACGTGAATTAGCGCGCAGATTCAGCACCATGTCCCATGAAGAACTGGCCGTGCTGGAGGGCATACTCGTACCTATGAAATTCGTCAAAGGAGAAAAAATACTAAGCTCCGGAGAATGTTCCAAGTACATATATTATGTGCATCAGGGACTGGTTCGACAGTATTACTTTAAGAATGGCAAGGAGATGACAAACTTCCTCGGCGTGGACGGCTCAGTGATAATGAGCATAGAAAGTCTTTTCCGGGAAACACCAAGCCAGGAAACAATAGAAGCCCTGGAACCCTGTTACATATATGCCCTGCCAAAGAAGAGGCTGGAAGAGGTCGCACTGCACAATCAGAACATACAGATACTATACCGTAAAATACTGGAAGAAGCACTGATAGAAGCGCAGATACATGCTGACCTCGTGCGTTTCGAGACGGCGCAAGACCGTTATCGCCGTATCTGTAAGCAGATGCCGAAGGTAGTTTTGCGTGCACCGCTGGTGTTTATAGCCAGTTATCTGCAAATGACACCAGAGACACTGAGCCGTGTACGTTCGTCAACATTGGTGGATTAAGGTAAACAAGAAACTGCTGGGGGCAGCCGATATAGCGCAGGCCACGTGGTATAGCAAATAAGATGAAAGAAATAATATACGTTTTTCTAGGAGGAGGCGTGGGCAGTGTCCTGCGCTTTCTTATATCTATAATATGGAGACACCTATCACTTCACCCACGTTTTGAAGGCATACTGTTCCCTTGGCCCACATTTATAGCAAATGTATTGGGCTGCCTTATGATAGGAATGTTCTATCATTACGGTGAAAAATGTGGGTTGTCACCAGAGGCACGCCTGCTTCTTACGACAGGATTATGTGGCGGATTCACCACCTTTTCCACATTCAGTTATGAGGGTGTGACGTTGATAAATGCAGGCTGTTACGGCACATACCTGTTGTATGTCACACTAAGCATAATCCTTGGAATCGTTGCAGCAGCAATGCCCCTGCTGTTATTAAGAACGTAGGTGCACCTGTTGCGTAGGTGCACCGTACTGTTGTAGAAAGCATTTAGTTTATACTACACCTATTATATCTTGTACACTGGTGCAGCCATGACGGTCAAGCCAGTCGCTAATGCCGTCACGTACCTTTATTGTTACGGTGGGGTCAAGGAAGTTAGCGGTGCCTATCTGAATGGCGGTAGCACCAGCCATGATAAACTCTATGGCATCTTCAGCAGTGCAGATGCCGCCAAGACCGATGACAGGAATCTTTACAGCTTTCGCTACCTGATGCACCATGCGTAATGCTATGGGCTTTACAGCAGGGCCGGACAGACCGCCTGTACCGATGGAAAGCAGTGACTGACGCTTCTCTATGTCTATTGCCATACCCCTAAGAGTGTTTATCAGAGACACACTATCAGCCCCTTCGTTCTCCACAGCACGCGCTATCTCTGTTATATCAGTAACATTAGGCGACAGTTTCACAATCAATGTCTTGTCATAACGCTTCCTTACCTCTCTCACAACACTTGCAGCACCATCGGTAGTTGTACCAAACGCCATGCCGCCATGTTTCACATTGGGACAACTTATGTTAAGCTCTATTGCAGGAATATTATCCAGTTGATTGATGCGTGCAGCACATTCACCGTAGTCTTCAACGCATGAACCGCTGACATTGACAATCATATTGGTGTCAATGTCTTTTATTTCAGGGTATATATGCTTGCAGAAGTAATCCACACCCTTATTCTGTAGCCCTACGCAGTTAAGCATCCCACTTGCTGTCTCGGCCATTCTGGGATAGTCGTTGCCCTCTCTGTGTTTAAGAGTAGTACCTTTTACTATTATGCCTCCAATCTCATTGAGGGGTACAAAGTCCTGGAACTCGATGCCATAACCAAATGTTCCAGATGCAGTCATTACCGGGTTCTTCAGTCCCAGATGCCCTATGTGTACGTTAAGGTTTGCCATATATTATAGAAATGTATATGTTAGGGGCGCCGTGCCCATTCCAATCGTTTTGCGTTAATAACCGGTCCCTCAGTACAGATGCAGATGTTTCCCTTGTCCTGTGTCTTCTCTACGCAACAAAGACAGGCTCCAAGACCACAAGCCATGTTGTTTTCCAGGCTCACTTCACATTCTGTTCCCGCTTTCTCTGCATATCGTGCCACTGCCATCATCATTGGTTTCGGACCGCAGGTGGATATCATGTCGAATGTTTCATAGCACAGAATACTGTGGTTAGTGACAAATCCTTTCTCACCTTCGGAACCGTCTTCTGTGGTGACAAATACTCTTCCCACGTTCTTGAAATCGTCAATCATGAGCAGATCTTTGGCTGTTCGTGCGCCGAGTAGGAATGTAGCCTCGCCGCCCATGGCCTTTATCTTTCTGCCAAGATATAGTAATGGTGCCACTCCAACGCCTCCACCTACGAGCAGATGGCGCTTTGTGCTGTCCTGAGGCATGGTGAAACCGTTGCCAAGAGGTAGCATTACGTTTAGTGTGTCGCCTTTTTTTAGTTGTGACATCCTGCGTGTTCCGTCGCCAATGGCTGCTACCAGCAGGTGCAACTCGTTGTGTTCGGTGTCAAAATCGTTGATAGATATAGGGCGACGCAGGAATGTTTTAGGTGAGTTGTCAACCCTTACCTCCACGAATTGGCCTGGCTCCATTGTGGGAAGAGGCTCGCTATGCGTCAGTTTTATGAGCACATACTTCTCGTTTATGTGTTCTACGGCTGTCACCGTGAGGTCAAGACATTTCTTCATAAATTGTTGTTTGATTATTGTTTTGCATGAGGTGTTATATGTTTTTCAAAATGTTTATGGTCAACTTCCATACCTTTTCCACCGACGGAATGTGCAGTCTCTCGTCTGGTGAGTGTACACCTCTCATTGTAGGTCCTATTGATAGCATGTCGAGGTGTGGGTATTTCTGTGCGAACAGACCACATTCCAGTCCTGCGTGAATACCTGTTATCTTTGGTGACTGGTCGAACAATCCCTTGTAGCAGTTCTCTGCTATGGTACGAAGTCGGCTGTTTGGGTTCATTTTCCATGCAGGATAACCATCGCTATGCTCTATGTTGTCTGCGCCAGCAAGTTCAAATACCGCCCTTACTGTGTTAACAATATTTGTCAGGTTGCTCATGATGTTAGAGCGTTGGCTACATATTATCATACATTCTCCCTGCTTGTTGTCATCGTTTATGGTTGTCTTTACCACGGCAGTGTTAGATGATGTCTCTGTCATTCCGCCCAGATCTTCGTCTTGGCATACGCTGAATACACCGTTATGTACTGCCTGCAATGCTGTGATTATTCTTTTGCTGCAATCCTCAGGTATAAGTTTCTCGTTGTCAGTGCTTCCCATCTGCCATACAATGTGTTTCTCTGTTACGTGAAATTCTTCTTCTATTTCACTGCAAAACACGTTCCAGTCCACTCTTACTGTTTCTTTTTCTGCAAAAGGAACGGCAAAGGTTATGCTGCCTTCGCGTGTTATTGCGTTGTGTAGTTTTCCTGCATTGAACTGTGCAAGCCTTATGTTCATCTTCTGTTGTTCTTGATATAGGAATCTTGCAAGCAGTTTTATGGCGTTCGCTCGTTTTTTGTTAATGTCATCACCAGAGTGTCCTCCTGCCAGTCCTTTTACCGATGCCTGCATGAAGAACATACCTTTCGGAGCATCTTCTAATATGTAACGGAATGTTGCCGTGGTGGTTTTGCCTCCTGCGCATGATACGTAGAACAGCCCTTCGTCCTCTGAGTCAAGGTTCAGCAGCATGGAACCTTTTAGTAGATTGCCTTTTAATCCGTTGGCACCAGTCAGTCCTGTCTCCTCGTCGCGTGTGAAAAGACATTCTATTGGACCGTGTTCTATTGTGTTATCGTCAAGCAGTGCCAGTTCTATGGCGCAGCCTATACCGTCGTCTGCACCCAATGTCGTGCCTTTTGCGCGCATCCATTCCCCGTCAATGTATGTCTCTATTGGGTCGTTGAGGAAGTCTATCTCATGTCCGGCAACTCTGTCGCACACCATGTCTATATGGCTCTGTATTATAAGTGTAGGGCGGTTTTCGTAACTGTTAGTCGCACCTTTGCGTATAATCACGTTGCCAATCTCGTCCACTATGGTCTCCAGTCCTCTGCTTTCACCAAACTCTTTCAGATAAGCGATCATCTTTTCCTCGTGTTTTGAGGGGCGGGGGATATTGTTTATCTCCTTAAAAAAGCGAAAGACGGCCGCTGGATTTAAGTCTTTTTTAGTCATAATTTACCTTTTTTATGGTGCTAATTCGGATTTTCTTGTTACCTTTGCAATTGGCTTTTAGAGGCTTGCGCTTCATTTTGCTATATGTCATGGTTTTCTGACAGTATGTGTCAGACAGTGTGTAACAAGGTCAATGACCAGTTTCTCACAGTGTATAACCAACAGAAGTTGCTTGCAAAATTACAAAAAAATACTGAAAACAAACAACAATTATTGAATAAAATGACAAAGAAACCCCTTTTCTGTGCAATGGCAGCAGCTGCGGTTGCAATGACTACACTTAATTCATGTGACAATTCTCCCAAGCCAGAGGCTGGTTCACCAGCAACTAATAAGGCTCCTCAGGAGATTAAGTTGGCATACGTTGAGGTTGATTCACTGATAACCCAGTATGAGTTCTGTAAGGAATACACTCAGATTCTTGAGAAGAAGAGTCGTAATGTGCAGAACACTTTACAGCAGAAGGGACAGAAGTTGCAGGCTGATGCTGCTGCTTTTCAGCAGAAGATTCAGCAGAATGCACTTGACCGTCCAACGGCAGAAAGAATGCAGGCGGCTTTACAGAAGCAGAATGCAGACCTCGAAGCATTGCAACAACGTCTTGGCGCAGAGTTGCAGGAGGAGACCAATAAGTATAATGAGGCACTCCATGATTCTGTGCAACACTTCATTGCACGTTACAACAAGTCTAAGAAATACACTATGATTCTTTCCAAGTCAGGTGACAATATCCTTTACGCAGACAAGAGTGTGGATATCACAAAGGAGGTTATTGCCGGGCTTAACAAGGCTTATAAGAAAGGTAGTGTGACAAAGTAACAGGTTGCTTGGTTGACAAATAGTCTGGCAGAAAGGTTAGGTGTGATTATAAGTTGGTTCGTTCCTTGCTGTTTTTCTTGCCCAACAACCAAACAACTTAATGTCAAGTCCACAGAATAGGCAGACAACAAAGTAATGAAAGAGATACACTGGGGCTTCATAGGCTGCGGTGAAGTAACAGAGAAGAAAAGCGGCCCAGCCTTCAATCAAGTAGAAGGTTCAAAGATTGTTGCGGTTATGAGCCGTAGCGCTGATAAGGCACGTTCATACGCGGAGCGTCATGGCGTTCCCAAATGGTACACTGATGCTCAGGCACTCATTGATGACCCAGAGGTAAATGCCGTGTATATCGCCACACCTCCATCAAGTCATGCCACGTATGCCATCATGTCTATGCGTGCCGGCAAGCCTGTATATGTAGAGAAGCCTCTTGCTGCCAGTTATGACGACTGTGCCCGTGTTAATCACGTATCACGTGAGACACACGTGCCGTGCTTCGTTGCTTACTATCGCCGTTATCTGCCTTATTTCCGTAAGGTGCAGGAACTGCTACTGCAAAATCGCATTGGTAAGGTTCTCAACGTGCAGATACGTTTCGCTTGTCCGCCACGACAGGTGGACTATAACGCCCCTGAGGAACGTCCGTGGCGCATACAACCCGATATAGCGGGAGGCGGATATTTCTATGATCTTGCACCCCATCAGTTGGATATGCTACAGCAGTTCTTCGGGGTTATAACCCATGCAGAGGGATATAGTGCCAACATTGGTGGGTTATATCAGGCGGAGGACACCGTAAGTGCCTGCTTCCGCTTTGAGAATGGGCTGCCGGGCAGTGGCTCATGGTGCTTTGCAGGGCATGAGGCGGGGCGTGAAGACCGCATAGAACTGATAGGTGAGGAGGGCATACTCTGTTTCTCTGTGTTTGACTATGACCCCATACGCCTCCACACATCACAGGGTGTTGAGGAGATAATAGTAGAGAATCCACGATATGTTCAGCAACCGCTGATACAGGCAGTGGTAGAGACATTGCAGGGAAGAGGTGACTGTCAGTGTACGGCACTAAGTGCAACCCCCACCAATTGGGCAATGGATAAGATATTGAGAAAGTTCTGATGAAAGCATCTCTGAGTATGCGCATCCTTTTTCTTATAGGCATAATGCTATCATACGCCACATTCGCAGCATCGGCAGAAACAGATGTCGCGAATGTGGCGTATGGCGTATCACGAGGTGCAGAGCCAGACACCGTTGTCTCTGTGCAGGCAGATAGCGCTGTCATTACGCCTGATACGCTGCGTAAGCAGAGACGTGCCAACTGGTTGGTAAGGGCATATCGTTTCTGTGACCGAGTGCTCTCACCGCCACGTGACAGTAACTATATAGACGTTCAGAACTATAACTGGTGTGCGGAGTTGCAGGTAACATCTCGTTTGGAACAGTATGAGTTGGACGGTGATAACGGTTTTCACTTCGAGTTATCACCAGAGTTACGCACAAGGGTAGGACCGTTTTTTGGTTGGCGATGGGCGTTTCTTGGTTATAACTTTGACCTCAAGTCACTCTTTATAAACAGTGAGGACACAGACCTCGGCGGCTCTGTGTATTCTGCTGCGTTCGGCATTGACCTCTTTTATCGTCGTGTTGGCGGTAATTATAGGATTCGCAAGTTGCAGATAGAAGGAAAAGATTATAGTGACATTGTTAAAGACAAGATGTTCAAGGGCATACATATTGGTATGACACGTGTCAGTTTCTACTATATCCTGAACTATAAACGCTATTCACATCAGGCGGCTTTCAGCCAGACTAACCGTCAGTTACGCTCTGCCGGAAGTCCTATCATAGGCGCATCTTATGCCCATAACAGCGTGTCTCTTGACTGGGACAAACTTGCTTCTGTTGTGATGCCAGCAGACAAGGAATACACTTCCCCCAACACCTTTCAGAAAATAAAGAACGACGAGTACTCCTTCACCGGAGGATATGCCTACAACTGGGTGTTTGCCAAGAACTGGCTCGCCGCTGGCGAGATAACAGGCTCACTGGGATACCTTGTCCATCACTCTGACGTTAGTAAGGGTGAAGGAAATTCGGGGTCGGTATTTAAGCAGATAGACAGTTTTTATCGCAAGAACATAGCCTTCAACGGCAATCTCCGTATGTCGCTGCTTTACAACAACGGCCCATGGTTTGCCGGTACTCAGGCAGTGTTTTTCTATTACCAGTACGGTAACGGCACGGTGATGACCCGTAACCTTCTCGGTTCGTTATATGTGTATGTAGGCTGCAACTTCTGATTCCCCTTTTTGCAAAAGACGGCAAATTACATCGTAATAAGCACCAAATTGCATCGTAATCAGCACCAAATCACCTTGTAATCAGCACCCAATCACGTGGCACACGAATATTGTCACGTTATTTATAGCGTCGTGAAGACAAATCGTTACGCATCACAGTCAGACATCACAAGGTGTGCCGCAACAGATGTCTCTGCCCCACTTGCCGAGGTAATAACCAATTAGCCATAAATCACCAAAACCACTAAATATCTGAGTAGCGGGGCAATTAACCCACAAACGCAACGATTACAAAAAGTGAGTTTCTGCGTCTTAAAATATAATTATACCTCATTTATATTAACAACAGCAGTCAAGATGAGAAGAGTGATATACAGCATAGCCGTACTTTTGGCTATATCCATGCAGGTCAAGGCACAGGGCCTGACAGATATGCGCCGCTCCAAAGAGGCAAAGATGGTCAATATGCCTCTGGGAAGTGTGAGATGGAGTGGTGGCTTCTGGGGCGAGCGCTTTGGCGTATTGTCAGGTACAGCCGTGTGGGATATGTGGAACACGTGGAACGATGCCGATGTGTCACACGGCTTTCGCAACTTTGAGATTGCCGCAGGCTATGTTAACGGCACCCATTCCGGTCCTCCGTTCCATGACGGAGATATGTACAAATGGCTTGAGGCGTGTGCCACGGTCTATGCTGTCACGAAAGACAAGAAGTTAGACCAGTTGATGGACGCATTCATAGCCGCCGTTGCCAAGGCACAGCGTGCCGATGGATATATACACACACCAGTGGTCATTGACGAGAAGAATAAGGGTGTGGACACCCACGCTGTGGACACCACCGTTATAGGAATAACCGTTGGCGACAAGTCTGAGAAAGGCGCATTTGCCAGCCGTCTGAACTTTGAAACCTACAATCTGGGACATCTGATGACAGCAGGAGTAGTGCATTACCGTGCTACCGGCAAGAGAAACCTCCTTGAATGTGCGCAGAAAGCAGCAGATTTCCTTTGTGACTTTCTCGACAACCAGCGTGACGAGTTGGCACGTAACGCCATCTGCCCGTCACACTATATGGGTGCCGTGGAAGTATATCGTGCAACGGGAGACAGAAAATACCTCAGGCTGGCAGAGGAACTGATAAATATCCGCGACTCAGTGAAGAACGGTGAGGACCATAACCAGGACCGCATACCGTTCCGACAGCAGTATGAGGCTATGGGACATGCCGTCAGGGCAAATTACCTTTATGCCGGCGTAGCAGACCTTTATGCAGAGACTGGCGAGGCCCAACTGCTTAAAAACCTTGCAAGTATATGGGACGACATCACTTATCGCAAGATATATATCATGGGAGGTTGCGGTGCCCTGTATGACGGAGTATCACCAGACGATACCACTTATGACCAACCTTACATACAGCAGATACACCAAGCCTACGGAAGAGCATACCAACTGCCCAACGAAACGTCACATAACGAGACCTGTGCACAGATAGGTAACCTGCTGCTGTCGTGGCGGTTGTTTGAGACAACGGGTGATGCACGATATATGGAGATGGTAGAGAACGAACTGTATAACGGTATATTACCCGGCATATCACTTGACGGAACAAAGTATTTCTATACCCAGGCCCTACGCCGTACAAAGGAATTCCCCTACACAATGCGATGGCCCAAGACGAGACAACGCTACATCAGTTGCTTCTGTTGCCCACCAAATACACTCCGTACGCTGTGTGAGGCACAGGAATATGCCTATGCACAAAAGGGAGACACGCTATGGGTGAACCTCTATGGCGACAACATACTGGACACAAAGGACGTGCAGATAGAACAGAACTCAGCCTACCCGTTTGATGGGAAGGTGCGCCTTATGATAAAAAAGGCAAAAGGCATCAGTACGCTGATGATGCGTGTGCCAGGTTCTGACAGGTATGAAGCAATCAAAGGCCCATGGAAACAGGGAACGGTTATAGAGAGAGAATATCCGGTAGAGGTTAAACTTATAGAAGCAAATCCACTTGTAGAGGAAAACAAGAATCAGGTAGCGGTAAAGCGTGGGCCGCTTGTATATTGCCTTGAAAGTGTAGATATAGACAGCCGTGACGGTGAAAACGTTTCCATAAACGATATCATAATACCTGCGGACATACGGTTCAGGGAGATAGAAAAGGTGATTGACGGCCACAGAATGATAGCCCTGGAAGGCGAAGCATGGGTTGCCCAAAACAAGAAATGGGACAGAACACTGTACAGGGAACTGACACCATCGACAGGAAAAAAGGTAAAGATAACCATGATACCCTACTATGCATGGGACAATCGTGGCGCAGATGTAGATATGACCGTATGGCTTCCTGTAAAGAAATGAGGGTTATGAAGAAACTGATAATCGTTCTGGCACTGTTCACCAGCATACAGTCCATGTCTGCACAGCCATCGGCACCAGTGGCGGTAATAGACATTACGCCCGACTCCTCGTTGCATCTTGCCGTGAGGAAGGCACGCGAACTTCGGCGGTTAGGAATGGCTAAGGAGGCAGTCATACGTATGACACCCGGTATATACAGGCTGGAGAACCCCTTGGTAATAAGGCATGAGGATAGTAACCTGACATTCCAAGGCTCAGATGACGGACAGGTGACAATCAGCGGGGCAGTAGAATGGAACGACTGGCAGCGTGAAGGACAATACCTCACGGCGCAGGTGCCGGAGTATCATGGGCGTCCCATGGAATTCAGGCAGTTGTGGATAAACGGGCGTAAGGCAGTGCGTGCAAGAGATGTAGAGGACTTTGAGAAGATGAACCGCATCTGTTGGATTGATAAGGCAAAACAAGGTATCTGGGTGCCAACAAATACTGTACGTCGGCTTATTGACAAACAAGGGAATATTCTTCCCACAGCACGATATACAGAGATGGTGTTACATGAGATGTGGGAGGTCGCTAACCTTAGAATAAAAGGCATAACGGTAGATGGAGACAGTGCACTCGTAACGTTCCACCAGCCAGAAAGCGAGATACAGTTCTCGCATCCGTGGCCGTCGCCCATGTATAACAGCAAGCACAACTCACCTTATTATATAACTAACGCCATGCCATTGCTTGACACTCCGGGCGAATGGTATCACGACATACGTACCGGAAAACTGTATTATATGCCGTTAAAGGGTGAGACAGAGGACAACCTGACAGCGCAGATGCCTGTGATGGAGAACCTTATAAGGATTGTAGGCACCACAGATCGCCGTGTGCACGATGTGCATTTTGTGAATGTAGCCTTCAAAAATACCACGTGGAAACGCCCCTCTTATGAGGGACACGTGCCCTTGCAAGCAGGAATGTATCTTACCGAAGCATACAAACTGCGCCCTCAGACCATACGGGTCAACAATCATAAACTTGATAATCAGGGTTGGATAGGAAGGGCAAGAGCAGCGGTGGAGGTGCTTTATGCAGACGAAATAACATTCGATAAATGTACTTTCAGCCAGACAGGAGGCTCAGGATTGGACTACATCATAGGCTGTAAAGGAGGCGGTGTGGCTAACAGTAACTTCATAGACATAGCAATGAACGGCGTGGTGACAGGCTGTTTCTCACCAGAAGGACAAGAGACACATCTGCCATACACACCGCAGGATATACGAGATATATGTGACGGACAGCGTATATACAATAACATTATGAGACACATTGCAACGGAAGACTGGGGATGTTGTGCCGTTACAGCAGGCAATGTAAGGAACATAGACATAACACATAACACGATAGACAGTTGTAGTTATTCAGCAATCAGCGTAGGATGGGGGTGGAACAGAGATAGTGTATTGATGCGTGACAACCGTATTCATGCCAATCTCATCACCAACTATGCTGGACACATGTATGACTGCGCAGGGATATATACGCTGGGAAACCAACCCGGGACGGTAATATCGGAAAATGTTATTGACAAAATACAGACACCATCATACGTACATGACCCAGAGCACTGGTTCTATCTATACACAGATGAGGGCTCGTCAAACATCACGTTACGTGACAACTGGACCCCTACGGAGAAGTATTTGAAGAACGCCTGTGGTCCAAATAACGTATGGACGAATAATGGCCCCACGGTATCAGAGACAATTCGCAGTGCAGCAGGAGCCAAGAGATAGTTCCGTGAGGTGAATGATAAGAGGTTATAAGTTGTGAGAGGATGAGTACTTCGCTGTACATGGCTAACAGAAAAAACGTTCACCCATAACTCACAATGCATGGTTCATAACAAAATCACTAAACAACTAACCCACTAAACAACAAGAATGAAACAAAGAATACTGACAATATGCGCCATGATGTCTATGGCAGCAACGGCATTATCACAGACATGGATATGGTATCCCGGCGATTATGAAGTGTGGCTCGGCAACCGTATGAACAACCGTCGCACCGAAAGAGGAGCGTTTTTCCCACCATTCTGGAAGTCTGATAGCCATTATGTAACGGTGGAGTTCTCAAAGAAACTCGACTTACAGAAAGCAGAAAAGATACAAATTGCCGCAGAAGGAAGGTACAATGTGAAGATAGACGGAAAACTATTGTTTGGTATGCCGGCAACAATAATGTTGCCAGAAGGGAAACATAGCCTTAATATCAAAGTGTGGAATCAGGTAACACCACCAGCCATTTACGTTAATGGAGAGACGGTGAAGAGTGATTCATCATGGAATGTCACCAATGAAGACAAAGAATGGATAGACGAAAGCGGTAAGGCCAGTGACACCAGTGCCACCATATATATGGAAGCAGGGTGCTGGAACTTCAACACCGTAGATACGCCACCATCAAAATACCAGTTGCAGCAAAGCCCAATGAGAGCCGTAGAAAAGGCAGAAAAGCCATGCGGGACACTCTATGACTTCGGAAAAGAAACCTTCGGTAGCCTTGTGTTACACGGTGTTAAAGGCAACGGAAGACTGAATGTGTATTACGGTGAGAGCAAGGAAGAGGCTCAGGATAAGGAACATTGCGAGACATTAGATAAGTTTGAGATGACGTCCTCAGCCGTTGTAGATCTCTCTACCGGCATTGTACTTGAAAGAAAAGGAGAGGATTATAATGTTACCAGTACCAAAGCCTTCCGATATGTCTATGTAGAAACAGAAGGAACAGCAGAAGTAGAGGACATCAGTATGATGTATGAATATGCTCCTGAAACAGTAAGAGCCTCCTTCCGTTGTAATGATGACATGATAAACAAGATGTGGGAGATAAGCGAATATACCCTACACCTTACTACTCGTGAGTTCTTCATAGACGGAATAAAACGTGATCGCTGGACATGGAGCGGCGATGCATACCAGAGTTATCTAATGAATTATTACCTTTATTTCGACTCAGACTGCGTAAAGAGAACCACATGGCAGTTGAGAGGCAAAGACCCCGTTACGTCACATATCAATACTATCATGGACTATACGTTCTATTGGTTTCTTGGTATATATGATTACTATATGTACACAGGAGACAGTAGGTTTGTAAACCAGATATATCCGCGTATGCAAAGCCTGATGAACTATGTGCTTGGGAGAACAGACAAGGACGGAATGGTAGAGGGCCAGACCGGTGATTGGGTGTTTGTGGACTGGGCAGATGGACCTATGTCAAAGAAAGGCAAGTTGTCATTCGAACAGGTTTTGTTCTGCCGTAGCCTTGAAACAATGGCTCTTTGTGCACACATTGTGGGCAATGCAGACGATGAAAAGAAGTACCAAAGTCTGTATAATGAGATAAGAAGTAAGCTCATTCCCATGTTCTGGGACAACGAACGCAAGGCCCTTGTGCATAATGTAGAGGACGGTAAACAGAGCAATCAGATTACCCGATATGCCAATATGTTCGCCATCTTCTACAATTATCTTACCGATGAGCAGAAGAGTGAGGTGGCATCAAACGTCATACACAATGACAATATAATGAAGATAACCACTCCTTATATGCGTTTCTATGAGTTGGAAGCACTCTGTGTTATGGGTGAACAGGCTGATGTCTTGAAGCAGATGAAAGACTATTGGGGTGGAATGATAAACCTCGGAGCCACTACATTCTGGGAGAAATACAATCCAGAGTTAAATGTTAAAGGTGCTTCTGTAGAGGAAAACCTAAGGGCTCAGTTGCCAATGTATGGCCGACCTTATGGCAAAAGCCTTTGTCATGCGTGGGGAGCAAGCCCCATATACCTGTTAGGACGCTACTTCTTAGGAGTAGAACCAACAAAGCCGGGGTATGAAGAATACACTGTAAAACCTGTTCTTGGCGGACTAAAATGGATGGAAGGCGATGTACCAACACCCGAAGGAACAATACATGTGTACATGGACAAGAAAAGAGTGACTGTCAAGTCAGACAGCGGCACAGGCTGGTTACACCTTAATGGACGTGAGCCGATAAGGATACCAGCAGGTAAGGAAATAACAGTGAAGAGATAATAGTTATGAAAGGTTGGCGGTTATAAGTGATGATTTGTTTGCAAACAGAGACAGCACAGACAATCACTAATAACTAATCACCAATAACTGATATCCAAAGAACCAAACCACCAAACAACAATATGAACATAATGAAGTCATTGTTACTCACTATTTTATTACTCTCGCTACACACGTTAGGTGCTGGGGCGCAGGATATATATATGTCAACCTCCTTCCATGAGCCTGCTACGGAGGGACTGAGGTATATCTATAGCCGTGATGCCATACACTGGGACACCGTCCCTGGTATCTTCCTTAAACCATCAGTAGGAACGCA
>JALFNY010000103.1 GCA_022774105.1 Prevotella sp.
ATGGCACGTAAACGGTGGCAGAATGTGAGGTTGCAGCACCGTCCGGACGTGTCATTTGCCACACTTGGTAACATTGGGGAATACTTTTCATGTGGCAAAAAAATGTCAGTCAGTCCGTGGGGATGGGACAAAACACTACGTACCACACTGCTTCGGGCAGGTGTTCCGGCAGCGATGATGCCCTCAGAAGAAACACTTGCCATTATCCGCAGGCTCTCCAACCGCTCTCTGGCGGTGCGGATGCTCACCTTACTTGCTGACGGCGAGGGACTGACGGGGTATGCCTGCGTATGCAACACATACGAAGATGTGTGCCGATACCTTGCCCGTCACGGCGAGATAGTGGTGAAAGCACCCTGGAGTTGCAGCGGCAGAGGGGTGAGATATGTAACGGAAGGAGCGTTGACAGACAATGATTCACACTGGATTCAGCGTATCATCAGCCAGCAAGGCAGTGTGGTGGCCGAGGTGAGATGCCGTAAGAAATTGGACTTTGCCGTTGAGTTTATGGCAGAAGAAGATGGCAGTGTGAGGGCAATGGGCCTTTCGCTGTTCACTACATCGGGCAGTGCATACACGGGAAATATGCTTGCCACGGAGGAGGAGAAGCGTTGTCGCATTGCTGAATACCTGCCTTTGGAACGGCTTGACAGCGTGACAAGGCGTATAGAGCAATTCCTCGCTGACAGTATCAGCGGCGTTTATGTCGGTCCGCTCGGTGTTGACATGATGGTGACGGCTGGTGATTGCGAGACAGACAGCACACAGTATCATCTCAATCCGTGTGTGGAGATAAATCTGCGACGTACCATGGGCCATGTGGCGCTTGCCCTGTCAGAGCGTGGACAGCGCGGTGTGATGGGTATAACATATGAAGATAAGTCTTATAATATAACACTAACTAATAACAATTTATGAAGAAAACTATTTTAGTCTTACTGTTAGCAATGCCGATGTTGCTGTCAGCACAGTACAAATCAAAGGTGTGGTGCCCTGACAATGGTGACGGGACGTTTACCAACCCAGTGATAAATGCAGACTATTCTGACCCAGATGTTTGCGTAGGAGCAAGTGGTGAAGATTTTTATCTCACGGCTTCCTCATTTAACTGCATACCCGGTCTGCCGATACTTCACTCCAAGGACCTTGTGAACTGGGAGATAGTAGGTCACGCAATAAAGCGGTTGCTGCCCGCGGAGCGTTACGCTGTGCCACAGCATGGCAACGGTGTCTGGGCGCCATCAATACGCTATAACAAGAACAATGACACCTATTATATATATTGGGGTGACCCAGACCTCGGCGTATTTGTCGTTACCGCCAAGGACCCTGCGGGTGAATGGACCGAGCCCCAGTGCATAATACCCGGCAAAGGCATGATAGACACCACACCATTGTGGGACGAGGACGGCAAGTGTTACCTCGTTAACGGTTGGGCTAACTCACGATGTCAGTTCAATTCAGTACTTACCGTTCGTGAGATGTCGCCCGATGGCATGAAGGCAATAGGCAACCCCGTGATAGTGTTTGACGGCAATGGCACCAACGACCGCACAGCAGAAGGCCCCAAGTTCTACAAACGTGACGGCTGGTACTGGATTATGTGTCCCGCTGGCGGTGTGCCCGTGGGCCATCAGTTGGCTATGCGTTCAAAGTCACCATTCGGTCCTTACGAGAGTAAGACGGTGCTGGCGCGTGGCACTACGAATGTGAATGGCCCTCACCAAGGTGGTTGGGTGCATCTGAAGTCAGGCGAGGACTGGTTTCTGCACTTCCAGGATAAGGAGGCATACGGACGTGTGGTATGGCTGGAACCTGTAACATGGAAGGACAACTGGCCTGTGATGGGCGAGAAACAAGGCGTAAAGGCGTATGGCAAGACAGAGAAATACAGCGGTCAGCCGGTGCTGAAATATAAGAAACCGAACGTTGGCAAGACATACCCCATTAACAACCCCGCTGAGAATGACGAGTTCAATACGCCCGTACTTGGTAAACAATGGCAGTGGCATGCTAATTACGACCAGACGTTTGGTATGCCGACACCTTATGGATACTATCGTGTATTCTGCCACAGACAGAGTGAGAACTACAAGAATCTGTGGGAGGCAGGTAACCTTTTGTTGCAGAAGACACCGGCAGACAACTTCACCGCCACCACGAAACTTACCGTCACAGCGAAGGACGAACAGCAGTATGGCGGTTTGATAGTGATGGGCATGGACTATTCCTCTATCGTGTTGCGCCGTGTAGGCGATAAGTTTGAACTGCAACAGATAACCTGCAAGCAGGCTGACAAGGGCAAGGCAGAGGAGGTAAAAGTGCTGGCTACGCTTCCGCCGACAGCCGTTGACAAGATAGATTACCAGCCGTCAATCCACTGCCAGTTGTATATGCAGTTGAAGGTGGAGTACATCGGCGGTCAGACTAAGGGCGGCGAGAACAAGCATGAGGCACGTGTCACCTTTGCATATTCAAAGGACGGCAAGAAGTTTACACCATGTGGAGAGCCTTTCACCATGCGTCAGGGTAAGTGGATAGGAGCAAAGATAGGCATCTGTGCAGCAGAGCCAGCAGGCAAGAAGGTGCGCGGATGGGTTGACGTGGACTGGTTCCG
>JALFNY010000216.1 GCA_022774105.1 Prevotella sp.
GGCATAAGCCCTATCTGATTGAGGTTTCCCCATCTTTAGCCCTGTAAGGGCGACATAACAAAGGATAGGGCGTGAGCCCTATCTGATTGAGGTTTCCCACTCCTCCCCTCCCTCCGCACGCCGACGGCGTGCGGAGGGAGGGGAGGGGGAATGGGGTGATTCATATACACAGGGCTCACACCCTGTACTGGGCTATGTCACCCCTTCGGGGTTTAGGCGGCGGAGGGATATATATAAATCCCATCGCCATGCGCTATTTCTGACATAATGATATATTTGCAGACCATTCGCGTACCTGTCAAATTTTTTCTTGCGAAATATTTTGCATTGAGAAAAAATAGTTGTATCTTTGCAACCGAATGAAACACTCGGGGTGCTTCGGTTGCTGCACGGTTGCCTATGATAAGGGAATGGTATGCGGCAGCGAGGCTGAGATTATACCCATTGACCTGATGCAGGTAACGCTGCCGTAGGAAATGAGAAGGACTTACATCGTCTGATATAAAGAGGTGCCCGGGCAACGACAGTGCAATGATGTCGTTATCCGGCTTTTTTCTATGGCATAATCCCCCGTATAATGACTTACTATTTGCCAATAAATTAAACCTATTGGGATTATGAAGATATACATCAACAACAAACCTACCGAGACAGCGGCGGAGACCCTCGATGCCCTCGCCCGCGAAATGAATCTGCCCAACCGTGGCGTAGCAATGGCCCTGGGCACACAGATGGTGCAACGCAACCAGTGGGCAGAGACAACACTGAAAGAAGACGACAGCGTGATAATCATCAAGGCAGCATGCGGAGGATAGAACCAAAGCAGAAACAGAAAAGCAGACAGACAGTGCTACAATTCATCTCACACTATACCGACAAATACTCCTATCTTGACTCCATACGCATGGCACTTGAAGGAGGCTGCCAATGGGTGCAACTACGAATGAAAGACGCAACAGAAGAAGTGATGCGCCCCATTGCCGTAGAGGCACAGCGTATGTGCCGTGAAGCCGGCGCCACCTTCATCATTGATGACCACGTGACGCTGGTGAAAGAACTGCATGCCGACGGTGTACACCTGGGCAAGAAGGATATGCCAATAGCCGAAGCAAGAAGGCTTCTCGGCGAGAACTATATAATAGGCGGCACCGCCAACACGTTTGAAGACGTGGCAGCACACCATAAGGCCGGAGCGGACTACATAGGCTGCGGACCATTTCGCTTCACCACGACAAAGCAAGGACTGGCACCCGTGCTGGGCCTTGAAGGCTACCGTGACATCGTGGCACGCATGAGGGAAGCACAGATAAACCTGCCGATAGTAGCCATAGGAGGCATAACAGCAGAGGATATACCCGACATTATGCAGACAGGAGTGACAGGCATAGCCATCAGCGGCACAGTGCTGCGAGCAGAAGAACCAGCGAAAGAGATGGCAAGGCTGAGAAATATCCTTGCAGGTTAGAAGGCTTTTGGTTAAAGGTCTTAGGTTATGGGTTGGAGGTTATGGGGCATCTATTCCAAATGCGAATGAAAAACAGGCATAAACTCCATAACCATACAATGAAAAAAGAACAAACAACAAAACAACAAATATGGACAAACTAATTATCGCGGGACGAGAATTCGACTCCCGTCTGTTCCTCGGAACAGGAAAATTCAACAACAACACCCTG
>JALFNY010000127.1 GCA_022774105.1 Prevotella sp.
GATCTGATGAGACGGCTCGGAATACAGGGTACGGTGAGGGCATCATTCGCAGTATATAACACAAAAGAAGAGGTAGATGCACTGGTGAAAGGAATAAAACGTATAGTGACAATGTTCTGATGACGATACGAAAGACAACCATAACAGAGATGAACCGCCTGACGGTGGAGGAGTTCCACAAGGCAGAGAAGATGCCACTTGTCGTTGTATTGGACGATGTAAGGTCGCTATACAACGTCGGTTCAGTGTTCAGAACAGCCGATGCCTTCCGCGTAAAAGCCATATATCTATGCGGAATAACCGCCACACCAGAACAGGTAATGAGCGATGACGGAGTGACAGTAATAAGGGATTGCACCCTGAAAGCAGCGCAGGAAATACACAAGACAGCCCTCGGAGCAGAGGAAAGCGTGGAGTGGAGATACTTCAAAACGGCAGAAGAAGCGGTGAAATCGCTAAAAAAAGACGGCTACAACGTGTTTGCCGTAGAGCAGGCACACGGCTCCGTGATGCTCGGAGACTTCAAACCTCAATGGCACGACAACGCCAACAGCAGACAATATGCCGTGGTGCTCGGAAACGAAGTAAAGGGAGTGCATCAGGAAGTGATAGACCAATGCCACGGATGCCTTGAAATTCCACAGTACGGGACAAAACATTCACTTAACGTTTCCGTAACGGGCGGAATAATAATATGGCACTTTGCCAGCGCATACACAACAAAATAACACCGCACACGCAGCATAAGAAGTTTATAAGAACATAAATCCCATTGCGCAATCAGGCCCATTTTACAATACAATCAGGCCTCTTTCACAATATAATCAGGCCTCTTTCACAATATAATCAGGCCCCTTTTACACGGTAATCAGGTCTCTTTTACATGGTAATCAGGCATATTTTACAATATAATCAGGCATATTTTACAACGTGGTCGGGGCTTTGTAGCAACATTACCAGACATTCTTCACAAAACAAACACACAAAAAAACACAAGTGCGCCTTCCCTAAATGTCGGGGAAAGCGCACTTGTTAACTATTTGGAACTGTGGCAATTCTTCAGCATCTTAACTATGCTATCCTCCAAATCCTTCTTCTCTAACGGCTTAGACTTGTAGGCATTGAAGCCGTTGTGGAGCATCCTTGCCTTGTCATCATCAAACGAGAACGCCGTGACAGCAATGATAGGAACCTCCGCATTGTATTTCCTTATCTCAGCAGTGGCAGCATATCCGTCAAGCACAGGCATCCTTACATCCATCAAAACAAGCGAAGGAGAGTGCTCACGGAATAACCTTACAGCCTCAAGACCATTGTTTGCGTGTATGATGTGGTACTTTTTGCCAAGCATAGCATTGACAATCGCGAAGTTATCCTCATCGTCCTCCGCCACCAATATCGTGGTCTGACCCTTCGATGTATCCTCTACGCCATGCTCAACACGCCGTTCCTCTGCACCCGTCTGCGCACTTGCAACCTCGTATGGCACCTCTATCCAGAACTCAGAACCCTCATTCTCCTTTGAGAAAGCACCACAGGTGCCACCCATCTTCTCCGCTATCATCTGCACAACAGATAGTCCTAAACCGGTACCCTGCACAAAACTGTTGAGTTTAACAAACCTGCCGAACACCGTTCTTAACTGCACTTGTGGTATTCCGCAGCCCGTATCCTTCACGAAAAACCTTATCATACCGTTCTCAGGAGGATAATAACCCACTGTGATGACGCCCCGTTCGGTAAATTTGGTGGCATTGCTCATATAGTTGGAGAGGGCCTGCATCAGCCTGCTCTTGCTCGAATTAATGCAGCATCCAGGCATTGGCAACTCCTTAACAACACTTACTGACGGCTTTACATCTGCCTGATACTCCTTTATTATATAGTCTATCATGGCATTAACATCCATAGGTCTATACTCGAAAAGTACAGAGTTAGACTCCATTTTCGACAGTTCCACGATGTTATTAATAAGTCTTAACAGCAGTTTATTGTTGTAATTCACTATGTCCACCAACTCCTTCTTCTCCTTTTCATCATTCGACGCAGCAATAAGGCCACTGAATCCCACTATCGCATTCAGCGGAGTACGTATCTCGTGGCTCATGTTAGCAAGGAAAGCACTTTTAAGTTGGTTACTCTCCTCTGCCTTCTTCTTTGCCTCCCGCAACTCCAATTCCAGACGTTTTGTTTCTGTTATCAGCATCAAGGCACCTATCAAAGTCTGTGGTTTGCCGTATTTGTCGCGCTCAAATACCACACATTGCAGCGTGTACCACTCGCAAAGACCGTCCTCTTCGGGCCCACTACGCTTGAAATCCTCACGAACATAGTTCACTCTTCCATTGCGAATGGCAGATATACTCTCCTCTATTCGCCCGCGAGTATCATCAGTTATAACATTAAAAAAGTCCTCTGCCGACTGCGAATACGTTGTGTCTGCACTGCAAGAATCATCAACAATCTTCTTGACATCATCAAAATATATCATGTTCTCATTGAGATGCCACACCCACGGACGTATAGTTGACACCTCAAGAGTCATTGCCAGTTTGTAATTACGTATGGAAATCTCTTTCTGCAATGCCTTTTCACGTGCCAATTCACGGTCTTTGCTCTTCTTTTCCTTCCTCAACATCCGCACATATAACAGCAGATAAGCAAGGATAAAGAGCAATGTCATTGCCACTCCAGCGATATAATACCGATATTTTTGCAAGAAACTCTCTGGGCGGTCATAATAAATTGCATCATCAGGAAAGGCTATATTGTTGATATGGCAGGCCGATAAAGCCTTGTAGTTCAAGTGGTTTCTTTGGTTGTTAAGTGTTTTTACGGGGATAGTCCGTGGCTCTTTTCCCTTCAACACCTGCTTCAATATTCCAATAACAGCCTCGCCTTGCGATTTTAGGTCGTTGAAGTTACCGCCTGCTATATACCCTTCTTCCATGCCACAATCCATCAATGAGAAGACGGGAGCGTTGGTAAAGCCACTCAATATCTTGTAAATGTTATTGGACATATATAGTTCTTCCGCCCCACTTCCGTCTGAATACCATGTGTAGAAGAGTATGCCTGTCTTATTATCATATTCTCCTAACTTGTCAAGTAGTTGGTTAGTGCTTGTCTTGGAGGGGCTGAAATACTCCACGGTAATGCCTCTATACTTTTCAATCATCACCCTTTTCAGTTGTGCGCGGGCCATTGCGCTGCCCATACGGTCGTCTGATATGAACACAATGTGGTTCATTCCTGTCTGTGTTCGGGTCATAAGGTCTATCGTACCCTCTATGTTTAGTGGTACGGCAATGCCCGTCATGTTGTACTTTCGTTGCTGTTCCTTGAGGTAAACAGGTATCATATCCTCTTTTGTTACCTCTTTTCGGTTCAGCAGGTTGTCAAGGCTTATCGTGTTTTTCCTTATTGAACAGTTTATCATTGGTATGTTCTTCCAGCGGGTTCCTATCCCATCGGCGAACAATTCCCATGCTGCAACACCTATAAATATAACTACTTCTGGTCTGTTTGGGTATTTTTTGTATAGTGAGTCGAGTTTTTCCCTCTGCTGTTGCTTTGTTCTTATGTCGAGAGCCCTAACGTGTTCCGCGCGAACTGTCATCCCCAGTTCCTTTGATAGGTAGTGAGTTACAGCGTCCTCTATGTTGCCCTTCCACTGCACTGATTCCAGATAGCAGTTCAAGACGAGCACATAATCCTCCTTTGCCGCTGCTGGCAACATTTGGAGTAGTGTTAATAGTATTAGTATAATAGTCTTTTTTCTCACGGTATGTCTTAGGTCTTATCTTTGGGTTTAGCCCCTTCGTCTGTCTGGTGTAGTGTTATTCGTTCACCTTTTTCTTGACGGTTCTTGTGAATTCCTCAGCATTTAGTGGTTTGAAGAGGTATGCATCAAATCCTTTTTCTATTATTTTATTCTCCTCTTCTGCCAGTGAATAGGCTGTAATTGCTATTATAGGTATTGTCGGGTCAATAGCCTTTATTTTGTCAAATGCCTCATATCCGTTCATCACCGGCATCTTTATGTCCATCAATACGAGGTCGGGACGCATCTCTTGTACCATTTCTACCGCCTCTGCACCATTCCATGCGTGTACTACTTGGTAGTCTTTACGCAGTATCATGAGGTCAAGTATGAAGTTGCTGTTATTGTCTTCCGCTACGAGTATTATCTTTTTCTTCTGCGATTCACCCTGCCTTGATGTCTCATTCACGGCGTTGTGTTCTTCTTTGGGGCATTGTTTCTCCTCGTGTTTTTCGCTGTCTGTTGCCTCTTTAGCATCTTTTTTCGATATCAGCAAGATGTGTTCCAGCAGTTTTCTTGCCACTACATGGTCGTTTTCTATGGCGTTGAGCAGTCTGTTTTTCTCGTTCTTGTCATCTATCGCGGCAAGCATACGTGATGCTTCCACCATGGAATCGATAGGTTTCCTTATCTCATGGACGGTGTTATTGATTAGATCAAGAAGTCTGTCTTTTACCTCTTTTTCTGGTGATGTGCTGTCGTTAGTAGTATTCATGCGTCCCTAATATGTGTTATACTTCGCAAAATTATAAAAAAAGAAAAGGAAATCCAAGTGTATTTCCTTCTTTTTTTAAGAATTTACAATAAGTTAACTTTGTACTCTTACTACACCTCTCTCAGTTTTGTACCACCGAGTAGCAGGAAGAGTATTACTCCAAACAGCAGTCCGGCTATTGCATCTATGGCGTAGTGAGCCATTATATATACTGTTGACAGACATAGAAAAACGTATGGCACAGCAAGAATCAGCATATATTTCCACATTCTCATCTTTCCAACCATTATCATAACCAGTGTTGCAATGGCCACATGACTGGAAGGAAATGCTGCTGTTGGTCTCTCTCCTGCATGGTGAGCCATCATGCAGAGGTTATAGAACAGTCCTCCGTCCCACCCTGGTGCCTTTAAGCAATCGATGGAATGGGCAAAATATGAGCCTACATCTGGGAAGTTACCCTTGGCTATCTCTTCTGTCCCTACGGCAAGAAAGTAGTATTGCGGACCTACAACGGGCAGGAAAAGATATATCACGTAACAGATGAAGAAGCCGCTGAGGATTATATATGTCACGCGTTCCAACTGCTGATAGTCACGGAAATATATGTATATTATGGTGACAACGAAGAAGAGGTAGTATGACACATAACCCATATACATCAGTTCTGACACCACTCCACTGCTGAAAATGCGCGAGAACCACAGTGCCGGCTGCATACCGAAGAGGTCTTGCTCATAGGCTGCAAAAAAGTGATCAAAGCACCCGAATTGGTGGTTTATCTCGTAAGTATCGGGGTACCACGAACTTAACATCAGCAACATATAGGACACACGGCACAGTATCACGAATCGACACGGCCATAGTCTATAAACAAACCATAGTGCCACAGTACCGCTGAGCATAGTGACACGCTGCCAAAGCAGTGCTTGTGGATTCTCCAGCCCTGTCCATGTGAATAGTATTACCACTGCCGTTATTGCGGCATATATAAACTGTGCCAGTTCTGGGGCCATGAACCCCCATCGTCCCAAGCCTAAGGGTGCACCTTTGGAGGCCTTGCCCTGTCTGGTTCTCACGGGCATAAAGTGTTTTTTTAGCGATTTCATCGTGTTTCTTGTTTTAGCATTTCCCTCACCCCGTCGTGCAGTTTCCACTGCGGACAGTAACCGAAGTCTTCTTTGGCGGGGCGTATGTCGCACTGCCAGTTGCGTTGTTTCATAATGTTGAAATGGTCGTTATTGAGGGTTGAGAGTCTTCCCGTAATGTGTGATAACAGGCTGTTCGTGGCGCATACAAGGCACAACACCCATACCGGCAGGGTCAGACGCAGCACTTTGTGCTTGCCGAGTTCCTTTATTATAAGGTCACTGAACGTGCGTGAGGAATACACCTCTCCGTCAGTAAGGAAATAAGCCTTCCCTTCACTTTTTGCCGATTTCATCGAAAGGAACACCGCTTCTACCACGTCTCTGACATAAACGAAGGTGAGATCCTGCTGCTTATACCCCACGGCAACGTCTATCCCACGACGTATGCTGTCCACCATCATCATATAATCCTTCTCCCGTGGCCCGTAAACCCCAGTCGGACGAAGAATGGTATAGGGTATCCTTGCGTTCTTTTCTATCCATTTTTCTGCTTCCAGTTTGCTTTTGGCGTATGCCGTGTTGGGCTGGGGTGTGTCGCTACTGCGTATTTCCTGATATGGCATCCGCTCCCTTACAGGGCCGAAGACACTGAGACTACTGATAAAAACAAGCCGTTTCATCGAGGGTGACGTGGCCTCAAGTGCCTTCACAAGGTTCTTGGTGCCAGTGGTGTTGACATCAAAAAAAATTTTGTCGTGCAATGCTTTGGTAAGTCCTGCGGCGTGTACCACATAGTCATATTCATGTCCTTTCAATGCGTCAGTCATTTGCTGACAGTCGCCAAAGTCAAGGTTCACGCGTTTAATACGACTGTCTTGCAGGTATTTCAGGCTGCTGGTGTCACGCACCGCCGCCCATACCTCCATGCCACGAGCCAGTGCTCCTTCTACGATGAAGGAGCCTATAAAGCCCGATGCACCTGTTATCAGTATCTTTTCTTGTGCCATTTCTCTTGCCAGATAGTGTATTTTACCGTGCAAAGGTAAGCAAAAAGCCTCTAATACACAAGTCTCGCACATATAAATTGTGTTTTTGTTTGGCGCATACCACATTTTTACGTACCTTTGCATCAGACTAACCGCCCTCATATCCGTTCCCTTGCCTCTGTTTCTGCGGCATCGGCGGAGGGTTGGGGTGGTATTGACCAACGGCGATACAACACCATACTATCATACAACGGACTAACAAAACCATCATCCAAGCATAATGACAGAAGACTTCGACATACACAAGGCGCGCAGCACCTCTTCGGAAAAGGAGTTTGAGAGAGCCCTCCGCCCGTTGCAGTTCGGTGATTTCAGCGGACAGCAGAAGGTGGTTGACAACCTCAAGGTGTTCGTGGATGCCGCGCGATACCGTGGTGAACCGCTTGACCACACGTTGCTTCACGGTCCTCCGGGACTGGGAAAGACAACGCTATCAAATATCATTGCCAACGAGTTAGGCGTGGGTTTCAAACTCACGTCAGGCCCCGTGCTTGACAAACCTGGTGACCTTGCCGGACTGCTCACGTCCCTTGAAACAAACGATGTGTTGTTCATTGACGAGATACACCGTCTCTCGCCGGTGGTGGAGGAGTATCTCTATTCTGCCATGGAGGACTACCGCATCGACATAATGATAGACAAAGGTCCCTCGGCCCGTAGCATACAGATAGACCTCAACCCCTTCACGCTGATAGGAGCCACCACACGTTCCGGTCTGCTCACCGCACCGCTGCGGGCAAGGTTCGGCATAAATATGCACCTGGAGTATTATGATCCCAAGACCCTTGCCAAGATAATACGCCGCTCAGCAGGGCTGCTGGCAGTACCGATAAGCGATGCTGCCTGCGACGAAATAGCCCGCCGCTCACGTGGTACGCCACGAATTGCCAACGGACTGCTGCGCCGTGTGCGTGACTTCGCACAGGTAAGAGGCAACGGAAGCATCGATATGGCCATTGCCAAGGTGGCATTGGAGGCACTGAACATTGATGAATACGGTCTGGACGAGATAGACAACAAGATACTGCTGACCATCATTGACAAGTTCCAAGGTGGCCCCGTAGGCATTGGAACCATAGCCACCGCCATTGGCGAGGAGGCAGGTACCGTGGAGGACGTGTATGAACCGTATCTCATAATGGAAGGCTTCATAAAGCGTACACAGCGAGGCAGAATGGCAACAGAACTGGCTTACGCACATCTTGGCCGTGACGCTTATCGCTCTGGCAGCAATATTCTCTCGCCATCATTCTTTGACTGACCTGCTCCCGCAGGCGGCAAACACCAATACCCCTTCCTTACCGGCAGGTGAGAAGACAACAATGACAGATATGGAAAGGACAGCAATATTCACCGGGGTGTTCAACCCCTTCACTATTGGCCATGCAGACATCGTCACAAGAGCACTCTCCGTGTTTGACAGGGTGGTCATAGGCATTGGCTACAACCCTCATAAGGGTGAGGAGACTGACGTAAGACAGCGACAGAAACAAATCGAGGCAGTGTATAAGGACGAGCCGAGGGTGACGGTAGAGGCCTACACTGACATGGCGGCAGACCTCGCTGCGCGACACAATGCCACGGCAGTGGTAAAAGGAGTACGTTCCGTGAAAGACTTTGAATACGAGCGTTCACAGGCGGAATACAACTGTATGTTGGGCGGAGGACTGGAAACTGTGGTATTCTTCGCACGTCCGGAACTGGCGGCACTCTCGTCAAGTGCCGTGCGGACACTACAACATTTCGGCAAGGACGTGAGCAAATTCCTGCCATAGCAGAGGACTCTTATGAGTTACAAGACACTGACCGCAACAGTTATGGGGATAGCAATGGAAACTTATCAAGCCCTGATTGCATCATAATAAGGTGCTGATTACATCATAATAAGGTGCTGATTACACCGTAATAAGGTGCTGATTGCAGGACAGACAGCCGTTTGCTGGCAGACAAACACGTCACCCCCTTGCCAGCAATTCATAAACAACGGAACGGAAATATAATGACCGATTTGGCACAAAAAAACACCATTCCATCGGACATAAGTTATTAATTAATACTCAAAAAATGATTACCTACAACTCAGAAAACGTCAAAATGCCGTCTATTCGCAAACGCGACACAACGGCATGGATAAGAAGGGTGGCAGCAGCCCACAACAGAAAGGTGGGCGAGATAGGCTATCTCTTCTGCGACGATGAGAAGATTCTTGAAGTGAACCGTGAGTACCTCAATCACGATTATTACACGGACATCATAACATTTGACTATGACGAGGGAGAAATCATCAATGGAGACCTCGTCATCTCGCTTGACACCGTGCGCTCCAACGCAGCCCTCTTCGGCAAAAGTTACGAAGAAGAACTGTATCGTGTCATAATACACGGCATACTACACCTTTGTGGTATTAATGACAAAGGGCCCGGAGAGCGAGAGATTATGGAAGCAGCAGAAAATGAAGCACTGGCAATGCGTGAGGCGTAATACCGTAACGGTGTCGCCTCGCAGGCTTCTGCACGACAGCAAAGGCGCAACCACGACCGTCTCGCACGGTGCATCGCGCACCACGGCAACCGATTAACGCCAGGCACTAAAACGCCCTTCGCCTCATTATTATCAACTGATACAAGGCAGGGATGGCTATGAGCAACGAACTGAAAATAGCCTGATACATCGCTGTGCTATTGCCGTGGAAATAAGAAATGAGTTCTGAATCGATAGACATATATGGGAACATCTTCACCATAACATATGCCATAGTGTTATTTATCCAATGAAACAGGAAACACGGTACTATGCTCCCCGTCTTTACAAACAGCCAACCCAGCAGTATGCCAACTATCACAGCGTGTGGAATCTGTGCAGGGTTGAGGTGGGCAAGGGCAAATAACAATGCGCTGACAGTTATCGCTACCCACTCTATCCTGCGGTCAGAAAGCGATGAAACCGCCGTTTTTTCAGCCCCTTCAAGTTGTCTCGCCCTTATCTCCTTTCCCCATTCAACAAGTCGGCGAATGATAGCACCACGGAAAACAACCTCCTCCGCCAGCGGTGCAAGCATACATAACACGAAGTATCCCTCCGTGCTACCAAGCATCTTTGCTATCAGTCCCCCCGTCATGTCACGCGTCAGCGAGTCTGGAATAAGCCCCTCTATCCATGCAAGAGGCAGTATTGTACCCAAGGCAAGCAGCGTAGTCCAGAAGAAAGTGGCCCAAGGCCTGCTGCGAATATAGTCACGGCTCACCGGACACCACTTCATAGCGGTGAACAAAACAGTCAGCAATACCGAAGTGGTGGCTGATATTATGAGCAGCAGGGTGATGTCATTACTGTGATTCTTACCGCTTATCATATCGTAAATACCTTCTACTCCGAAGGAAACGGCAAGGTTTAACACGATAAACACGATGAAATATAATACTGCTTTCTTCATTATCCTTAGTTTCTTTATTGGGCTTCACCTTATTATATATACCTCCACACAGCCCACCCCGTCATCTGTGCCGACAGAAAGAGGAGGTTATTGTATGCTGTTCCTATCCTTTTCTATCTGCTCACGCAACGCTTCCGGCGAGTCAAAGGCTATCTCCTGACGTATCATTCTTAGCAGTCTGACAGTGATATGCTTACCATAAATATTGCCGATGAAACCGAGTATATTTGTTTCTATCGTCACATTCTCCCCGTTGTAGGTAGGGCGTGTGCCAATGTTTGTCATTCCCTTGCGCACCTTTGTTTCCCCTTCTATCACCACTTCTGACTCATACACACCGTTGGGGGGCATCAACTTGCCTGCGGGAGGCAGTATATTGGCGGTGGGATAACCCAGTTTCCTACCCTCTTCATAGCCGTGTACCACCGTTCCCGATATGCTATACGAATATCCAAGACAGGCGTTGACCTCCTCCATGCGCCCTGATTTCACCAAGTTACGTATGTGAGACGACGACACACGCACGCTGTTAACGTCCAAAGGCACGGACATCAGCACCTCAATACCCAGTTCCGCACCGTACTGGCGGTATGTCTCAAAATGCTCATCGGGGTTATATTTACCGAAATGATTATCATATCCGAGCAAGAGTAGCCGCACATTGAGTTGGTCACGCAGCACTTCCTCCATGAATTGTCGTGCTGGTATATCAGCAAACTCCTTCGTGAAATGCAGCAGATGCACGTCCCCTGCATTACCGTCAGCCTCTGTCGGTTGCAGTGCGGAGTGCAGAAGGGTGAGGCGTTCGTCAAGAGTTGTAAGGTATTCGGGGTGAAAATCCGTCTTAAAGATAGAGCGTGGGTGGCAGTCGAAGGTCAAAGCGATGGGCATTAGATGGCGTTCCGCAGCGAGACCACGTAGATGTCGTATTACAGACTGATGCCCTTTGTGTACTCCGTCGAAGTTACCTATTACGGCAGCCCTACCGTTTCCTTCCAGCAGTGGCACTATGGCAGAGAGCCATCTGTCACCGTTCGCATCGTGGAAAGCCTGTATTCCGTTGCGTTGTGCGGCCCGGCAGTTCTTCTCGGAATCGTCAATGAATATGATTTTATCCACTGTTCCTGCTACCTTTTGCCTTACTTCCTGATATATATCATCGTCGGGCTTCACCTTACCCATGATGAATGAGGTGAACACCTCGTCGAAATAGTCCTCCATTCTCAGCCCGTCGGCGGTGAAATAGTCTGCCAATGCCTTGTCCCAGTGTATCTTATTGGTGTTGGAAAGTATTGCAGTACGGTATCCGAGGTCGTCATGCAGGTGACGAATCATACGCAGTTTCTCCACTGGTATGCCCGTAAGCAGTTCGTTCCAGGCCCAGATTATCTGGTCATCTGTTGCTGTGCAGGGGTGAAAAATGCCCATTTCATCGGTGTATGCCGACTGTCTGCGTGCTTCATTGCAAAAAGATTGTATGCTACCGCCTATCTCTAATTCGTGAAACAGGTCCTCCTGCCTACATTCGTCCACATAGTATGCTATCCTTCCGCAGCCTATTTTCTGCAAGGCCTCTATGCAACGTTGCTTTGAAAGGCCTGTCAGCACGGTGCCGAAGTCAAATAGTAACAGTGTTTTAGAGCAGTCCTTCGATTTCATTTTCAAGGTCTTTTATCTGTGCGTCACGCTTGTAGAGTGAGTTATTCTTGTCTATTAGGAAGAAGGTTGGCACCTGCTGAACGTTGTAACGGGTGAGGTATTGTGAGTTAAGGGCGTCTTCATCGTGTACGTTTATCCACGGAAGGGCCGCGGTTTGGGTCTTCCAGAAGTGTTCATCGGGGTCAACTGACACCTGATATATCTCCAATCCGCGGGAGTGATACTTGTTATACAGGTCGCGGAGTGTCATTATTCTCTGTGTGCTTCCGGGCGCGGAGAAGGCGTGAAAGTCAAGTATCACCACCTTACCAGCCAGTTCTTTTAGTGAGCGTTGCCTGCCTTTGTTGTCTGCAAGGGGCACATCTATGATATTGGTAACTTCTATTTGCGACGGGTCAATGACTGGTCTTGCGGCTTTCTGCTGTTTTATGCGTATTGTTTTTAGTCCTTCTATGGCTATATTGTGTAGGTTTTCTCCTCTTTCGCTGCCTGGATAGAAGGTGTCCCAGGATGTTGCCACGGCGGCAAAGCAACGTATGTCGTCGTCAGATTCGCGCGGATTGAATATCAGTCTGTTGCCGAGGGTCTGGAAAAGAGCGAAATATGCGTACGCCTTTTGTGGCTCTTTGTATATGTAGTTGTTGCGAACATATTCCTTATATCGTTCTACTATGGCATTGATGCTGTCTTCTGTCTGCTGCACTCCGAGTGTTTCGCTACGGTCTATGGCTCTTGCCTGCGTGAGAAGTTGTATCTGCAGCGTTGCGAGTTCTTTAATTTTCTTACAGTTCTCACTGCCTTCCACCTCGTATTGTGTTGCCATTGTAGGGTATGAAGCCTTGACATTGACCGTCTCTGTGGAGTCGATGCTGACGTTTATTATGCTTCCTGCTATGCGCAGTCGGTAGAACTCTGGTGACTGCACGCCGTCGCCAGAGAAGGAGAAAGTGCCTTCTGCGTCAAGTTTCAAGGAATCTTTCACCTCTGGTCCGTTCAGTCCCATGTGTTCAAGGTACAGTGTTGAATCCTTGGCATCGATGATATTACCTTCTATGTGAAACCTGTCTCCACTGCACGAGGTGATGACTAACGCCGTCAGTACTGCCACAAGGCAGCGGGTTATGTTCTTACTTGCCATGTTTATGATAATGTAAATTTGTTGCAAAGTTACATCAAAAGGTGTAAATCGCAAAACAATTCATTGTATATTTAGTAATTTTAAGAACAAAACTGTGTGCAGTATGGGAAAATATGTGTACTTTTGCACTGCTTATCGGGCCATTGTTGCCATTACAACAGTTATCTGCAAACATTATGCGAACGTGCCTTATCATAATCTCCTGCCTGTTTCTCTGCCTGCCGTTGGTGGCGCAGGGCAAGGGAACTATGAGCCCCAAAGAGCGTAAGGTGGACATGAACAGCCCCACCTTTGTGCCTATGGTGAGAGTTGGAAAGGTGCTTGAAGACGGCGACAGCATAAAGTATGTGGAGATGAGCAACGTCTATGTCTATGCGCCCCTGACCTTTAAGAACAACAGACAGCGCAATGCCTACAACCGACTGGTTAACAACGTGAAGAAGGTATTGCCAATAGCAAAGGAGGTTAACCGTGCCATTATAGAGACATACGAATACCTTGCCACCCTACCCAACCAGAAAGCGCGTGAGGAACACCTAAAACTTGTGGAGAAAAGCATAAAGGCGCAATATACTCCGAAGATGAAAAGACTGACGCTTTCACAAGGAAAACTGCTGATAAAACTGATATATCGCGAGACTAACTCCTCCTCATACGAGTTGGTGCAGGCGTTTCTCGGCTCGTCAAAGGCAGTGTTTTACCAGACATTCGCATGGATGTTCGGTGCTTCTTTGAAGAAAGAATATGACCCGGAGGGTAAAGACCGCCTCACGGAACGCGTCGTGCGACTGGTGGAGGCAGGACAGTTATAAGCCCCACTGACAGCGGGCAAGAGGGAGGGCAACAACCCAAAAATGAGAGACTACCTGCTGACTGCAACGTAATAAGCGGGAAGTAATCATCTGTGGTATAACGACTTATTTGAGATTATGACATATAACACCATTTCAAACACTGTCATCAATGTTATGGCAACCATGCTTACGGACATTGCGTAAGGCTTCCCTGACAGGGAGGCAACGCATGATGTGGCGGCTATCAACAAGCCACAGTAATTTCGTAACAATAAAAACATAACATAAAAACCGACAGAAATGAACATAAGACAGGAACAACCTCGTGACTTTCGTGAGGTTGAGAACCTTACAAGAGAAGCGTTCTGGAACGTTTATCGTCCGGGATGCACAGAGCATTACGTGCTGAACCAGTATCGCACCAACCCTGATTTTATACCAGAACTGGACCTTGTACTTGAGGAGGACAACCGCATCATAGGCCACGTAATGTTCTCACACGCCGTCATCAAGTGCGACGACGGCCGCGACATACCCATCCTCACCTTCGGACCAATAAGTATTCTCCCTGCATACAAGCGCAAAGGCTACGGCCTGCGGCTGCTTATGCACGCTCTTGACAAGGCAAGAGCAATGGGGTTCGGAGCCGTCTGTATGGAGGGTAACATTGATTTCTATGGCCACGCCGGCTTTGTCGTGGCAAGCAACCTTAACATTCACTACCACGGTGAGCCACGTGAAGACCCCGTGCCATACTTCCTCGCACTGGAACTGCAACCTGGTTTCCTCGCAGAAGTGGAGGGAGTGTATCACACACCGCAAGGTTATTTCGTGGCAATGGAAGCCCCTGCCGACTTTGAGGCATACGAGGCGACATTCCCAAAGAAAGAGAAAAAGGTGCTGCCAGGGCAGTTGCCGTAGGTAAAAGCATTATCAACCACAATTTGCTCGCTACAAAGAAGGATTGTTTCCTTGAATTATTACTATATCATACCCAACTTGTTTCGTTGATATATGTAGCGTATAAGTTACGAAGGGGTGACAGAACAGAGTCCAGAGTGCTACGGACTTTGTTGCTGTCACCCCTTCGAGGTTAGATGCAAATATAACCAACGCATCGTAATCAGCGGCTGATTACATCGCTATCAGGTGCTGATTACATATCAAACAGGTGCTGATTGCAACGTAATCTGCACCTGTTTGTGAAACAACCGACACATAACCGCAGCGCAACCAGCATGCGGACACGGGTACGGCGATGAATTACTCAGTGTGTGGGCGGATATCTATGAACAGAAATTCATTGATCGATTGTGGGCAATCAGAAGTCAGAGGCGAAGTCTTCGTCATTCTCCTCGTCGTCAAACAGACGAATGGACTGTGCCTCTGCGCCATTTTCGCCGTACCCACCACCACTGACAGTAGTGTTAAGAATGGCTGGGGTGATACTGATTACATTGAACTTAGGGGAAGAATATGCCTTTTTCATTGTTGTCATCATGCTTTTTTATAAGCAAGTGAACGAAAACAATGTATATCACATACCTCTTCTTATCCTATGATTTCCTTTTCCTGAAACGATGGTGCATAGTGAACTATGTGACAGAGTGACAAGAGAGAAACAATCAAAGGGATCAAAGGGCATATACACTTGATTTCTTCACTTGCGTGGTTAATATATCTTTCTGCCTTACTCTGTTTACTTGTTTACTGTCACCGTTATTGTCTTACCATTAGCCAGGCGTACTATGTTCACGCCTTTCTGCAACTCTGGCAGCCTTACACCAGCGGTGTTATACACCTCCTGTATGCTGTTAAGGGCATCCACAGCCGTTGCC
>JALFNY010000136.1 GCA_022774105.1 Prevotella sp.
ATTTCTGGCTGTGACGATTGCAGTGGCAGCCTCAACGACGGTTAATGCCGGCGGACTTCTCACCAACACCAACCAGAACATAGCATTTTTGCGCAACCCCGCGCGCGATGCTGCAATAGGAATAGACGGTGTTTACAGCAATCCGGCGGGCGTAGCGTTCATGCCAGAAGGGTGGCACGTATCGCTAAACCTGCAAAATGCCCACCAGACACGTACCATAGAATCTACTTTTGCAGGCTTCGCAGGCAACTCAGGGCATCTGGGTCAGGCAACAAAAAAATTTGAAGGCAAGGCCGATGTGCCTGTACTGCCATCAATACAGGTAGCCAAGAACTGGAAAAAATGGTCATTCCAATTCAACTTTGCCATAACAGGCGGAGGCGGAAAATGTGAGTTCGACAACGGCCTCGGCTCAATAGAGAGCCTTGTTTCACTTGTACCAGGAGTGTTTAACGCCCTCGGTGCCACGCTGAACGGTGCAGCAGGAGCAAACCTTTTCCCAACAAACAACACCTACAACATGGACACCTACTTGCGCGGACGCCAGTATTTCTACGGCTATACGCTCGGTGCGGCATACAAGATAAATGACCAGTGGTCCGTATATGGCGGTCTGCGTATGCTCTATGCCACGACAAACTACTACGGATACGTAAAGAACATACAACTGAACACACAGGGAAGCGGAATGTTCCCCACATCATCAACAGAGGCACTGGGCAAATGGGTGTCAGACAACAGCACCATAGTAAAACAGGCACTGGGACAGATAGTGACCAACCGCGATATGCTTGACGCCGCAACACCGCTCATGATACAAGCCATTGACGGCCTGTTAGAAAACGGCTTACAACTCAACTGCGACCAGGAAGGCTACGGTGTAGCACCAATAATAGGCGTGGACTACAAACTGAACGATAAGTTCAACTTCGCAGCAAAGTATGAGTTCAAGACACGTATGCGCCTGAAAAACCGCGCAACAAACAGCGAACTCGTGAAATACATACCACAACTGAACCGCTTTGCTGACGGTATCACCGATGCAGAAGACAGTCCTGCACTCCTCACCTTGGGCGCACAGTACAGCGTATTGCCAAACGTTCGCATCAACGCAGGATGGCATCACTACTTCGACAAGGACGGACACCAGCACGATAACGTACAGACAAAACTCGGAGGAGACACCAATGAGTACCTGCTCGGCGCAGAATGGGACGTGTGCGACAAACTGACAGTCAGCGCAGGAGGCCAACGTACACAGTATAACTTTACCGATGACTACATGGATGACATATCATTCAACGTAAGTTCCACATCACTCGGCCTCGGCGTAAAGGTGAAAGTAGCAAAGAATCTCAACGTGAACCTCGCATACTTCCACACCTTCTACGAAGACTACGAGCGTCATCAGGCAGACTATAACAACGCCGGCGCAACAATAAAGGGAATCGCACAGGGACTGCAGACAACCCTTGCACAGGGCTTGCAGACAGAACAAGGACAGGCAATAGCCAACCTCGCAGGTCTGAACACACAGCAACTCGGTGCCGCAATGAACGGGATAATGCAGAAAATTGGCGAAACAGACTTCTCTGGCAGCGACAAGTTCACACGCACCAATCGCGTAATCGGTATAGGAGTAGATTGGACTTTCTAATAAGAAACATAGGGATATTGCACATATAACATTACATTATTGGTTTTATAAACAACGAAGGCAACCGCCCGTGATGGGTAGTTGCCTTCTTCTTATATATCAAAAAACACACTGGCAGCACACACTATACATACGACACGATGCACAACGCCATCAGTCGAACACAAGAAAAGGAGCAAGAAGAGCCAGCCGCTCAGCCGTAAAAGAAGTGATAAACACCATGTCCTGCACTGAAGCAATGTGTCCCGCACTACGACGTAGAGCCATGATGTCCCTCGCCTGCGTGTGCGTCAGCAGCGGATGAGACAGCAGTTCCTGCTGCGTCATACGGTTAACACGCAACGGTGGGAAATCGTGTGAGGCCGTCATATACACCAAGGAATACTCAGGAAAATTGCGAATAGCAAGCAATTCCTCCGGAGTTACAAACACCTTACGCCGCCGCCTCAACTCAACTATGCGGCCAGCAAAGTAAGAACCGATGCCAGGAATACGCTTCAGCAACGCCGTATCGGCGGTGTTTATATCCACCTTCGCATCGTCAAGCGTCAGTTTCTGCACGTAACTGCGCTGTGAAGGCGTAGCAGGTTTATGGACCACAGCACCGTCTCCATGCGCCACAGCGTCCTCCCTGCCCACTACATCAGCCGCCATCACCTCTTTACGAATACGTATATAAGGCGCAAGACGGCGGTACTGAGCAAGCGTAAGACCATGAAGGCGCGCGAAATCCTCCGTCCGGCGGAAGCGTCCGCCGTGC
>JALFNY010000143.1 GCA_022774105.1 Prevotella sp.
AGGGGGTCGTTGGTTCAAGCCCATCTTGAAGCGCATAAAGGGGATATTCCGAAAGGGATGTCCCCTTTGTCGTGCAGTAATGTGCGCTGTATTCCTGCCGAGGTTGGTGCTGATGGGGTTATGAAGGTATATTCATTACAGAAAGACGAGGCTGTCTCCTTGTAGAAGAAAGGTGCGGGGAGGGGTGTTAGAAATAGTAAGACATGAGACATGACCATCTTAAACGAGAACTGGAACTGATACTGTTGCTCGCTCAGAACAAACAGTATGGAGTGGGAGAGATATGTGCTAAGCTCGGTATATCCCGCCGGAGTTTCTATTATTACATAGATTTCTTTGAGCAGGCAGGCTTCAATGTCGAGAAAAATGGACGGTTTTACTCCCTGAGCAGGTCCAGTGAGTTCTTTCATAAGTTGTATGAACTGGTGCAACTGAGAGAAGATGAGGTGGTGACAATGCGTCGTCTGATAGAGGATGTGGGGCTGGAGAACAGTACATTAAAGGCTCTTTATCATCGTCTTGACCGCTTTTATGACTTCAAAATCCTTGAAGACGAACATCTGCAACGTAGGGTTATGGAGATGCGCAGCGTTATGTACGATGCTATAAAACACCGCCGTGTGGTGAGGATAGTAGGCTATTCCTCGCCCAGCAGCCATACAGTGACGGACAGAGTGGTAGAACCCTTTATGTTCTTGAATAACAATAGAGATGTGAGATGTTATGAGTTATCCTCAGGAAAAAATAAAACCTTCCGCCTTTCACGTATGGTTGACGTGAAAAAGACGGACAAACCGTGGGAGAATGAGCACCAACATCGACAGGCATATACGGACTTCTTCTCCTTTTCTGGTGAGAGAACCATGAGAGTAACGCTCGTTATGGGACAGTTGTCACACAACCTTATGCTTGAAGAATACCCTGAATCCGCTGCGTGTTTCGTGCGACAGGACGACGGACGGTGGTTTTTCAGGGCGGATGTATGTAGTTATCTCGGTGTGGGACGCTTCATATTGGGTCTTTATGACGATGTGGAGGTATTGGGAGACGATGGACTTAAGGAGTATGTTGCAACGAAGTTACAGTCTTGGTACAATAACCTTAAAAAATGATAAAAGCATACAGGAGTGTTAATTTTTATCTTGTGAAAATGCAATAAATTAAAAAATAAGTAGTAATTTTGCCACATTGAACCTGCGGTTTGCCCTTTTGCAAACGTAAAAGCGTATCAAATAATAATGCAACTGACCGAACAAACCATAGATATAGAAGCCATATTACGCTCAAAAATGGGCGAGAAGGCAGCGTATGTGCCACGTTTTCTTGTGCGTTGGTTGAAGAAAATACTGCATCAGGACGAACTGAACGAGTTTCTATGGCAGTCACGTGGTGAGACGGGTTCATTGTGGTTGCGCCACTGTCTGGACTTCTTGGGAAATGAGGTGCGTGTCATCGGAGCAGAAAATCTGCCAACTACTGACGATACCAGCCGTTACACATTCGTCAGCAATCACCCTCTCGGAGGCATAGACGGTGTTGCGATAGGTGCTGTCATAGGCCAGCGTTACAATGATGACTTCCGTTATCTTGTCAATGATATACTTATGAACCTTCCAGGGTTGGCCCCTTTGTGTATTCCTATCAACAAAACCGGCAGGCAAAGTCGTGACTTCCCACGAATGGTAGAGGCGGGATTCGCTTCCAATCATCACATGGTTCTGTTTCCGGCAGGGCTCTGTTCACGAAAAATAAACGGCAGGATACAGGACCTTCCGTGGACAAAGACATTCATAACAAAAAGTGTTCAGACCAAGAGGGATATCATACCGGTGTACTTCAGCGGGCGAAACTCCGAGCGGTTTTACCGCATTGCCAACATCTGTAAGGCCCTGCGATTGAAGATTAACGTAGCAATGCTTTTCTTACCAGATGAAATGTTCCGCAACAGAGGTCGCTCATTTGAACTGTATGTGGGCAAACCAATACCGTGGCAGACGTTCGATAGCAGCCGTACCCCTACGCAATGGGCACAGTGGGTGAGACAGGAAGTGTACCGACTTGCAGCGGAAAGCAAATAAGATAATAATATATTAAGAATAGTAAAACCATATTCTCAGTAACATACAATCCCATAAATGGAGGAAGAAATAATACAACCAGTGCCTCTGCAACTGCTTTTGGAGGAACTGACACCAGAGAAACAGTTACGTATGACAAACAGAAGCCATAACGAAATATATATCGTTACGGCCCATGACTCACCAAATGTCATGCGAGAGATAGGCCGTCTGCGTGAGATAACGTTCCGTCTCGCAGGCGGAGGGACAGGTAAATCGGTGGATATAGACGAGTTTGATACCTCAGACAACTGCTATAAGCAACTCATAGTGTGGAATCCTGAGGCGCAGGAGATAATTGGTGGATACCGTTACCTTATGGGAGACCAATGGGAATATGACACCGAAGGACAGCCAATACTTGCAACAAGCCACATGTTCCGTTTCTCGGACAGGTTCATAAAGGACTATGCACCATATACAATAGAACTCGGTCGCTCCTTTGTAACGCCTGAATACCAGAGTTCGAAGATGGGCGCAAAGAGTCTCTTTGCACTTGATAACCTGTGGGATGGCCTCGGAGCACTCACTGTTATAAACCCGAACATGAGGTATTTCTTTGGAAAAATGACCATGTACCCAAGTTATATACGCTTTGGGCGAGACATGATTCTGTATTTTCTGAAAAAGCATTTCGATGACAAGGATGGCTTGATATACCCCATGAAGCCCCTACAACTCGACACACCAGAGGAAGAACTGGCTCAGGTGTTCTGCGGACGAGACTTCAAAGAGGACTACCGAATCCTCAACGGAGGCATACGTGCTCTGGGATTCAATATCCCCCCATTGGTTAATGCGTATATGAACCTCTCGCCAACGATGAAACTTTTCGGTACTGCCATCAACGACGGGTTCGGTGATGTAGAGGAAACAGGCATACTAATAGCCGTAAACGAAATACTGGAAGAGAAGTACGTGCGGCACATTGAGTCCTTCGTCAAGAGCCACCCAGAGGCTTTCAAACTGACAAGTGGGGCTAACAAGATAGTAACAAAGATAATGAATCAAGGCAGGGCATAGGCTAATGGCACACCTGCAAAATACAAAATGCAGCATAGGAACAACCTTATGCTGCATTTTTTGTACCCATATCCCCTTAGTATAAAAACTTGTTCACAAAGGGAGATGCTGCAAATTACTCATAAAGCCCTAAGTACGTCCAGCGTCTTCATAACCCCGAAAGCCGGGATATGCAGACGGTAGAACAGCAGACAGACATCTGTCACCCTGTTGCGTTCTTCGCGAGTCATGCGGAACAGGTGGCAGTTACCCGGTGTCATACGCATAAGCATCACTATACGCTCAGCATCCTCAGGGTGCAGAAAATCATGGTGGCAGGGAGCATACGAGGTAAAACACCCCTCTCGCAGGTCAAAAAAAGAACCCACGGAGAAACTCTCCATGTCAGGATAAAAACCAAGAAACCGTGACATACGCATCATAAACATAAGATGGAAGTTTGAAATCCCCTTGTCGGCAGTGTCTAACCACACAAGACTACGCTCGACAAAATCATATAAGACGTGGTCACAATGCAGGTCACGAGTGCTGTAACACAAAAACTCCGCAACAAAAAAAGCCAGTGATAACTTAGCACCGTCAAAAGGCAAAGAACTGTAAACTACCCCTATGCGCGCATCATTGACCCGCGCCAAAGACTGCTTCACGTTAGCAGACACATCTATCTCCAGTATCGTCAGCGGCTGAAAGAACCTGCGCCATGCGCCGCCCCCCGAAGCACCACTACGCTTGCGCCCTCTACCACCGCCTCGCACCTTGTTGAAAGGCAACAACACGGACAGCCTGCCACACTCGCGGCACAGCAAGTCAGCAATCAATTTGTTATCACTATATTTGACAGTACGTAACACAATACAACGGCTTTTCTCCTCCATAATGCTCCGTTTTCAAACATTTCACACTGCAAAAATACAAAAAAATATAGATAAAAATGAAAAATGTTGTCATAAAATTTGTCAGATTGCAGGAAAATGTATACCTTTGCACTCGCAAAATCAATACCGCACTAATAATTAAGTGCAGAACGAGTTTGACAAAGGCTTGGCGCGTTCGTATATCGGTTAGTACTCAAGATTTTCATTCTTGCAAGAGGGGTTCGACTCCCCTACGCGCTACAAAACAAGAAATTATCCATCATCGCGCAGTGATGCGCTAACGAAAAGTGATATGGTGATGGAGGGAAGCAGGCAACAATATAACCTAATAAGCCTACTACCCGCCCAGGGCAGCCAACAAAGCGCAAGACCCATAAGCTGATATTATTAACCCGTCTATACCATCTGTATAGACAAAACAAAACAAAAACAAGAAAATGGCAAACCACAAGTCATGTGAGAAGAGAATCCGTCAGACAAAGAAAAGAACTCTTCACAACAGGTATTACGCAAAGACAATGCGTAACGCAGTACGTAAACTCCGTGCAATAACAGACAAGGAAGAGGCTATAAAGCTCTATCCATCAGTGCAGAAGATGCTCGACAAACTCGTAAAGACCAACGTTATCCACAAGAATAAAGCTGCGAATATCAAGTCAAGCCTCTGTGCTCACATACAGAAAATCGGTTAATCACACCGCAATTCGCCTACCCCTTTAAGCGTAGCAAGACTATATAGGAAGGCGAAGAACATCGAAATAATAGAACACAAGATTGTTTCCATAATAATTTTTATTAAAAGGCTGCAGCCCGTGAGGGGTAGCAGCCTTTTTGTTTTGCTCTATATCCGTCTGTGCTTGGTCGCTCTGCATGTTTCTCTTTCGCGCCTCTCACCTCGCTCCTTATTATTATTCCCTCCCCCATCTTTGTCCCTCCGCCACGGTGTAAAGGGCGTCACCCCTTGGTATTGCAGTCTCCTGTTTCAGCAATCAGCACCAAGTTACTCAGCAATCGGCACCAAGTTGTCCTGCAATCAGCACCAAGTTACTCTGTAATCAGCACCTCTTTACAAAACAAGAGCCATACCCCTCGTCGTCAACCATTGCTGGCCCCCTTTCGTCCCACGGCCGTTTTACGTAAAAATCATACGTAAATACTTGCACAAACCAGATATTTTTATTACCTTTGCAAGGCAAATAAAACACAAAATCCAATGGACGAAATCCAAAACCAAGAAACGAATTATACCGGCAGCAGCATACAGGTGCTGGAAGGACTGGAAGCAGTGCGCAAACGCCCTGCAATGTATATCGGTGACATATCAGAGAAAGGCCTGCATCACCTCGTCA
>JALFNY010000148.1 GCA_022774105.1 Prevotella sp.
CCTGACTGTCAGCGCAGTAAAAAAAGCGTAGGTAAAAGGGCTGTTATTCGGAAAAAAAGTTGTAAATTTGCAGCCAGAATTGTTTGTGGCGGTGTGATGTCGGGCGTGTTTCTATCGCCTGTCCCCGCTGTGATATCAACAGGAACTAACACCATAATATATTATATTGACGTGAATACATTTAAGAGATTCTTACCAGACGTGCTTGTGGTATTGCTTTTTGCTGCAATATCCTTTGCCTATTTCTATCCTGCTGACATAGAGGGCCGTATTCTTTATCGGCATGATTCCTCTGCTGGCCGTGGCCTTGGGCAGGAGAGTGGGGAGTATAATAAGAAGACGGGTGACATCACCCGCTGGACTAACTCTGCCTTTTCGGGTATGCCTACCTATCAGACTGCCCCGGCTTATTATTCTGCCCGTGACCTGTCAAGCGTGATGCAGGCTTACCATCTGTGGTTGCCAGAGAATGTATGGTATGTCTTTGCCTATCTTTTGGGCTTCTATATACTGCTTCGCGCATTTGACTTCCGTTGGTATCTCGCCACTCTCGGAGCGGTGGTATGGGCGTTCAGCAGTTATTTCTTCATCATCATTGCTGCCGGACATATATGGAAGGTGATGGCATTGGCCTATCTGCCGCCTATGATAGCCGGCATACTGCTTACCTACCGTGGCAAGTATCTCGCAGGACTTGCCGTTACGGGTATCTTCACGGCGTTTGAGATAAACGCCAACCATGTGCAGATGACGTACTATTACTTCATCATTATCCTCTGTCTTGCCATCGGTTATTTCGTTGATGCGGTGAGGGAGCGTCGTTACCAGCACTTTATCAAGGCGTCAGCCGTTTGTGTTGTCGGCGGACTGCTTGGTGTAATGGCCAACATTCCCAACCTGTACCACACGTGGGAGTATCAGAAAGAGTCCATGCGTGGCAAGAGCGAACTGGTGAAAAAGAACACTGCCGACCAGACCTCAAGCGGTCTTGACCGCAGTTATATCACCCAGTGGAGTTACGGAATAGACGAGACGTGGACACTGCTTGTACCTAACACCAAGGGCGGCTCTTCCATGTCACCCGTCAGTGAGTGTAAGGCAGCACAAGAAAAAGGTGACCCTGTATATATGCAGATATACCAAGGACTGGGTCAGTACTGGGGAGAACAGCCAGGAACAAGTGGCCCTGTGTATGTAGGAGCCTTTGTTCTGATGCTCTTCGTGCTGGGATTGTTCATTGTCAAAGGCTCAATCAAGTGGGCACTGCTTGCTGCCACCGTGCTGAGCATAACCCTCTCATGGGGCAAGAACATGATGTGGCTGACGGATTTGTTCATAGATTACGTCCCGATGTATGCCAAGTTCCGCACCGTGGCGTCAATACTCGTGGTGGCAGAGTTCACCATTCCTCTGCTCGCCATGCTCGCATTGAAACGCGTTGTAGAAGAGCCCGACTGCGTAGTGAGCACCGTCCAGGGCAAGAAGGTGAACTGGCTATATGTCTCCTTTGCCCTGACAGGCGGCATTGCCATGTTGTTTGCAGTGATGCCGACCGTCTTCTTCGATACGTTCATATCCACATCAGAGATGAGAGCGATGCAGGGCATACCGCAGGAGCACCTTGTACCATTGCGTAACAACCTCACTGACATTCGCATCGCAACCTTTACGGCAGACTGCTGGCGCTCGGTGGTGATAATACTGATGTGTACTGCGGCGGTGATGCTGTACCGCATGAAGAAACTTAACGCCATGATGATGGTGGGGATAGTAACCCTTGTATGTCTTGTTGATATGTGGCAGGTAAACAAACGCTACCTCAACGACGATATGTTTGTCAGCAATACACTCCGTTCTGCGCCCATAGAGCCAACGGAGACAGACCAGATCATACTGCGTGACACAGCCCTTGACTACCGTGTCCTTAACTTAGCAAGCAACACTTTCAATGAGAACGAGACGTCATACTTCCATAAATCCATCGGAGGTTATCACCCTGCGAAGTTGCGTAGGTATCAGGAGTTGATAGATGCGTATATCTCTCCGGAGATGCAGGGTGCTTTTTCCGCCATAATCGATGCTGGGGGAGACATGGATAAGGTCAATACTGACAGCGTAATGCCTGTGCTGAATATGCTGAACACCAAGTATCTCATACTTCCTTTGCAGGGCGGACGCACCATGCCGATGGTCAATCCCGGTGCGATGGGCAACGGATGGTTTGTCTCAGAGGTGCGTTATGCTGACAATGCCAATAAGGAATTGGAGAGTATCGGCAGCATAGATCTGCACACTACGGCCGTTGCTGACAAGCGTTTCGAGGCCCTTCTGGGCAAGAGCGAGGCTCAGGACACTGCCTCATCGGTGGTTATGACGAAGTATCTGCCTAACGAACTGCACTACGACGTGCGCTCCTCACGCGGTGGTGTGATAGTGTTCTCGGAGATATACTACCCTGGTTGGACGGCTACTGTTGACGGTCAGCCGGTGGAAGTGGGTCGTGTGAACTACGTGCTGCGTGCCATCAGCGTGAAGGAAGGCAGTCATAAGGTAGTGCTTGAGTTCAAACCAACCACCGTCTCACTCACAGAGACGCTGGCATACGTAGCCCTTGCACTGCTTGCCGTTATGGTAATAGCCGTCATTGTGATGCAGTTACGCAGAAGGAAAGGCACACCCCAGGCGGAATAAAGGCAGAGATTACACCTTATTTAATATATACGCGCGAGGAGAGGGATGGGGTGTAGGTTGTAGGTTATGGGTTGTTGGCTGTGGGGTTGGAGGTTTTAGGTTGTAAGGAAGTGACATGAAATAGCAAGAAACAAACAAAAAGAAAAAAGGAAATGAAATACGCTCTTGTAACAGGAGGCTCCCGCGGCCTTGGTCGTGCGGTATGCCTCAAACTGGCAGAAATGGGTATTCCCGTTGTGATAAACTATCAGTCAAATCAGGCCGCGGCCGAGGAGGTCAAGGCATTGGTAGAGGCTAAGGGTGTGGCAGCCGAACTTTTGCAGTTCAATGTTGGCGACATGGAGGCCGTTGACAAAGCCATTGACCAGTGGGAAGAGGCACATCCCGACGACTACATAGCCTACCTGCTTAACAATGCGGGCATACGCCGTGACAACATGATGTTCATGATGCCGGCAGAGGACTGGCACGCCGTTGTCAACACGTCGCTAAACGGTTTCTATTACGTAACTCGCAGGCTGTTACCAAAGATGATGATGCGCAAGCACGGAGGCAGAATAGTGAACATGGCATCGCTCTCCGGACTGAAGGGACTGCCCGGTCAGACCAACTACAGTGCTACAAAAGCCGCACTGATAGGTGCAACGAAGGCATTATCACAGGAGGTTGCAGCAAGAAACATAACCGTAAACGCCGTGGCCCCAGGCTTCATAGAGTCGGACATGACAAAGGATTTGCCCGTGGACGAGTTGAAACAGCAGGTCCCCATGAAGCGTTTTGGCAAGCCAGAGGAGGTTGCAGAACTGGTAGGCTTCCTCATGTCAGACGCTTCGGCATATATAACGGGAGAGGTAATCTCCATCAACGGAGGCCTATATACATAATGCCCAAGGCGGTAAAAGGCAACGTGCGACAAGCCACTCACGATGTTACGTGGGTGGCTTGTGTGCTGTCTGCGCAACAAATCTGCTACTGTGATGCCGTGATTAACATGAGAACACGTATCACAGCGTAACACTTTCCCAGGCTTTAATCACTACCAGCCACATCGAGAAGCACTCTTGCAGGCTGTCGCCGCTTACGCGTTGTCAGGTAATCAGGTGCAGATTGCCAGGTAATCAGGTGCAGATTGCAGGGTAAAAGAGTGCTAATCACAATGCAATCAGCACCCTTTTGCAGTAGCAGATGACTTCACACGCAGGTCAATGGAGGACTTGGCCTTCAAAGATACAAGCGGAAAGAAACGTAAAAACAAAGCAGGAAAAGAATAACCGACGGCTAAAACATTAACCGACTTTAACAAAATAATCAAAAGGGACAGGTAATAAACCTATCCCTTTTGCGTTTAGTTATTGTGAGAAAGTGTGAATACGTCATAAAAAAAGCGGTTACACGCCGCCTTGGCGGCATTATGCTGGCAGTGGCATTGATGCTGCTTCCGCTGGCTGTGCACGCACAATATGACCCATACTTCTCTCATTACTTCGATATGCAACCGTCTTTCAACCCCGCAGCGGCAGGTAAGGACACAAAACTTAACATCACAGGAACATACGCCATGTCGATGGCAGGCTTTGAAAACGCACCACAGACGGCGTTTATCTCTGGTGATATGCCCTTTGTAGCACTGAAAAACGTACACGGAGCAGGTCTGCAACTGATGAACGACAAGTTGGGACTGTTCGTACACCAGCGTATAGCACTGCAATATGCACTACGCAAACAACTCGGTGGAGGGTGGATGTCAGTAGGCATACAGCCCGGACTGATAACAGAAAAGTTTGAAGGTGGCTCGGTAGATATAATCGATGAATCAGACCCAGTGTTCACAAAAAGCGACATCAACGGTAACGCCTTCGACCTCGGAGTGGGCATATACTACACTCGCAAAAACTGGTATGCAGGCATAAGTGCACAACATCTGACAAGTCCCACAGTGCTGATGGGAGAGACAAACGAACTAAAAATAGACGCAACATATTACCTCACGGGCGGAATGGACTTCCAGTTACGTAACCCGCTGATGAAAATAGCAACGTCAGCAGTTGTCAGGACAGACGGCGTAGCATACAGAGGTGACATCACGGGCAGGCTGATGTATAACTATCAAGGACGTATGTTCTATGCCGGAGCAACATACAGCCCCACCAACTCGGTAACAGCACTGGTGGGAGGACAGTTCCAGGGAGTGATGATAGCATACTCATTCGAGATGTACACCAATGGCATCAGTTTCCGTAACGGCTCACATGAAATATTCATAGGCTACCAGATGGACATGAACCTCGGCAAGAAAGGGAAGAACAGACACCAGACAACGAGGACATTATAATGTCGGCAGCGTAGGGCAGAAGCGCAGTAAACAGGCAGTAAGCCCCGTTGTTGCACGCAGAAAACAAACAGTATAACGAATAAACAACAAAATAACAAGATACATGAATATCAGAAAAACGACATTCCAACTCTGTGCCGTCATAATGACTGCACTGCTGAGCAGTTGCTTCGGGGGCAAACTGACAGGCTCCAGCGTGGGAGGAGAGGTTACAGGATACGGCAGGGGAAAAGGCTTTCAAGAACCAACCCCATACGGTATGACACTGGTAAACCGCGGTTCGCTGCGCATGGGACTGGAGAAAAAAGACACACTCTGGGGCACGGCGACACCAGTGAAGGATATATCAGTGGACGGATTCTGGATGGACGAGACAGAAGTGACAAACGCAAAGTACAGACAATTCGTGATATGGGTACGTGATAGCATACTGCGCACACGCCTCGCAGACCCCTCTTACGGTGGGGACGAGACATATATGATAACAACTGACAAAAACGGCGACCCCATAACACCACATATTAACTGGAAGAAACCATTGCCACGAAAGCCAGATGAAAACCAACTCAGGACAATAGAAAGCCTATATATCACCAACCCCGTAACAGGAGAGAAGATGCTTGACGCATCACAGATGAACTACCGCTACGAGATATATGACTACACAACGGCCGCTCTGCGCAAAAACAGACTCGATGCAGCGCAGCGTAACCTCAACACCGATATCGCCGTGGACCCCAACGAGGTGGTGATGATATCAAAAGATACAGCATACATAGACGACGAAGGCCGCATAGTACGAGAGACAATCAACCGCCCTCTGTCAGGACCGTGGGACTTCCTCAATACGTATATAGTCAACATATACCCCGATACCACATGCTGGGTTAACGACTTCCCTAACAGTGACAACGAGGTATATCTGCGAAACTACTTCTCTAACCCCACCTTTAACGACTACCCCGTAGTAGGTGTTAGTTGGGAACAGGCCAACGCGTTCTGTGCATGGCGCACAGAATACCTGCTGAAAGGCCTCAACGGAGCAGCAAAGTACATACAACGCTACCGCCTGCCGACAGAAGCCGAGTGGGAATATGCCGCACGCGGAAAGGACGGCACGGAGTTCCCGTGGGAGAATCAGGACGTGAAAAACGGAGACGGATGCTTCTTTGCTAACTTCAAACCAGACAGAGGAAACTATACAAAGGACGGAAACCTCATAACATCAAAGACAGGTATCTATGCCGCCAACAGCAACGGACTGTTTGATATGGCAGGAAACGTGGCAGAATGGACATCAACCATATACACAGAAGCCGGCGTTGACGCCATGAACGACCTCAACCCACAACTGGAATACAAGGCAGCCAAAGAGGATCCATACTACATGAAGAAAAAATCAGTACGCGGTGGCTCATGGAAAGACCCCGAAAGTTACATACGTTCAGCATGGAGATCATGGGAATATCAAAACCAACCACGCTCATACATAGGCTTCCGATGCGTGCGTTCACTAGCAAGTTCAGCAAGCATGAATGCCAAAGGCAAGAAGAAAAGATAAACCATAGCAACCAAACCCTACAACCTTTAACCATAGCAACACAATGTCTAAATACAGTAAAATAAACATTATCTATCTACTTCAGAAGTGGATGGACAGCGTACCAGGCCAGACCTTCCTGAACTACGCCTACTCTTGGGGAGCCGCTGTCGTCATTCTCGGAACCCTTTTCAAACTAACACACCTGCGAGGAGCAGACGCTATGCTGTTTGTTGGAATGGGAACGGAGGTACTTGTGTTCTTCCTGTCAGCCTTTGACAGACCATTTGACAAGTCAACCATAGATATGCCGTTGGACAATCATATGTCAACAGAAGTGATAGACGAGGCTGTTCAAGCACCACTCGCATCCGTAAACGAGGAAAGAAACACCCCAGTCACAACACCACAGCAACAAGGTGGCATCATAACAGGAGGCACAGTAATAATAGGAGGAGGCACCCCCAGCCCGACAACAGCCATCAATTTTGCCACGGAGAACACCACAACAGCGGGCGAAAACAGTACATATACAGAACAGACAACAGCCGAAACAAGCATGAAAGGCACCACATCAGCGCAGGTTATAACCCCCGCACCAGCAGTAAGTGCCGAGACCGCTGAGGCAATGGAAGCCGCAACAACAAGTTATGTGGACCATCTCAACGAACTAAACGAAATGCTCGAGAAGGTAGCAGCACAGAGTGCACGTCTCGCTACGGACAGTGAAGAGATGGAAAACCTTAATCGTACCCTCACTGGAATAAGCAGAGTATATGAGATGCAACTTAAATCCGCATCACAACAAATCACCACACAGGACGAA
>JALFNY010000150.1 GCA_022774105.1 Prevotella sp.
ACTGCAATATAAGTTAATTGTTTCATCGCTTTCTCGTTTATATTATTTTTCAAAACTCTTCGCCTCGTTCCACAATATGTCCATCTCAGCCAATGTAAGGTCCTTAATATCCTTCCCTTGCTCTTTCGCTTTACTCTCCACATATCCAAAACGTGACATAAACTTTCTGTTAGTCTGTTCAAGGGCCGTATCTGGATTGATGTGATACAGACGTGCAGCATTGACTATCGAGAACAAGACATCACCCAGTTCCTTTGCAGAACGCTCAGCATCGCCACGCTCAAACTCCGCTCTTAACTCTCCTATTTCTTCATATACCTTTTCCCAAACGTCCTCTGGCTTCTCCCAGTCAAAACCCACATTACGTGCCTTATCCTGTATTCTGTATGCCTTTATCAAGGAAGGCAGAGAGGCGGGAACACCCGACAATACCGTCTTATTGCCGTCCTTCTCCTTTTGTTTTACCTGCTCCCATATCTTACCTACCTCCTCTGGGTTGGCAGCCTGCTTGTCACCATAGATGTGAGGGTGGCGTGAAATAAGTTTGTCGGCCTCCTTGTTCAGTACATCTGCCATATCAAAACGCCCCTTCTCTCTGGCGATTATGGAATAGAACACAAGATGTTCCATGACGTCCCCCATCTCTTTCTGTATCTCTATGGGGTTATCCTCCATCAAAGCATCACACAATTCATAAACCTCCTCTATGGTATGAGGACGTAAAGATTCATTTGTCTGCTTCTTATCCCACGGACATTTCTCCCGTAACTCGTCTTGTATATCCAGCAAACGGGAGAAAGCGGCAAGGGTATCTTCTCTTGTATTTGCCATTTTCTATATTTTCTTAACTACATTGCAAAGGTAACAAAAATATTCCGCCCTTGCCAAAGAAAAGAAAGGAATTATATAACTTTAATCAAAAAAACATGAAATCTCTTTATGAAATCGGAAAATATACGTAACTTTGCATAGCATTTCATCATTGGATAAGCACTTACACTGGACAATAACAACCACATATTACTCTCCATCGGATGCAACACCGACCGTGAAACTCAGATGGCTATCGCCAAGGAAAAACTTTCAGAATCTTTCCCTGGCATAAGGTTTACCGATGCCATAATAACCGCTGCATATGATATGCCTGACGATACAGAGCCCTATGCCAATATGATTGCAGAATGTGAAACACCCCTTTCGCAAGAAAAACTTGTCAACGTCCTGAAAGAGATGGAAAAAGAGATGGGCGACAACGAACTGATGAGATCAAAAGGCATAGTCATGATGGATATTGACCTACTGGAATACAACCGTCACCGCTATCACCTAAACGATTGGGAACGTCCTTACACCAAGACGCTTCTCGCCATGCTTGCAAGGCTTGCAATGATATTGGTTCTGCTAATCAACACAAGCAACACCGCATTTTCCCAGCGAACAACACAAAAGAAACAAGACACAGAACTGTTAGGAAAGGCCGTAGAATACTACCAAGGAGGTAAATACCACGAAAGTATCCTTGCCTTCGAGAAACTAAAACGCCATTATACGCTAACCCCACGCTTTCTTGCATATCTCGGCTTCTCCTATTATAAAGAACAACAATATGAGGAAGCCACAGAAAACCTAAAGAAATCCATACCCCATCTGTCAGCCTATTCACCGAAAGAACGCGCCATATACATCTACTCCTGTGCGGAAAGCCTATTCTATCAGACACAATACGACGAAGCATTGAAATACTATCAGATGGCACTCCCACTGACAGAAGGCAACGACAAAGGAGACATACTGTTTCATACCGCCTTCGCACACTACCTAAAAAAAACGTCCTCACACACCGATGACATACAACACAATTCAATAGACACCATCACAAAAGACACTGTAACAACCCTTCTCGCAGAGGCTATGGCATTATACAGAGCAAATACCGCCACTGCCACACCCCTACAATGCGCACGACTACGCCAATGTGAAAGAATGTTACAAGGACTACGAGGAAAACAAGAGGATTAACATAGCGCAAAAAGCCATATCACATACCAAATAACGGTAAAAACACAGATAATAACACCTTTATTACTATAATCAGTAACAAAAAACTACACACAAACGAAAAAACATGAAAAAAAATTTGGTAGTAATGAAAAAACTTGCTACCTTTGCACTCGCAAAAAAGGAATGACAGCCAAAACAAGGCTGTAAAATATTCAAAATGTATGGCTCCGTAGCTCAACTGAATAGAGCATCTGACTACGGATCAGAAGGTTACAGGTTTGA
>JALFNY010000162.1 GCA_022774105.1 Prevotella sp.
GCGAAGACGTTGCTTCTAAGCTTTTCTCAAAACACCATGGAAAATCCACAAGAACAAGCGTTTCCGCAAACTATACCGATTTGTATAGTGGGTAGTGATGGATTCGAACCACCGAAGTCGAAAGACAGCAGATTTACAGTCTGCCCCATTTGGCCGCTCTGGAAACTACCCGTATGTTATGCGTCCCTTTGCAAGGTTTCCCTTTTCTCGCCTACCTCTGACCTCCTTTTCAGGAGAGCCTCTTGTCGGATTCGAACCAACGACCCCGAGATTACAAATCACGTGCTCTGGCCAACTGAGCTAAAGAGGCATGCTGTTTTTGCATTCGAAAGACGTCGCTTGAGGGACATCATTTTTGATTTCGGTTGCAAAGGTACGCATAATTTTTCAAACTGCCAAACTTTTCTGGAAGTTTTTTAATAGTTTCTTGATTTTTCCTTTATTTTCGTCATCTTAACCTTCAAAGCATCTACACAAAGGTCTATCGCCTCTTCAAATGTATCGCAGGTTTTTTCTACGAACTGTGTGCCGCCGGGTGCCACAACGGAAAGACTTGCGGTCTTGTTCATTGCCGTCTGTGGCTTGATGACTTTGAGTTGCACCTCTACTTTCTGTATATCTTCATAAGACTTGGCGAGTTTCTCCACTTTCTTTGTGGCGAACTCCTGTAATTTCTCTGTTGCGTCAAAGTGTAGCGCCTGAATTTTGATCTCCATAGTTTTTCTAAGATTTAATTAATCGTTTTCCTCTGCCCGAGGGTGGGCATCGGTGTAAGTTCGCTTTAATTCCTCGAAGGTGACGTGCGTATATATCTGCGTTGTGTTCAGGCTTTCGTGGCCCAGCAGTTTCTGTACGCTACCCAGCCCGGCTCCGTTGTTGAGCATTGCCGTGGCGAAGGAGTGTCGCATCACGTGCGGCGAGCGTTTCTTCTGTGTTGTCACGAGTGACAGGCTCCGTCTTACTGCTGTATATACTTGTCCGCCTGTCATCTGCCGCCCTTTGGCATTACGAAACAAGGCCTCGGTTGTATCTGTGGCGGGGGTCTTCTCATCACGCATCTCCATATAGGTTTTCAATGCTTGCGTTATCTCCTCGCCTAACGGTACTATGCGCTGTTTGCGCCGCTTGCCCGTTATCTTTACATATCCGTTTGTGAAGTCTATGTCCTTGTCGCGCAAGGTTACTACTTCCGAGCGTCTCATTCCTGTGGTGTATAATAATAATAATAAGGTACGCGTGCGTACATCATTTATATCGTTATAGTCCCACGGTGTGCTGTCAAAGAGTTTGTCTGCCTCTGATTCTTTAAGGAATACTGGCAATACCTTCTCTTTCTTCGGCCCATTAACGCTGTGCGCCGGGTCATGCCTCACCAGCCCTTTTCTTAGTGCGTATCTGTACAGTGACCTTACTGCACTGAGCATTTTACATGTGTTGGTGGCTTTATATCCACGGTCCATCATGTCCTCCACCCAGTCTCTGATAATGTCGCTGTCGGCATCTTCGGGGGTAATACTGTCATCTGTCTTCCCAAGAAAGGCTATATAGTCTTTTAGTGCTGCACGATAGGTTTCCACCGTCTGTGGTGAGGCATCCCTTTCCGCCTGCATATATCTTAGGAAGTCATCGACAATCATGTTGCGAATTTACTAAAACAAATTCAGACTGCCAAACTTTTTAGCGAGTTTTAACACTCCTCGCTCTGGCGCAGTTTCTGCACATAGATGGCGTGCTCCATCTTGAGTCTCTTCAGTACAGAGGGCTTGTTGAACTGCTGACGTGAACGGAGTTCTTTTACGACACCAGTCTTTTCAAACTTTCTCTTGAACTTCTTGAGGGCTCTCTCGATGTTTTCGCCTTCCTTAACAGGTACGATAATCATTGCTTTGTCTTTAATTTTTTAATGAGTTAATATATTCTTATACGGCACTTTACCGTAATTTGGGTGCAAAATTACTACTTTTTTCCGACATAGCCAAACTTTTAACGGAAAATATTTTGGGTGGGAAGGGTTATAAGTGATTAGTTATGAGTTATATTTTCGGATCATCCGATATTTCGAGTGATAGATTGAAAGAAGTATTGTAAAAAGGAAGAAAAACGCTGAACATTCTGTATATTTGAATATCGACAAACAGAAGATGTAGTTGGTGTCGCGTTTTATGCCTGCTAACAGGTGCTGAATACATGGCTAACAGGTGCTGATTGCGATGTAATCAGCATCCTATTTGTTTGTATGGATTTAGAGATGTAAGATAGCCTTTACCTACATGATTGTCGCATCACTCGAAACGTCGGATGACCCATATTTTCTCACCTGTTACTCCTCACTCACAACTGGCATCTTACTACGCACCGGGCAGCGTGGCTATCCACCCTACCCACTCGTTCATCAGCCGCGCAAGTAGTGTTAACAGTGTGGCACAAGGTGACATGACGTATGCGAGGAAGGGCAGGCAAGGCACTGCCACGCCGATGACGAGGAGCATGAACGAGAGGGGAATTAGCAGTGATGCCAAGGGACTGACAAGCAGGTTTGCGAGAATGGTATAGGTGTTGAAACACCCGAAGTAACAGGCTATAAGTGGTATTACCCCCACCTGCGCCGTCAGTGACAGGGCTATGATGTTCCACAGCCAGCCTGCCGCCATCAGGAGTGCATTGCGCAGGTAGTGCCGCAGGGCGTATTTGTCAAGGCGGCGTATCCGTTCTTCTGGCGTGATGCGGTACAGGTAGTCACGCTGCGCACGCAGTCCGCCGAAGCGAACCAGTGTCGGCAGGAACAGCGTTATGCCCAACACTGCCATGAACGACATCTGGAACCCCACGTCAAAGAGCCACCACGGACATACTGCCAGCAACAGGAAGGCTGTTGCCACGAGTGCTGCCACACCGTCTGTGCGTCGTCCTATGGCGGTTATAAGGGTGTATATGCTCAGCATAACGGCGGCGCGTACTACGGAGGGGCGCAGTCCTACCAGCACGGCGTATGCCCACAGCAGTGCCAGCAGCACCGCCAGCGTGATGTGGGGGAATCGCCGGCGGGGCAGGGAGAGCGACAGCATGAGGTATATCACACTGAGATGCAGGCCTGAAAGGGCAAAGATGTGTGAGGCTCCGCTGGTGTCATAGGCTGCTGACAGCGTACTGCTGACGCGCTGTCTTTCACCGAGTGTCATGGCTGTGACAAGTGCGTATTCGTCGCCTTGCAGCCCTGCCGCAGCATAAACCTCCGCCAGTTGCTCACGACGTTCTGACATTTCATCGGCCATATCTGGTGACAGCAGGCTGCGTGAGGCTCTCTCCCACCCTGCCGTGGGACAGCGTTGCCACAGCATCATGCCTATGAAAAATGTTGCCGTCAGCACCGCCAGCGTGGCAAGGGCCTGCCGTCTGCGGTACATCAGCGGTATGCTTGCAAGTGCTGCCACCGCCACTGCCACCGTCGTAGAGTGCGTCAGCCGCTCCGTCCACGGCGTGGCCATAACGTCAGCCGCACCCATCATACTCCCTGATGCTATCCCGGCAGCGAATGTCAGCAGTGCTGGGAAACTTGGGGGGATATGTGGGTGCGGCTCTTTCATGTATAGTCAGCAGTGCCTACTACCGTGTGTATTTCCGCTTGTTTATTATATAAACGCCTTTTTCTGGTATGTTGTCCAGGCGTATTCCTTGCAGGTTGTATATCTGTCCGTTGCCTTCCGTTGTCTGTGTGTCATCTACACACTCTGTCACTCCCGTGGCATTTGATGGGTTCAGCCAGTCGCCGAGCACGTATGAGGCGTGTAATGGTGCGCTGACAGTGCCTGTAAAGGCGGCATATCCGGTACCACGGGCAATACTCTTACCGTCAGCAAGATAGAAGCCGAGGCCTCTCTCGCCGTCACGGAACTCGTAGTATCCCTCTGTGTCGCTGTGTGCGGCGAGGGTGGTGGTGCAGTAACTGCCATTCAGTTTTGACAGGGTCATGGTGTTGGCGGTCTTGGCTGACGGCACGAAGGTCACCTCCGGAGTGTTTGAGTTATAGATTATTGCGGTATTGGCGGCCATCACCGTTCCGGCGTTCAGTTTCGTTACCTTCACCGTGTCAACGTTGTCTGTATATACTCGTGCCGTTACCTTCCATGCTGTCACCTCCTTAGGTATTATTACGGGGTAAGTGGTGTAGAAGCAGTCCCAGTATTTTCCCAGCGTTGCAGCACCGTTGTCTAGTCCTGCCATCGGCTCTACCTCGAAGCATTTGCGTGTTATCTTCTTTGAGTCACGCAGGTTGTAACTGAGGTGTGGCGGCTGGTTGTAGCAGCAGTTCTGGTTTATCACCTGCGCACGGTAGTTCAGGTCGTCCATGAGGTGTGGCACGGTGTATGGCGTTTCGTAGTTGGTGGCGTTGATAATGAGGTTATACACGCCGTTCACCTCTGCCCATGTTACTATCTCCTCACGCCAGTCACCGAGTATGTCACCCAGCACGCAGGGGTTGTACTTGGTGGAATTGTTCAGTGTTCCTATGGTGTAGTTGCTGCCGTTTACCTGCATACGTCCGAAGGTCTTGGTGTTCGGGTCGTATGCTTCGAGCACAGACTTGTCGTAATAGTCATCTGCCAGTGTTCCGTTCCAATATATTCTGTTGTTCAGTGATGCTCCACCGCCGTGCGTTACGGTCTCGTTCACCGTTGCTCCTGTCCAGTCATAGAGTGCTGCTGATGCTGATGTCTGGAAGTATGCTCCCTCTGCTTCGGGGTTGAAGTGTCCTATCAGTCCTCTGCCGGTGTCTCCTGATGCTGTGGGATGGAGCAACAGTTTGCCGGTCTTGGCGTCTCTCAGGTCTGCGCCGTAGGGTGCTTTCTCGTGTGACATGAACACTTCCAGGCCGGGATTCTCTGGTACGAAGTCCCCGAGGTGCAGTGCGTCGCCGTGTCCGAGGCCTGTTCTGTACAGCAGTGTGCCGTCACTTTTCAGTGCTGCCGAGCCATATACGATGTCTTGTTTGCCGTCACCGGTGCAGTCGCCAACGCTCATCCAGTGTGCTCCCTCGCCCCACAGTCCTGCGCCGCTGGTGGTATTACGGCTCACCCAGCGTTCTTTCAGTGTCTCACCGTCCCAGTCGTAGGCACCGACAAAGGCACCGCTGTAATATCCTCGTGCGAAGATTGGTGAGGGGTTACCGTCTTTTCCGTCTAACCACGCTATGCCTGCGAGGTATCGCTCAGAGCGGTTCTGGTTGCTGTCACCCCAGTAACTGAGGCCTGCATTGTAGTCTGTGTGATACGGTATGGTGGCGAGTTCCGCACCTGTCATGCCGTCAAAGACGGTGATATACTCTGAGCCGTGGTCCTGCTTGCCTCTTGAACTCTTCAGGTTGGCAGTGGGGTCATCGTTGCCCAGTATCACATAGTTTCCTTGCCCGTCAATGGTTCCGGGGGCGGTCTTTACCATAAACTCACCGTAGCCGTCACCGTCAAAGTCCCATGCGATAAACTGTATGGTGTGGGCGGAGGCAAAGAAGTTCTGACCCATGTCTATACGCCACAGGCGTGTGCCGTTCATTTTGTAACAATCAAAGAACACGTTTGACGTAGCACCGCTGCTGGCGGCGTCTTTTTCGTTTGATGGTGACCATTTAAGTATTATCTCATACTCTCCGTCACCGTCCATGTCGCAGTATGATGCGTCGTTGGGAGTGTATGTGGCACCGTTGCCTGAGGGGTCTGTCGGTGCTCCCGCTTTCAGTGGTATGTACAGTGTCTGGTTGTCCCATGTCTTTCCGCTCACCTCACTCTCTATCACGTTGCCGTCGGCGTCGAGCACCTCCAGTCTGTAATATGCCGTTGCTGCGGCCCCACTGTCAAGGTAGTTAGTCTTGCCGCTGATGGTCTTGCCGCTGTTCACCTTAGTGTTCTGCGCTGCTGCTGACGTGCCTCTCCACAGACGGAAACTGAGGTTCGGGTCATCAGTGGCACGGGCGCGCCATGACACAAGGTTGCCCGTGGACTGGTGCAGGGCCATGAGGCCGCGCTTCAGCGGTGTAGCGGCTGGCTTGACGGGCTTCGTAGAGACGGTGAAGATGATTGTGAATGTCATCTTCTCCACACCGTCCTGCTTTATGCTTACGTTGGCAGTGTGGTCTGAATAGGTTACATATACGTTGTACCCCGTACCTAACGTGCTGCTGAGGGTGGCTGAAAAGTCCGTAGGGTCTGCTGACAACTTGGTGGTATAGCGCACGCTCTCGCCGTTCTTCAGTCCTTTTATCATGTCATATAGTGACACCTCTGTCGCCTCTGCACCGCCAACAGCGGTCTTACAGGTAAGGGAGGTGAGATAGTCACCAACGGTCTTTATCTCTGAGTCCAACTCCCCTTCTATGCTGATGTTACGCAGCGCCATAGTCTTTGTGGTGGCTATGTCGGTGATGTATAGCATCAGCAGGAAGGCCTTGCCCTCCACTATAACATTGTTGACATAGAACTCATGGTGGCTGTAGCCTGCGTTATTGCCTGAGGCTATCTTGTTACGCAGCGGTGTGACACTCTCCAACTGTGTCTCCGTGCCGCCGCTTTCTTTTATCTTCACCACTATGCCACCCGCGTCTGTTCCTACCTTACAGGCGTCAAACGACACCTTCGTGGGTCTGAACTTATGTCCCGTAGCGGGAGTGACGCCAAATGCCACGTTATGGCCTGACGTTGCGGATGTCACCTGCGCCGAGGGTTGCAGGGCGGTGAACGCCGGCTCGTAGGTAACTGGCGTGTAACCCGTGTCGGCATTGCTGCTGGTGAGGGTGCTGGCTGCCGTCAACTGAGCCCCGAGGGCGTAACTGCCCGTTACCAGACTGACACCCTCTGCATCGCCACTGACGCTGGTGGCAGAGAGGTTAGCAATGTCACTGTACTGCCATGTTACCTTCACACTCTGCGCAAAGGCAACCGCTACCATGACGAGTGTCACGATAATTGATAGTAATAGTCTTTTCATGTTGGTGGTTTAGTGGTTTGG
>JALFNY010000180.1 GCA_022774105.1 Prevotella sp.
TTTGTGAAAGAGTTGATGAAAAAACTAACACTCACCTCTTTTCATGTGCAAAATTACTACATTTCTATGAATCTACAAAATTTTTTCCGTGTTTTTTTTGAAAATCATAGAAAAAAGTCACTTTTCTGACACGTTGTGACATAGTTGTGACCTTATTTTTGTGTCAATATGGCACTTTGTCACATTTGTTGGCAAAGGAAATACCGTGGCACAGGCATTGCAGTAAAGAGGGAGACAGTCCGTAAAACAATGTGGGCAGAAGACAAACAGGAGCCACATGATACACGCACTATATAATATAAATAAGGTGCAACAGGAAAGGGCTGACAAAATAGGAATATAAACAAATAATAATAATACGACTATGGGAAAGATTATCGGTATCGACCTCGGTACAACCAATTCATGTGTTGCCGTTTTTGAAGGCAACGAACCAGTGGTAATAGCAAACTCAGAAGGTAAGCGCACCACACCATCAGTAATAGGTTTCGTGAAGGACGGCGAGCGTAAGGTGGGTGACCCTGCCAAGCGTCAGGCCATAACAAACCCAAAGAACACAGTGTTCTCAATAAAGCGTTTCATGGGTGAGACCTACGAACAGTCCAGCAAGGAAGCATCACGTATGCCATATACAGTAGTGAACGAGAACGGCTACCCACGCGTGGACATAGAGGGACGTAAATACACCCCGCAGGAAATCTCTGCAATGGTGCTGCAAAAGATGAAGAAGACAGCAGAGGACTACCTCGGACAGGAGGTTACCGACGCAGTGATAACAGTGCCAGCATACTTCTCTGACTCACAACGTCAGGCGACAAAGGAGGCAGGACAAATTGCAGGTCTCAACGTGCAGCGTATAGTAAACGAGCCAACAGCAGCAGCACTGGCATACGGCGTGGACAAAGCCAACAAGGATATGAAGATTGCCGTATTTGACCTTGGCGGAGGTACTTTCGATATCTCAATATTGGAGTTCGGTGGCGGTGTGTTCGAGGTGCTGTCAACAAACGGTGACACACACCTCGGTGGTGATGACTTTGTCCAGGTAATCATTGACTGGCTGGCAAACGGTTTCAAGGCCGACGAAGGTATAGACCTGACCAAGGATCCAATGGCTATGCAGAGACTGAAGGAAGCAGCAGAGAAAGCAAAGATAGAACTGTCAAGCTCTACATCAACAGAGATAAACCTGCCATATATCTCAGCAGAGGGCGGTGTGCCAAAACACCTTGTAAAAACGCTGACACGCTCACAGTTTGAACAACTGGCACACGGACTGATTCAGGCTTGCCTGGTACCTTGCCAGAACGCCATGCGCGACGCAGGTCTGTCAACATCAGAAATTGACGAAGTTATACTCGTAGGCGGCTCAAGCCGTATCCCCGCCGTACAGACACTGGTGAAGAACTACTTCGGAAAAGAGCCATCAAAGGGTGTAAACCCCGATGAAGTAGTTGCCGTAGGTGCCTGCATACAGGGAGCAATACTCAATAAAGAATCAGGAGTAGGTGATATAGTACTGCTTGACGTGACACCACTGACACTGGGCATAGAGACCATGGGTGGAGTAATGACAAAACTTATTGACGCTAACTCAACAATACCATGCAAGAAATCTGAGACGTTCTCAACAGCAGTGGACAACCAGACAGCCGTAACAATACACGTATTGCAGGGCGAGCGTCCGATGGCTGCACAGAACAAGTCAATAGGTCAATTCAACCTTGAAGGCATAGCACCAGCACGCCGTGGCGTACCGCAGATTGAGGTAACATTCGACATTGATGCCAATGGCATACTCAATGTCTCTGCAAAGGACAAGGCAACAGGCAAGGAGCAACAAATACGCATCGAAGCATCATCAGGACTGTCAGAAGAAGAGATAAACCGCATGAAGGCAGAGGCAGAACAGAACGCCGCAGCCGACAAGGCAGAGAGGGAGAAGATTGACAAACTCAATCAAGCAGACTCCATGATTTTCTCCACAGAGAACTTCATGAAAGACAATGCAGACAAGATTCCATCTGAGGACAAACCAGCCATAGAAGCTGCCATACAGAAACTGAAAGATGCTCACAAGGCGCAAGACATCGCCGCAATAGATGCAGCAACAGCCGAACTGAACACCGTAATGCAGTCTGCATCACAAAAGATGTATCAGGCAGGTGCACAAACCAGCACACAGGCAGGCCCCGACATGGGTGGTGCAACTAACCAGAATACCCAGTCTGGTGCACAAACAGATGCTCAAGACGCAGGCTTCGAGGAAGGGAAGTAAGCCCCTGTAGAAATAAGAATGCATAATCAAAAGAAAAGCGTGTAGCTCAATGAGTTACACGCTTTTCTTGTTTTTGGCCGTACACAAAAATATTGCTAACTTTGCGTTAATATTATAAACATCTGTACCTCCTTTGTATCTCGAAACTATAGTAGATAATGTGCGAAACTATGGGGCGCAAGATAATTAGTAACAATAACATAGAGATATTTGTATGCCTGGATCAAAGTATAAGATAGTGCGTAAGTGTCCTATATGCGACAGGCAGTAGGGATGGAATTAACAGCAGCCCA
>JALFNY010000092.1 GCA_022774105.1 Prevotella sp.
TTACCATACAACTCAGAAGTTGAGGCCTGATATATCTTACACGTCTTTTCAAGATGGTTTGTACGCACTGCTTCCAATATGCGCAACACACCTACAGCGTCAACATCTGCTGTAAACTCTGGTGCATCAAAACTTACTTGCACGTGGCTCTGTGCCGCAAGGTTATATATCTCCGTGGGTTGCACCTTGCCTACAAGTTTCACAAGTGACATAGAGTCACCCATATCAGCATAATGCAGATGGAAACGTGGTGTGCCCTCAAGATGTGCTATGCGCTCACGATAGTCAACAGAGGAACGGCGAATGATGCCATGCACCTCATAATCTTTCTTCAACAGAAACTCTGACAGGTAACTACCATCCTGCCCCGTTACACCTGTTATCAGTGCTACTCTTCTTTCTGACATAATTTTATCTTTGTAATGTTATTTTTTTCTTCGTTCTTCTTACTTTGGGCACTATCGCTCATTACCGTATTTCTTTACCGTGTGTAACGATTTATCATGTGCCTTTACACCTTACTTATATATAGTGAGGTCTTATACCAGTCAAATAGCCTCCCTACTCCATCTTCTATCTCCACCTTATGGGTCCACCCCAGACGATGTAACTTGTCAACTGAAATCAACTTACGCATCGTACCGTCAGGTTTTGAAGCGTCAAAGAATACCTCTCCCTCAAACCCCACAGTCTTAACAACAAGTTCCGACAATTCACGTATCGTCAGTTCTTTGCCTGTACCAACGTTGATGTGGCAGTTACGTATCTCGCCGAGTGAAGGAATTGCACCACCACGACCCGCAGAATGGTTACGGTCAACAGCACCATCCACCGTCGCACCGTAATGTACAGCAGAGTATTTCTCTATACCTATGATGTCCTTAAAATCTACATTTAGCAAGCAGTGTACGGAAGCATCAGCCATATCCTCGCTCCACAGAAACTCACGCAGAGGTTTTCCCGTTCCCCATAGTGTCACTTTGTTATCTTCAATACCGTATTTTGAAAGCACTTCCAGCACTTCCTTCTCCGTCTGTGTACCGTCAACACCCTCCACAGGACGCTTATCCATATCCTGACGTATGGCTGTCCAATCACCGTCATGTATCAGTTTTGCCAGATACACCTTTCGCATCATGGCAGGCATCACGTGTGAATTCTCCAGATGGAAGTTGTCATTGGGGCCGTAAAGGTTGGTAGGCATCACGGCAATGTAATTGGTTCCATATTGTAGGTTATACGACTCACACATCTTCAAGCCTGCAATCTTGGCTATTGCATATTCCTCGTTGGTATATTCCAGTTCTGATGTCAGCAGACAGTCCTCCGACATTGGTTGCGGTGCGTTCTTAGGATATATGCAGGTAGAACCGAGGAAAAGCAGTTTCTTAACGCCATGGGCATATGCCTCTGATATAACGTTGCACTGCATCTTCATGTTCATCATCAGGAAGTCAGCACGATACAACGAGTTTGCCATTATCCCTCCTACGAAAGCCGCTGCAAGTACCACAGCATCGGGACGCTCCTCGTCAAAGAAACGGCGCACTGCCACACCGTCTGTAAGGTCAAGTTCCTTGTGTGAACGCCCCACAAGGTTGTTGTAGCCACGTGCCATTAGATTGTTCCATATAGCGGAACCAACAAGGCCCTTGTGACCTGCTACGTATATTTTACTTTCTTTTCCAAGCATTTATGTATATATATACTATTTTTACCGTGTGCAAAGTTACAGAAAAAAAATGAGAAACAAGAACTTAGTAACTAAAAAACTATATTATTTCTCTGTTTTATCTGTCTCACAACACAGGCTATTAATCTTACGAAAGGTCTGTTTCACCTGAAATATATCATAAAAAACTTAAAAATCATTGGTAGTTCGCGTTTTTTTGGTAATTTTGTTTTCAGTTGCTTAGCGGTACACAATGTGTGACTGTCTGACATGTATGCTTATAGAAATATCCATCTGTCAAACGACAAAACAGGCAACCAAATAAATAAAAAAAACTACAAACTCAGCAAACAATAAAACAACAAAGCCACCAAACCGCTAAATAACTTAAAAATAAACAATTATACAACCAACCTAACCCTTCCCGCCTATGATGACAATAGAGATTAGATGCAAGAACAATGATAGTGTCAGGAAATTCGACATTGGCATAACTCTTTCTGAGATTTTTTTTCAGTTAGACCTCCGTATGCCGCTTCCTCCCGTGGCGGCTATGGTCAATAACGAGGTGGTAAGCCTTAGTTACCGCATCTTTGGCAACAAAACCGTGGAGTTCATAGATGTCACGACTTTAGCAGGAATGAGAATCTACACCCGTACCCTTTTCTTCATACTGTGCAAGGCTGTACACGACACTTTCCCACAGGGTAAGGTTGATATAGAGTTCCCCGTCAGCAATGGTTATTATTGCAACCTCAGGATAGGTCGCCCAGTAACCGATGAGGACGCAGACAGGCTCAAGGAGCGAATGAACAACATCATAGCATCCAGCATACCGATAAAACGCCATCAGCGGCCAACGGAAGAAGTGATAGAGATGTTCCGCAAAACGGGAGATACCTCAAAGGAGATGCTACTTGAAAGTCTCGGAAGTTTGTACACCGTATATTGCAGTATTGACGGCTACAACGACTACTTCTATGGTCCTACGCTGTGCAATACGCAGGAGGTAAGTCTCTTTGGGCTGGAAAAATACTACGACGGCCTGCTGCTACGCGTCCCACGCCGTGATAATCCCACAGAGCTTGGCGAGATGATAAGGCAGGACAAGATGTTTGAGGTGTTCAACGAATACCACCAGTGGCAGGATACTATGGGTATAAACACCGTGGGTGAACTGAATAAAGCCATAATGAAGGGATTTAGTAGCGAACTGATACTGGTTTTTGAGGCATTACAGGAGAAGCGACTTTCACACATAGCTGACACCATAGCGCAACGCAAGGGAGTGAAGGTGGTTCTCATTGCCGGACCGTCAAGCAGCGGCAAGACAACCACATGCAAACGACTGTCCATACAACTACTCACCAACGGCATACGTCCCGTAGGCATTTCCCTTGACGACTACTTCGTAAACCGTGAAGAGACACCTAAGGACGAGAACGGAGAGTATGATTTCGAGTCTCTCTATGCGCTCAACCTGCCGCTCTTTAACCAGCAACTTATCGCTCTTATCAACGGTGAGGAGGTGGAACTGCCACGTTATAATTTCATGACAGGACGCAGTGAGGCAAGCGGGAAGCGTCTGCGCCTGCGTGATAATGACATTCTCGTGATAGAAGGCATACACGCCCTTAACCCCGAACTGACGGCTCAACTGCCTCAAGAGCAGATATTCCGCATATATGCCTCAGCACTTACCACCATCACTATTGACAACCATAACTATATCCCCACCACTGACAACAGACTGTTACGCCGCATTATACGCGACAGCAAATACCGCAACTGCCCTGCTCAGACAACACTGCACCGATGGACATCAGTACGTGCTGGGGAGGACAAATGGATATTCCCCTTTCAGGAAAACGCTGATGCCGTGTTCAACACCGCCATGCTCTTCGAACTGTCTGTAATAAAGAACCAGGCTGAAGCGGCATTGGAACAGGTGCCAGAGAACTGTCCGGAATATGCTGAAGCATCACGGTTATTGAACTTCCTACATTATATCAAACCTATATCTGAAAGCCAGGTGCCTCCAACCAGCCTGCTATGCGAGTTCCTCGGAGGCAGCACTTTTGTCTATTGACACAGTGAACGGCCTGAAGGCGATACCCCGCCAACGAGGATTATTCAGTAAACATTCTACGAATATTGGAGCGATGATATGACAAGACTGGACTGAGGAGAAAGCAATCAGGTGCTGATTACACGACAATCAGGTGCTGATAATACAATGAAAGGGTGCTGATTACACAACAATCAGCACCCTTTCGTTTTATTACCAATATTTACCCAAATCAGTAATTGAGCCAATATTATACGTCAAGCATTATTTCTTTATGACATACACGGCGAAGGTTGATGCCGGAACAGTTGTTTCCAACACATTGCCAGACATCTGGACAGACTTTTCTGTGGGCTTAATCTTGTCAGGATTGTCAAGGGTATTCTCCGCTACGGGGTCAGCACTTGTCAGTGATACCACCTTAGCAGAAGCGACATTGCGTACACCCTTTAACGTTACTTTAACGTCTTGGGATTTGTTGCTGATATTCACTATCTTGACGTATATGCTTCCAGTGTTTTTGTCAAGCACGGAAGAAGCGAACAATCCGTTCTGGTCCTCGTCACCAGCCACTACTTTTCCGTTCATCTTTACAGGCAAAACATTGGTTCCCTTATACAAACTGTACAGTTGTTGCACGTAATATGAGCATGACTTGAACGAACGAAGATTGTCATACCATATCATATCCGGCCTCCACTGCCAGCCCTCTACATGGGCGAAGAGAGGAGCGTATGTAGCCATTGTAACAATGTCGGCGTTACGTTCTATGCCCGTCATGAAAGCGGCTTCAAGCAGAGAGGCGTTAAAGTGATTCCACTTCTTTCCCTTTCCGTGGCAGGCGTACTCGCCAGCAAATACCTTTGGCCCCTTGCGGTCATAGTTATCATAGCGGTGACGGTTCTTGGCGTCAAGGAACCAAGCCTCGTTACGATAGTAATGTTCATCATATAGGTCAACCTTCATCTCCTTCATCTTAGGCTGGAGCATAGAGAACTTCTCGCCCTCAGAATCTGGGCCCGTGGTACCTATGTACTTTATCTCCGGATGTTTCTTCTTCAATACGTCGAGAAACTTCTGCAAACGTGAGGTAAAAGCAGGGTTATCCTTATAGTCCCACTGCTCGTTGCCTATGCCGAGGAATTTTAGGTTGAACGGTTCTGGATGTCCCATATCTGCTCTTACCTTACCCCACTTGGTGTCAACAGAGCCGTTGGCAAACTCAATGAGATCGAGAGCGTCCTGTATGTATGGGTCAAGATCATCGAGAGCAACGTGTACCTTCTTCTCGTTACGTATGTCGTTCTGGTATTGGCAGGCAAGACCACAACTGAGAACAGGCAGAGGCTCACAATTAAAGTCTTCACAGAGTTGGAAGAATTCATAGAAACCGAGACCATAAGACTGATAGTAGTCAGGGAAGAAACGGTGTGCAAAGGTGTACTCCCAACGATTCTCGTTGAGCGGACGGTTCTCTACTGGGCCCACAGTATTCTTCCATTGATAACGTGTTTCAAGGTCTGTACCCTCAACGATACAGCCTCCGGGGAAGCGGAATACACCAGGTTTTAGGTCTGCAAGTGCCTGTGCCAAATCCTTGCGCATACCGTTTTCACGTCCCTTCCACGTATCCTTCGGGAAGAGGCTGACGTGCTCAAGGTCAGTAACCGTCATCGGCTGGCCTTTTGCTGCACGCAGGAAGATACGCAAGGCAGCACGCTCCATGGTCTTGGTAGCCTTCATCTCTACCGTATATTTCTTCCATTCCTTGCCCTCAACGTTAACGCGCGCCTCGGTATAGCACTGATTCTCTCCCATGGTGGCATTATCAACAAACTGCACGAGCAGCACACTCTTGCCACCCTCAGGGCATCGCGCCCATACAGAAAAACGGTATGAGGCGCCGGATTTGGTAGAAACGCCAAAGTAACCCTCATTCTCTAAACCTGTATGCTTATGCGGATGACCTGCATAAGAGAGCCTTACATAATGGGGATTCTTGTCAAACGGGCCATCTTCTTGGAGTGATACGTTGCCAAAGGTCTTCCAACCCATCAAACGCTGAGGGAACTCAAAAGAACGGTTCTTAACCATCTCGGCATATAGACCACCGTCGGCAGCATAGTTAATGTCCTCAAAGAAAATACCATACATAGTGCTTTGCACCTGCGCTCCGGGCTTAGAAGCCAGCACTGTCAACTCATTTGTCTGTGCACCAACACCAAGTGACGTCATAAACGCAAGGACAGAAATAAACAGTTTTTTCTTCATTGTTTTTGTTTTGGTTATTA
>JALFNY010000044.1 GCA_022774105.1 Prevotella sp.
CACTATTCATTGGTGAATCGGTTTTTTTATCCCCATGAGGCCCTCATGTTTTATTTGTTGATGTTACCATATTGCGCTCTGCATCATTGAAGGTATAGCAGACTACGGAGAGATGGAGTAGGGGACAAGGCGGAAGAAAGAGAGAGTAAGACGATTATGACAGACAGTATGGTAGGGTAAGGGAACTTGCCAGCGGTATAATGAGTGAATAGGGTTGAAGGAACTACCGTGACATTGTTCGCCACCAAAGAAAAGAAACAGAGGCTGCGCCGTAAATGTTGTTTACGACACAGCCTCGTTTTATTACATTGTCTCTTTTCTTTTATCCCCAATCGGGAGTTAGATTCCTGTTCATTTTCCGTGAACAGTAAAGGCAGACGGTGTTCCTTCGCTTTAGTCTTGTGGCTTTATGTTCATTGCTTCCAGCATCTGTGCCACCTCTGTATTGATGCGTTTGCCAAAGTCTTCAAGTGACATTACAGCCTGTTCACCGCCGCCTTGTTGGCGCATGGCAACCATTCCGTCAGCCTCTTCCTTCTCACCAACAATGACCATGTATGGGATTCGTTTGATTTCATTGTCGCGAATCTTACGTCCTATCTTCTCGTTGCGGTTATCAACGATAGCACGTACGTCCACGCTTTCAAGATACTGCTGCACCTTGAAGGCATAGTCATTGTACTTTTCTGATATAGGTAGTATCGCAACCTGGTCAGGTGTCAGCCATAGCGGGAAGTGTCCTGCTGTGTGTTCTATGAGTACTGCGGTGAAGCGTTCCAGTGAACCGAATGGCGCACGGTGTATCATCACAGGCGTTTTCTTTGTGTTGTCCTCAGCAGTATATTCCAGACTGAACCGTTGCGGTAGGTTATAATCCACCTGAATGGTACCAAGCTGCCAGCGACGACCTATTGCGTCCTTCACCATGCAGTCCAGTTTAGGACCATAGAAGGCGGCTTCGCCAAGTTCAGTACGTGCTTTCAGCCCTTTTTCCTTGCAGGCTTCGATTATGGCTTGCTCTGCTTCGTTCCATATTTCATCGCTGCCAATGTATTTCTCTGTATTGTTCGGGTCGCGAAGGGAGATTTGAAACTCTACCTGATCGTCCTTGAAACCGAAGATAGAGAATACTGCCTGAATAATGTCAAGCACACGCAGGAACTCGCTTTTTACCTGATCCTGACGGCAGAAGATATGCGCATCGTCCTGTGTGAATGAGCGAACGCGTGTCAGTCCGTGGAGTTCTCCTGACTGTTCATAGCGATATACTGTGCCAAACTCTGCGCAACGGAAGGGCAGTTCGCGGTAAGAACGTGGCTTACTTGCGAACACTTCGCAGTGGTGTGGGCAGTTCATGGGCTTCAGCATGTACTCCTCGTCTTCCTCAGGTGTATGTATTGGCTGGAAAGAGTCTTTGCCATAGTGGGCGTAATGGCCAGAGGTGACATAGAGATTCTTTGAACCTATGTGCGGTGTTATTACCTCGCAGTAGCCGAAACGTTTTTGTATGCGACGGAGCATATCCTGTAATCGCAGGCGTAGGTCAGTGCCTTTGGGTAGCCATATTGGCAAACCCTTGCCTACTCTGTCTGAGAACATGAACAGTTCCATCTCTTTTCCTATCTTGCGGTGGTCTCGTTTCTTTGCTTCTTCGAGCATGATGAGGTACTCGTCAAGCATTTTCTTCTTTGGGAATGATATGCCATAGAGACGCTGCATCTGCTCACGCTTTGCGTCACCACGCCAGAATGCACCGGCTATGCTTGTCAGTTTTACTGCCTTTATGATTCCGGTTGATACGATGTGAGGACCGCAGCAGAGGTCGGTGAATGAGCCTTGTGTGTATGTAGAGATGGTTCCGTCTTCCAGATCCTGCTCTATGTGCTCTACCTTATATGCTTGTCCTTGTGATGAGAACTGTGCTATTGCGTTGGCCTTGCTTATTTCTGCTCGTACTACTGGCTCGTCTTTGCGTGCCAGTTCTATCATCTTGTCCTCTATTTTCTTGAAGTCTCCTTCTTTTATCATTTCTCCATTGGGCAGGAGTACGTCATAGAAGAAGCCGTTTTCTATTGCTGGTCCGAAGCCGAACTGTATGCCTGGATATAGTTCTTGCAATGCTTCTGCAAGCAGATGTGCAGATGTGTGCCAGAAGGCGTGTTTGCCTTCTTCGTCTTCAAAGCGGTAGAGGGATATCTTTGCATCACCGTTTATGGGGCGGTTTATTTCTGTTGTCTCACCGTTTACGCCGCAGGCTACTATGTTGCGGGCAAGGGCTGGTGATATGCTTTCGGCTATTTGCTGGCCTGTCACGCCGTTATCATATTCGCGGACGGAGCCGTCAGGGAATTGAATCTTTACCATTGTGTTATTTGTTTATGTTTTTTTCTTTTATGTCAAGGTATATAAGGTTGGTCTTTTTCTTTTTTTTTAGCCACTGTTCTTTACGCTTTTCGTATTCTGCTCGGTGGTTTTCAAGATAGTTGTCTGCCATTGGTCTTTTATTCTTTGAACTTTGAGTAGATTACGCTTACGGTAATGTTGTCGTTGTTCTTGTAGCCTTTTTGTAGTCTTGTACTGCCAAGGTGCATATCGTAGGCTACTTTTGTCAACTCTGACGAGGTTGAACTTAATGTGGAGTAGGTCGTTTCTACTGGTATTATTATGGCCTTGTTCCATGTGGGATGGTCGTTCATGTATTTCTCAGCCACGGCTTTCTTTATGGTTCTTGTCATGGTTCCCGTCAGTTCTTCTGTGCCAAGTTCTTGTTTTTTTGCGTTGATGACGTTGTTGATGGTATCGTTTAGTGCGCTATATGCCTTGGTTATCAGTGCTGATATGTTTGCGAATGTGTATCCGTTGGTGGTTGATGAGTATGTAGCGATATATGATGTTCTGTAGTCTGCTACTTGTTTGTTTGCAAAGAACGTGCTGGCGCTGTCGGTGGGCAGCAGCAGTACTGTTTTTGGGATTGGCAGGTTGTAACTTGTGTATGCTTTGTCGTTGATGCGTGGTATGAATATTCTCACGGTGTTCAGTGTGTCACTGTCGTGGCTTGTTTCCTCATTATCTCGTCCGAGCATTATTTTGTCTATCGGCAGTGATAGTTCTGTGAATATGCCGGCGGGTGTTTTTAGGTATGTGCATGTTTCTTCTTCTATCAGGTTGTCTATTGCGTTGGTGTTTTGTTTTATGTTGGTTTTCTGCAATACTTCTTCTGTTCCTGATAGTATGGTGGTGCTTGCGCCTACGTTTCCTTGCAATGTGTCAGTGAAGTGTATGCGTAATTGTGCTAAGGAGATGGCGCTGAGGCTGCCTAAGCCGCTTTTGTGTTGTAGGTAAAAGCCGGGACATACTTCATGGTTGAAGCGGTAGTTGTTGGAGAATATGTCTTTCCCGTTTTCTTCATAGAACTTCCGCATTATGTATGTTCCGTAGTTATTGTAGTGTTTTCCTTGCTTGTCTATATATTCTCCGTTTAGTGATATGCTTATGTAGGGTGTGTAGGTGCTTGACCATCTGCTCTCGTCTGAATGTAGTTGGTTAGAGAATGTGTATGACATCTCGCTGTGTATGCTGCCTTCTCCTTCCCTTATCATGTTTTGGTTTATCGGATCAAAGTCTGTTGTGTATGTATTGTTCTCCTCGTATGGGGTGTTCATTTCGTGTGCCGTTATTTTCATAAGGGCCAGTGAGTCGCCGTAGTGTCTTGAGAAGAATATTATCAGTTCGCATGAGTCTGCTTCTACTTGTTCCAGTCTTTGTTTTGTCTTGTCGTAGTTTTCTATTCTTATGTTCTCTATGCTTGGGAACTGATAGTCGCCCAATGTGGTGAATTGGGTCATGTAGTTACAGGTGATGTATGAGTTTGTTTCTGGGTCTTTTATGTTCCCGATGTATCCTTGTGCGGAGCGTGCTACTATGTCTTTTGCTGCAACTGAGTGTGATTCTACGTAGAATGTATCCGCATTTATTGACAGGTTGTTTACGCTTTCTGTGAGTGACATGCCCAGTGTGTCGGTTGTGTCATCGCAGGAGGCGAGTGATAACAGCATCACTGTGAGTGCGGTTATTGTTAGTATGGTGTGTTTCATTATAGTTTTTCGTAAAACTCAATGTATGATTGTGCGAAATTGCTGTCTTGGCAGTCGAGTATTTTTACTCCTGCTCCTTCTGCATATTTCATGATGTCATCGTCGATGTTGGCGGAGGTCTTGATTACTCCGTCTGAGTAGTCTATTGCGATTTTCTCAAGTTCACGGCTTGTCATGGCGTCATTGTACTTTGTCAGCAGTTCGCGTGCTTCTCCTTCGTTAAAGGCTATGCAGTTTTTTGTGTTTTCTGCCATTGCCTCTTGTTGTGGCTGGTCAAAGAGTGAGGTTACAACCTTCACGTTGTCAAGTCCCAATTCTTCGTTGTATGCTTTCTTGATGTATAGTGGCACCAGTGCGGACATCCATCCTTGACAGTGGATTACGTCGGGCGTCCAACGTAGTTTCTTTATTGTTGCTATGACACCGTGTGCGAAGAATGAGGCTCTTTCGCCGTTGTCGGCAAACATGACACCGTCGTTGTCTGCTACTTGTGCTTTTCTTGTGAAGAATTCTTCGTTGTCAATGAAATATACCTGTACCTTTGTCATAGGGATGCTTGCCACTTTTATGATGAGTGGGTGGTCTGTGTCATCAATGGTGATGTTGATACCTGATAGGCGTATTACCTCATGTAGTTGCCCACGGCGCTCGTTTATGTTACCCCAGCGGGGCATGAATGTGCGTATTTCACATCCGTTTTCTTGTACTTTCTGTGGTGCTAAACGTCCCATGACAGATAATTCTGTCTCTGCCACGTATGGGGTAATGTCCTGATTGACAAAAAGAACTTTCTTCATTACGTTGTTGATGATGTTTGATGTTAAAAGTCAGCAGCGTTCTTGCGTACAGACAATTTATCTGTGCAAAGTTACAAAATTTTCTTTGTCTGGCAAAAATCGTTGTGGATAGTTTACATATAATTAACTTTTAGCCCGAATTGCTCGTTGGTTTTATGTTCTTTTCGCTCCTCCATGTGCCAGATTTTGATGTGTTTCATCGTGGGCATCGTGGGTTTTATTGACTGGAAATGGGGCGCAGGATGGTGTATTGTGGAGTGTAAGGGAACAGGTAATTCTGTGTTATATGGTAGTAATGGTTATCTTCGCTCTAATGGCTGATTCTGTTTTTGTGATGTGCTTAGGTGTGCTTGCT
>JALFNY010000057.1 GCA_022774105.1 Prevotella sp.
TTTATCTACTTTTTCCATTTGTTTTTGATGGTTATGCTTAGGTATTGAATGAGATTTAAGAACAAAATTACTCTTTTTTATTGGATTGTGCAACAAAATGACACGTTTTTTTCGTTTTTTGACTGATTATCCTCACAATTACCGCACCCAGACGCCTCAAAAGGCTTATCGGGCACACGGAGGCATTATCACCCCCACACCTCACGCCCCTCTCACACAACACGACAAAAGCAGGCTCGCAACCGCGTAATCAGCACCTCCTTACACCACAATCAGCACCTCCTTACACCGCAATCGGCACCTCTTTACATCACACCCCAAACCCCACAACCTACGCCACCATACCACACACCCTTACATTAAAAACCTATGACAATTTGCGTTTGAAGAAAAAAAGACGGAAAAAAATTTGCAGGAACAAAAGAAAATGCGTACCTTTGCAACGTTCAGAGGAATGAGGGGCTCAATCAAGAGTCCCTCATTAATTTTTTCAACGTCACCCCGCACAATGTCACGGGGCAGCGAAAGAGAAAGAGAAGACAAGAGATTTCAGTAAAACAAAAGACTGACAATGATTGAAAAAAAGAAAGTTCAAGAGATTGTTGAGGAATGGCTCAAAGAGAAAGAGTACTTCCTCGTTGACGTGGACGTAACCCCTGACGACCGCATCGTAGTAGAAATAGACCATGCCGACGGCGTGTGGATAGAAGACTGCGTAACACTTAGCCGGTACATAGAAGAACGTCTCAGCCGTGACGAAGAAGACTACGAACTGGAAGTAGGCAGCGCAGGACTGGGACAACCGTTCCGCGTAGAACAGCAATACCAAGCCAGCGTAGGAAAAGAAGTAGAGGTGCTCAGCACCAACGGTAAGAAATACAAAGGAGAGATGAAACACGTAGAAGGACGAAACTTCACCATAAGCACACAAGAAAAAGTGAAGGTAGAAGGAAAGAAACGCCCCGTGATGACAGACGTAGAACGCACCTTCTCCATGGACGACGTGAAATACTGCAAGTACATCATAAAATTCTAAACACAAGAAGTGTCACACACCACAAACATCTGCAAGAAATAAAAAAATAACAAAAGATAACAATGGCAACAAAAACTACAGGACAGGAACCAAACATGATTTTGACGTTCAAGGAATTCACAGAAACCAAGAACATCGACCGCACCACCCTCGTCAGCGTATTAGAAGAAAGTTTCCGTAACGTGATAGCAAAAATCTTCGGCAGCGACGCAAACTTCGACGTAATAGTAAACCCTGACAAAGGCGACTTCGAAATATACAGAAACAGAGTAGTAGTCCCCAACGGAGAAGTATCAGACGAAAACAAAGAAATAGCACTCTCAGAAGCACAGAAAATAGAAAGCGATTACGAAGTAGGCGAGGACGTCAGCGAAAGAGTTGACTTCGCACAGTTCGGCAGAAGAGCCATACTCAACCTCCGACAAACACTATCCAGCAAAATACTCGAACTCGAACACGACACACTCTACAACAAATACAAAGACCGCGTAGGAGAAATCATAACCGGAGAAGTATATCAAATATGGAAAAGAGAAGTGCTCGTAATTGATGACGAAGGCAACGAACTGATACTACCACGCGCAGAACAAATACCAAACGACCAATACCGCAAGAACGAAACAGTAAAAGCCGTCATAGAACGCGTTACCAACGACAACAACAACCCAAAGATAATACTCTCACGCACATCAACAACATTCCTGCAACGACTGCTCGAAGCAGAAGTACCAGAAATCGCTGACGGCCTCGTAGCAATACGCAAAATAGCCAGAATACCCGGAGAAAGAGCAAAAATAGCCGTAGAAAGTTTTGACGACCGCATCGACCCAGTAGGAGCCTGCGTAGGAGTAAAAGGAGCAAGAGTACACGGCATAGTAAGAGAACTATGCAATGAGAACCTCGACGTGCTCAACTACACACAAAATACCAAACTGTTCATACAACGAGCACTGGCACCAGCACAGATAAACAGCATAGTACTCAACGAAGAAGAACACAAAGCAGAAGTATATCTGAGACCAGAAGAAGTATCACTCGCAATAGGACGAGGAGGACAAAACATAAAACTCGCAAGTATGTTGACAGAATACACCATCGACGTATTCCGTGAACTCGACAACGATAGCGTCAATGAAGAAGACATATACCTTGACCAATTCAACGACGAAATAGACCAATGGGTCATCGATGCAGTAAAAGCAATAGGACTGGACACAGCAAAACAAGTACTCAACGCACCACGCGAGATGCTCATAACAAAGGCTGACCTCGAAGAAGAAACAGTAGATCACCTGCTCAACGTACTAAAAGCAGAATTCGAACAGCAGTAAACACCCACGGCGAAAAATACGCCAAACAAAGTAAAAGACTAAAGAAACAAAATGAGTATAAGACTGAATAAAGCAATATCAGAACTCAACATCGGTCTGCAGACAGCTGTTGACTTCCTCGAAAAAAGGCCAGAACTGGGCGAGGTAAAGAATGAACTCTCATTCAAATTAAACGACGAACAGTACAATGCACTCGTCTCAGCCTTCAAAAAAGACAAGGAAGTCCGCACACAAGCAGAGAAACTGCTGAGAAGACCTGAAAAGAAAAAACAGGAAAAGACAGCCGTTAAGAAAACAACACAGGCCGTCACACCCGGTGATGCCATCATCACAAAAAAAGAAATAAAGCCCATCGGCAAGATAGACCTCACCAAAACAGAAAAACCAGCACCACAGGCAAAAGAAGAAACAATACCAACACCGCCCGTGGAAGAAAAGCCGGTAGAAACACCTAAGCCCGTAGAAACACCACAGGAAGAAACACCAAAACCCGTGGAAACACCAAAACCCGAACCTGAGGAACAGCCCGCAGCACAACAAGCAGCAACAGAGCCAGAACCAGAAGAGGAAAATACAACCACGAGCGAAAGCAAAACAGAAATCTTTACACTGGTAAGCGAACGCAAATCAGTGACAAGACCCAACGTCATAGGCACCATAGACCTCTCTGCCATCAACCAAAACACCCGACCAAGAAAGAAATCTAAGGAAGAGCGCAGAAGGGAAAGAGACGACAAAGCAGCACAAAACAGTGCGGAAAAGAAGAAACGTACCCGCATAGGCAAGGAGCGAGTAGATATCAATGACGCCGCAAACCAGCCGGGGAAGAACGCCAAGAACGGTAAGAACGGACGTCAGGGAGCTGCCGGACAGAACGCCGGCGGAAACCGCAACAACGCCAATGCCGCACGCAACAACGCCAACGCAGGAAAGAAAAACAACCACCAGAAAGGCAAACAACAGGCTACTGAAACCAGCAGCGAGGACGTTGCACGCCAGGTAAAAGAAACCCTCGCAAGACTGACAAGCAAGGGTAACCAGACAAAGAAAGGCGCCAAATACCGCAAAGAAAAACGATTCGCAGCAGCAGAACAACGCGATGCGGCAATGGCAGCAGAGGCAGCAGAGAACAAAGTGCTGAAACTGACAGAGTTCGTAACCGTCAGTGAGTTGGCAACAATGATGGACATACCCGTCACACAACTCATAGGAACACTCATGTCAGTAGGCATCATGGTGTCAATAAACCAACGTCTCGACGCAGAAACCATCAACCTCGTGGCCGATGAGTTTGGCTTCACCACAGAATACGTAAGCGCAGAAGTCAGCGAAGCAATACAAGAGGCAGAAGATGACGAGAACGACCTCGTCCCAAGACCACCGATAGTAACGGTAATGGGACACGTTGACCACGGTAAGACCTCACTGCTCGACTACGTTCGCAACACAAACGTCATAGCAGGTGAGGCCGGCGGCATCACGCAGCACATCGGAGCATACAACGTCAAACTACCCGACGGACGACGAATAACCTTCCTCGACACCCCAGGCCACGAGGCTTTCACCGCCATGCGAGCACGAGGCACACAGGTAACAGACATCGCCATCATCATAATAGCGGCCGATGACTCCGTCATGCCGACAACAAAAGAGGCCATAGCACACGCTCAGGCAGCCAACGTTCCGATGGTGTTTGCCATCAACAAAATAGACAAACCAGGCGCAAACCCTGACAAAATACGTCAGGACCTGTCCGCAATGAACCTCCTTGTAGAAGAATGGGGCGGTAAATACCAGTGTCAGGAAATCTCTGCCAAGAAGGGATTGGGAGTAGAAGACCTGATGGAGAAAGTGCTACTTGAGGCAGAAATGCTTGACCTTAAAGCCAACCCCAACCGCAAAGCCACCGGTTCCGTGATAGAATCATCACTCGACAAAGGCCGGGGATATATCTCAACCGTGCTGGTAAGCAACGGAACAATGAAGCAAGGCGACATCGTCATAGCCGGAACAGCGTGGGGACGCGTCAAGGCCATGTTCAACGAGCGTAACCAAAGGGTAGAGAAAGCAGGGCCAGCAGAGCCTGTCATAATACTCGGTCTCAACGGTGCACCACAGGCAGGAGACTCCTTCCACATCATGGAGACAGAGCAAGAGGCAAAGGACATTGCCAACAAACGTCTGCAACTGCAACGTGAGCAGAGCCTGCGCACCACCAAGACACTCTCTCTTGAAGAGATAGCACACCGCGTAGCACTTGGCGAATTCCACGAACTCAACCTCGTTGTCAAGGCTGACACACAGGGTTCCGTGGAGGCACTGAGCGACTCTTTCATCAAGATGTCAACGGAAAAGGTGCAGGTGAACGTCATAATGAAGGGCGTAGGACAAATCTCCGAGAACGACGTGATGCTCGCCTCAACAGCCGCCAACGGTATGATAGTAGGCTTCCAGGTACGTCCTTCCGTTGCTGCAAAACGCCTTGCAGAGCAGGAGGGAGTGGAAATCAACACCTACTCCGTCATCTACGATGCCATGGACGACATCAAGGCCGCCATGGAAGGTATGCTTGACAAGGTCAAGAAGGAGATTGCCGCCGGACAGGTGGAGGTCAAAGAGGTGTTCAAAATCTCCAAAGTCGGAACGGTGGCAGGTGCCTTCGTTACCGAGGGCAAGGTTCACCGCAGCGACAAGGCACGCCTCATACGCGACGGCATAGTGATACACACCGGCATGATAAACGCACTGAAACGTTACAAGGACGACGTGAAAGAGGTGGCAAACGGACTGGAATGTGGTATCTCACTTGTCAACTTCAACGACATTCAGGCAGGAGACATCATAGAGACATTCACCGAGATAGAGGTGGAGCAGAAACTGTAACACCGCCACATACAACAGGGCGTGGAAGGGCCAGCAGGTCGTTCCACGCCTTTTTCTTGCACATGACAGAGACATAAGCCACTGCTTAGCAGGTTAAAAAAATGCCCCCACGGCATGCCTGTCATTCATGGAAACGTAAAAAAGGGCCTGATTACCGTATGAAAGAGTGCTCTTTACATGGTAATCAGGCCCTTTTTACACTGTTATCAGCCGTCACTTCCCCCAACTCGTCAGCCACTGCAAGAAGCGTTCCACGCTCTCATCGTAGGCGTAACTGCGCGTCAGGGGCTCACCGTCAGCGTCTGTAATGACATAGAAGGGTTGCGCAGCACTGCCGTAGCGGTGGCTCTCAAGCAGTGCCCACTTATCGCCTACGGTGCGTAACACACGTCCGTCAGCCGTCATTCGCTGCGGCAACGGCGTGCGGTCGTCAACATACAGCCTCACCACTACATACCGTCTGTATAACTCATCACGCACCCTATGGTCAGAGAATACCGCCGCCTCCATCTTGCGGCAGTTCACACAACCGTAGCCTGTGAAGTCAATAAACACGGGTTTACGCTGTTTCCGCGCCTCGGCAAGGGCCTCCTCATAGTCCGTGAAGACCGTCTCCCCCACTTCTTCCGCTGGTGGCAGGAAGGCTGACAGCAGCGTACACGGTGCGCCTCGGAGCCCTGGTATGAGGTAAAAGACAAAGGCGTAACTTACCATCGCCACCTTCTGACGCCGCAAGGGGTTTATCCTGCCACGCTGCCAGTCAACGGTGTGATAGACGCCGCAGGCAAAGGCCAGTGCTATCCATAGCGCAATGAACGTCTCTCGCGGCAGTATGTGCCAGCCGTAGGCAAGGTCTGCCACGCTGAGGAACTTCAAGGCGAAGGCTATTTCCACGAATCCGAGGGTCACACGGACGCTTGTCATCCACCGTCCTGACCGCGGTATGCGCTTCAACATCCTTGGGAACAGGGCGAAGAGCGTGAACGGCAACGCCAGCGCCAATGCGAAACCGGTCATTCCCACCACTGGTGTCAGCAGGTGTTCTGCCCCTCCGCCGCCGGTGGTCACCGTGGCTATCTCCACCAACAGCAGGCCCACGATAGGGGCGGTGCATGAGAAACTCACCACAACCATTGTCAGTGCCATGAGGAATATGCTCACAATGCCCGTGGTGGCGGTGCTGCGGCGGTCGAGGGCATCGGCCCACGAGGAGGGCAGACGCAGTTCAAACAGTCCGAGGAGCGACAGCCCGAAGAGGGTCAGCAGCAGGAAACACGCCACGTTAAAGGCGGCGTTGGTGGAGAGTTTGTTTAGTGCGTCTGCTCCGAAGAGTATCGTCATCAGGAAGCCCAGGGCAAGGAATATTGTCACTATGCAGGCTCCGTAGAGCATTGCGCCCTTCACATCTCCCTGCTGCCTGCCGTCATCTGCGCTGCGCCGCATGAAGAATGACACGGTGAGGGGTATCATAGGCCACACGCAGGGGGTGAGCAGGGCGAGCAGTCCGCCGCCGAAAGCGAGGCAGAACAGTGTCAGCAGCGACATTCCCCCACCCTCTTCGTCGTCCGTGGCGGAGGTGGTGGCACTGCTGCCGTAGGCTCTCAGTTTGTGGGTCATGGGCTGCCACGCCGGCAGTTGCAGCAGGTCTGCCCCACGCAGGCTGTCCTCTCGCTGTGGCAGGGCCGTCGCTGCACTGTCTGCGGACGTGCTGACAGGGCTCTCCTGCACCGTTGCTGCGCCGCCAGCGGTAGTGCCGTCAGCGGCTCTTGCAGCGTTCTCTGCCGTGGTGGCGGCTGTGCCGTGGGCATCAAACTCCACCGTCTGTGGGGCGAGGCACGTCTCGTCTGTACAGAGCATATACCTCAGGTAACCACGCAGACGGTAGTCCTCACGCTCCACGGCGAAACGCTGCTGATAGGTGACGGTGCCTCCGCCCGTCGCGGCTGATGCTGCGGAGGGCTGCTCGGTGAGTGTGCCGACGGGGTGAAGACCGTCCTGTTGCTCCACCTTCAGGTTGTGTGTGCTGATGTGCCAGCCGGTGTCAAGGGTGCCCGTGATGGTGAGTGTCACCTCGGCAGAGCCGCTTTTATCGAGCGTCCAGACGAACCTTGCCTGTCCGTAAGCCGCGTGGCAGAGGACGGTGAGCAGCAGTATGAGTATGTGTAGTCG
>JALFNY010000069.1 GCA_022774105.1 Prevotella sp.
CTGATGACATACTTCGGGGTAAATTATTTCCTCTCAGGTATGCACTCATACGCATGACAATCCCCCATTGCAGTATGTGGCGCAGAACCTCCCTCGCAACGCTGCCGTAACGCCGTCGCAGGGCAGGGTAGGGATTATAACACGCTAAAGGGATGCTGATGATCGTATAATCAGCATCCCTTTATTCTTCAATCAGCACCCCTTTATTCTTCAATCAGCACCCTTTTATTCCGCAATCAGCACCAGATTACAACACAACACTAAAACAACAGCAAGACAAACAATTACAGCCCACAAAACAACACACACACCGCCACAGAAGCAACAACCCACTCAAAAAACCACCCTAAGTGCATAAATAATGTTAAAAACATTGTATAGTCCGCTGAAACTCCGTACCTTTGTACGGATAAAGCGTGAAATATAAGCCGACGTGGCAACGCTGCGTCAACAGATGTAAGTAAAAACAATAAAGATTTTCAAAACAATTCGATGAACGTAATTACAAAAACCGTCTCCCTGCCCGATGGACGCACCATCACCATAGAGACCGGAAAACTGGCCAAGCAGGCCGATGGCTCATGCACACTGCGCATGGGTAACACCGTACTTCTGGCCACCGTATGTGCCGCAAAAGACGCAGTGCCAGGCACAGACTTTATGCCACTGCAGGTAGAGTACCGCGAACAGTATGCCGCAGCAGGCCGTTTCCCTGGCGGATTCACAAAAAGAGAAGGCAAAGCCAATGACGACGAAATCCTGACCTGCCGTCTTGTAGATCGCGCTCTGCGCCCACTCTTCCCCAGCGACTATCACGCTGAGGTGTATGTTAACGTGATACTGTTCAGCGCTGACGGCGTAGATCAACCCGACGCACTGGCAGGTTTCGCAGCATCATGCGCCCTCGCATGCTCAGATATACCCTTCGAATGTCCTATATCAGAAGTCCGCGTAGCAAGAATAAACGGAGAATACATCATAAACCCAACCAAAGAGCAGATGGCCAACGCCGATATGGACCTCATGGTAGGCGCAACGGCAGAGAACATAATGATGGTTGAGGGCGAGATGAACGAGGTACAAGAAATAGATCTGCTCAATGCACTCAAGGCAGCACATGACGCTATCAAGCCAATGTGCCAGTTGCAGGTAGAACTAATGAAAGAACTCGGCACAGACGTAAAGCGAGAATACTGCCACGAAGTAAACGACGACGACCTGAAAGAACAAGTAAAAGCAGAGTGTTACCAGAAAGCCTATGACGTAGTAAAGCAGGCCCTGGAGAAACACGCACGCGCAGAAGCGTTCGAAGCAATAATAACCGAGTTCAAAGAAAAGTACGCAGCAGCACACACAGAACTCACAGAAGACGAGTTAGAAGAGAAAAATGCCCTTGCAGACAAGTACTACCACGACGTAGAAAGAGACGCAATGCGCCGCTGCATACTTGACGAAGGCGTGAGACTTGACGGACGTAAGACAACAGACATACGCCCAATATGGTGCGAAGTGTCACCACTGCCAATGCCACACGGTAGTTCTATCTTCACCCGCGGCGAGACACAGTCACTCACAACCTGCACACTCGGCACGAAATTAGATGAGAAACTCGTTGACGACGTGCTCGAACGCTCATACCAACGCTTCCTGTTACACTACAACTTCCCACCATTCTGCACAGGAGAAGCAAAGGCACAGCGCGGCGTAGGACGCCGAGAAATAGGACACGGACACCTCGCTTGGCGCGGACTGAAGGGCCAGATACCCGCTGACTTCCCATACACCGTGCGCATAGTAAGCCAGATACTCGAATCAAACGGCTCATCATCAATGGCCACAGTGTGCGCAGGAACACTCGCACTGATGGACGCTGGCGTGCCAATGAAGAAGCCAGTCAGCGGCATTGCGATGGGACTCATAAAGAATCCAGGCGAAGATAAATACGCAGTACTGTCCGACATACTCGGCGATGAAGACCACCTTGGAGACATGGACTTTAAGACTACCGGAACAAAAGACGGTCTTACAGCCACTCAGATGGACATAAAGTGCGACGGACTATCATACGAAATCCTCGAAAAAGCACTCATGCAGGCAAAGGCAGGACGCGAACACATACTCGGATGCATAACAGATACCATAGCCGAGCCACGTCCGGAACTCAAGCCTCACGTACCACGCATCGTGCAGATAGAAATACCTAGGGAGTTCATCGGCGCGATAATAGGCCCCGGAGGCAAGATAATCCAGCAGATGCAAGAGGACACCGGCGCAACAATCACTATCGACGAAGAAGACGGAGTAGGCAAAGTACAGGTGTCAGGACCAGACAAAGCCTCTATAGACGCAGCCCTCGGCAAGATCAAGAGCATCGTGGCAGTACCAGAAATAGGTGAAGTGTATGACGGCACCGTGCGCTCAGTAATGCCTTACGGATGCTTCGTAGAGATACTGCCAGGCAAAGATGGACTGCTGCACATATCCGAAATAGACTGGAAAAGACTTGAAACCGTAGAAGAAGCAGGTATCAAGGAAGGCGACAAATTGCAGGTAAAACTGGTAGATATAGACCAGAAGACAGGCAAATACAAACTCTCTCGCAAGGTACTGTTGGACAAACCAGAGGGCTATGTGGAGCGAGAAAGACGCCCAAGACCAGAACGTAGGCCACGACCAGAACGTGCTGACCGCGGAGAACGTGGTGAACACGGCGACCGTCACCCACGTAACGGACAGGAATAAGGCACGATAAACATAGGAATCAGCCCCACTCCCAGCCACTATATCGACATGATAGGGCGGGGGCGGGGCTTTTTCCTGCATACAATATTTACATGATGGCATCAATGAAATCACTTGCTAAGGACACGGCCATATACGGACTTAGCAGCATTGTGGGCAGGTTTCTCAACTATTGGCTTGTTCCTCTATACACAAATGTTATCTCAGCGGCCAGCGGAGGCTACGGTATTGTCACGAACCTGTATGCCTATACCGCCCTGATACTGGTCATTCTGACCTTCGGAATGGAGACAACCTTCTTCCGTTTTGCCAACAAGGAAGGTGAGAACCCGCACTGTGTATTTTCCACGAGCATAGTTGTTGTAGGCACGTTGACGGCTGTTTTTATGGTTGCGGTGTGTCTTTTCCTCGGTCCTCTGGCCTCTTTCATGGGGTATGTGGGCCATGAGGACTACATAATGATGATGGCCTGCGTGGTGTCTTTGGACGCATTGCAGGCTATACCGTTCTCATATCTGAGGTATAAGAAGCGTCCTATGAAGTTTGCAGCACTCAAACTGCTGTTCATTATGCTCAATATTGGGCTGAATCTTGTATATTTCCTGTGGCTGGGGAAGGACGATGTGTTCTATATCTTTGCGCTGAACCTTGTGTGCACGGGCCTTATTACCTTCTTTTTCATACCAGAATTTGCCCATGAACACGTGGAGGCGAGGGAGTATTGTAGTGCTAACGGTGTGCCGTTCCGCATTGTTGACCTCTCTTTGTTGCGCCGTATGTTAGGGTATTCGTGGCCTATTCTCGTGCTGGGCATAGCCGGAATACTCAACCAGACGGCTGACAAGATACTCTTCCCGCTGGTGTTTCCTGATGCCGGAGAGGCCAAGGTGCAACTCGGTATATACGGTGCCAGCGTGAAGGTTGCCATGATTATGGCTATGATAACGCAGGCTTTCCGCTATGCCTATGAACCGATAGTGTTTGCAAAGGCTAAGGATGGCGACAAGAAGGAGTATTATGCCCAGGCCATGAAGTACTTTGTCATCTTCACACTCTTTGCCTTTCTCTGCGTGATGGGCTATATGCCGCTGCTTCAGTGCATAGTAGGCGCGGAGTACAGAGTAGGTCTTCGTGTGGTGCCGATAGTCATGGTGGCGGAGATTATGATGGGGATATACTTCAATCTATCCTTCTGGTACAAGTTGATTGACAAGACAATATGGGGCGCATGGTTCTCTGCCGCTGGCTGTGTAGCACTTGTTGCAGTCAACGTTGCCTTCATTCCGCAGTACGGTTACATGGCTTGTGCGTGGGGAGGAGTGGCTGGTTACGGCACGGCCATGATACTTTCGTACGTCGTAGGCCAGCGTAAGTACCCTATACGCTATGATATCAGGGGCATGGTGGGTTATGTTGTGATAACGGCGGGTATGTATCTGGCCATGGATTACATTGCCTCTTACGCCCCACTGCACGCTCTTGGCTGCGGAACAATACTGCAGATAGTTGCCAATACGTGCATGATAGCAGTTTATCTGGCGGTTGTGGTGCGCAGGGATATGCCCTTGTCATCGTTACCTGTGATAGGAAAAAGGTTCAAAAAGTAAATTTTCAGTATGGGTAAGACAATCCTTTCATTATATATCTTGTTACTCTCCCTCGTCCCGTCGGCCACGTTTGCCGACGAGGGTATGTGGACATTGTTCAACCTTCCTGACGCTGTCTATGGGCAGATGCGTGCCGGGGGCTTTGCAATGCCCAAGTCCTCGCTTTATGAGGACAGTCTCTCGCTGACGCAAAGTGTGGTTAGTTTCTGCGGATATTGCACCGGTGCCGTTGTCTCCAATAACGGATTACTGTTCACTAACCACCATTGTGGCTTTGAGGCGATACGCCGTCACTCCACCGTTGAGCACGACTATATGCTCAATGGCTTCTCTGCCGACTCGCTGGAGGCGGAACTTCCCTGTGAGGGTAGTTTCGTTTCGTTCATGCGCTCGCAGCGTGACGTGACGCTGATGATGGACTCTCTCGGCATTGACACGCTCGATTCATACGGCAGGACGCTGCTCATCGACTCTGTGGAGACCACTCTCACCGCCGCGGCGAAGGCTCAGGACAGTACGCTGTACGTGGAGATTGACGCCTATTATGAGGGCAATGCCTACTACGCCACCACCTACCAGCGCTATGAGGACGTGCGCCTTGTCTTCGCATTGCCTAAGAGTATGGGTAAGTTCGGCGGCGAAACAGACAACTGGATGTGGCCAAGACAAACCTGTGACGTGTCTGTCTTCCGCATATACGTAGATGCCAGGACCGGTGGGCCTGCCAGATACAGCCCCGACAACGTGCCGATGAGGCCCCGCACATGGCTTCACGTCAGCACGGAGGGCTACGAGGACGGCAGTTTTGCGATGGTGATGGGCTTTCCAGGCTCAACGAAACGTTACCTCAGCAGTTACGGAATACAGGAGATACGCGACTGCGTCAACGAGCCGATGCAGCAGGTGCGTGGGGTGAAGCAGGCCGTAATGAAACGCCACATGAACGCCTCGGAGGAGGTGAGGATAAAGTATGACTCCAAGTATGCACAGAGTTCAAACTACTGGAAGAACTCCATCGGCATGAACAAGTGCATAGACTCCATCGGCATCGTGCGCCAGAAACAACTCTACGAACAGCGCATCAAGGCGTGGGCAGATACTGCCAGCACAGCGGTGAATAGCCCTGACCTCGCGCTTCTGGCCCGTCTGTACGACAAACGCAAAGAGGCCATGAGGGCCTTTACCTTCTTTGCCGAGACATTCACACGCCGCAGCAATAACGAACTGGCCGTCAGAGCGTCAAAATACTACAACGGGATGCCCGTATATGGCCCTGAAAACAAGCCGAAGAAGCAGTACTCACAGTTTGAGGACAACCGCAACGCATGGGACAAGGAACTCGACATAGAGGCTATGGCGGCACTGCTGCGCAACTACCGCAGTCATACTCCAGAGAAATATCACCCCTCTTTCTACAAAAGGATAGACGAGGACTGCGGAGGAGACTATGAGGCCTACGTGCGGCGAGTGTGGGACAACACCATACTGCTGCGCCCGGAGGCGAAGATACCCCTGCGCATGACACGTCGCATGAAGCGTGACTGGGGCATAGAGATGAGCCTCTCTCTCGTGGAGACACTGTCAGACATCAAGATGGTGCTTGACGAACTCGCTGACAGCATCACCCGACAAGAACGCTATCTGTGCCTTGCCAAACTGCGGATGGAGCAGGATATGCCGCATTACAGCGATGCCAACCTCACCATGCGCATGACATACGGGCAGGTGGGAGGCTACAGAATAGGGGGATATGATTCTGGCTACTATACCACGGCGCAGTCAATAGTGGACAAGATGGACCGTGCCGCTACCGTGGAGGACTACTTCGCCGAGCCCGTGATGCGTGAACTGCTGTCAGCAAAAGACTTCGGCGTGTTCACAGACAGCGTCTCCCGCACGCTGAACCTCTGTTTCCTTACCAACAATGACATCACGGGCGGCAACAGCGGCTCACCAGTCATAGATGCCAAAGGCCGCCTGCTCGGACTGGCCTTCGACGGGAACTGGGACAGCCTGTCGGCAGACATCTTCTTTGACAGCACCTTAGCACGATGTATCTGCGTAGATGTGAGATACATACTATACATGATGCGCCACTGGGGCAACGCCTCACGACTGCTGCAAGAGATGGGGGTAGAGACAGAGAGATAAGCCCCTCGCAGCAACGCCATACGGCTTTCCTCACCACACCAGACGGGGGCACAAACACAATCAGCACCTTTTTGCAAAGTAATCAAGTGCAGATTACACAGCAAAAAGGTGCTGATTACATTGTAATAAAGTGCTGCCTACACAGCGGAAGCGCGTTGTCCGCAGCGAAGAACCTCTTTCTCGCGAGAGGAAAGAGGCATCAGTAACAGCGGTGGGAGACGGCCATTGCCGCGTCACTCCACCACCACCTCGTAGTCCTTAGGCTGCATGGGGCGCATGGTGTTGCTGTCCTTGTCCCACCACAGCAACTGGTCGCCGCTGAGAGAAATGGTCACTGCCTTCGTCTCACCAGCCTTGAGAGAGACGCGCTGGTAGCCACGGAGCGTCTTGACAGGACCCTCTGTATCCTTGGGATTACGCAGATACACCTGCACCACCTCGTCACCATCACGGCTGCCGGTATTACTTACCGTTAGCGACACGGTGCAACCCTCCTTTGACTTCTTCACCTTCGCCTTTGACTTAGCAAACGATGTATATGACAGGCCATAGCCAAACGGCCACAGAGGCTCCTCCTTCAAGAAGCGGTATGTACGGTTCTTCATGGTGTAGTCAAGGAAGTCAGGCAGTTGAGAATCGTCCTTGTAGAAGGTGACAGGCAGTTTTCCTGACGGGTTGACATCTCCGAAGAGCACCTCGGCAATAGCCCTGCCGCCCTGTTCACCAGCATACCACGCCTGAATAATGCCGTCACAACGCTGTGACTCAGGCGTAAGAGCCATGGCACCACCAGAACAATTCACAAAGACTATCTTCTTGCCAGCATCGTAGAGAGCCTTGACAATGTCACGCTGTGACTGTGGAAGTTCTATGCTCGTGCGGTCACCACCCTTGAAACCAGGGTCGCTGACCTTCATTTCCTCACCTTCTTAGGCTGGGGAAATGCCTCCGGCAAACACCACTACGTCACGGTCGCTGAGGCTGTTGATAAGGTCTGACGGCGTGACAGTAGCCATAACACCCACGTCAAACTTCAATACCGCCATGGCATCGCCCTGCATATACTCTACCGTCACAGGGTATTCCCTGCCTGCCTCCACGCTATATTCCTTGACAGCCGTCTGCACTCGCTCGCGGCTCTTCCATACATCAACCAGCGTGTCACCACCAACAATGATGCGCATACGGTCATCTGCCGATATGTTGAAGAGCAGTTTCTCCGTCTTGTCAGCCTTGTAGATGCCCTCATAACGTGCGGTGAAGTCCTGAAGAGCCACTCCCGGTGCAAAGACCGTGGCTCCGCCGTTGGAGAAGTTCAGCGGTGTGGAGCAGAGAGCAGTGGCTGACGGCTCGCCAGTCATGTCGGTGTTGTTCCAGTAGGTGGCACTCATTCCCCTGCCACCGTCACGTGTACGGAAGTTGCCGAAGCGGCTTATGAGTTGCTCGTTGCGTGTGAAACCGCAGCCCTCGATGTCCTTCACATCTGTGGCGAGGCTCTTGATACCCTCCAATATGTTTCTGGTCTTGGTGGCATAACCAGTGTAGTTGCCCCAGAGCATTAGCGAATCGGTGGCGTTAGGACCGATGACGGCGATGCGGGCAGACTTCTGTAAGGGCAGAATGTTGCCACGATTCTGCAGTAGCACGATGCCCTGACGCGCTGCTTCGAGGGCGAGTGCTTTGTGCTCTTTGGAGGCTATGCAAGAGGCTGGTATGGCTGTCCAATCCACAAGGTTGTCGGCATCGAAGTCTCCAACCTCAAAACGCGCCTTGAGCAGGCGTATGACGCTGGTGTTTATCTGCTCCTCAGTTATCTTACCAGCCTTCACTGCTTCTGGGAGGGTTCTGTATTCGCTGCCGCACTCCACGTCTGTACCGCTGATAACAGCCTTTGCTGAGGCTGATTTAGGGTCGGGACTGACCTCGTGACGACCTTCTTTCCAGAAGTCGCTGATGGCTCCGCAGTCTGACACCACAAGCCCGTCAAACTGCCATTCGTTGCGCAGTATCTGCTGTAAGTAACGGTTATTGCCGCAGCAGGGGTCGCCATCGATGCGCTGGTAGGCGCACATCACCTCGCG
>JALFNY010000073.1 GCA_022774105.1 Prevotella sp.
AACTATGCCGCCCTTACAGGGCTAAACGTATTGTGTGTAACTCATTGATTAATAGGGCTCACACCCTATCCTATACTATGTCACCCCTACGGGGTTAAGGGTATTGTGTGTAACTCATTGATTAATAGGGCTCACACCCTATCCTATGCTATGTCACCCCTACGGGGTTAAGGGTGGGAAACTTCAGTTATTTACTCCTAAACAATCTCAGAAGTATGAAACAGACAGAAAAGACACTGGTGCTGTTAAAGCCTTGCACCGTGAAGCGTAACCTCATCGGCGAGATTATATCCGTTTTCGAGAGGAAGGGTCTGCGTGTGGTGGGGCTGAAAATGATGCAACTCACTGACGAGGTACTGTCAGAACACTACTCACACCTTGCTGACAAGCCTTTCTTCCAGCGCGTGAAAGACTCTATGATGGTCACTCCCGTGGTGGCGATATGCCTTGAAGGCGTCAGCGCGGTAGATGTAGTGCGCACCATTACGGGCCCCACCAACGGGCGCACCAACTGCGTTCCCGGCACTATACGCGGTATGTATAGCATGAGTTACCAAGAGAACATAGTTCACGCAAGTGACTCTCGTGAGAACGCTGACAAAGAGTTAAGACGCTTCTTCAATGACAACGAGATTTTTGATTTCCCTCGTGAACTCTTCGAAGTATTCTACGCAAGCGACGAATTCTGACACCTTACAGTTACGGTTATGAGTTATGAGTAAACAGTTTATCTGTTATTCTTAAACTGCGAAGTGCTCATAACTCATAACTCACAATCCATAACTCACAACCCGAAACCACTTTCAGGGGACAGGCTGTTGTGTATTTCCACGCATACAGAAAATGAAGGCACGGCAATCAGGTGCTGATTACAAAGTAATCGGGTGCTGATTACTACACGATTTGGTGCTGATTACACAGTAAACAGGTGCTGATTACAAGGCAACTGATATTTCTCCCCTTGCAAAACCACATGATAACGTTGCTTCACCGGGCGTTACACAGCGTACACACACTGCCTTATCCTACACCATGAAAAAGCCCTTTCTTGTTAGAATATGATAATTTTAAGAAAATTGTTGGTACTTTGTATTGCAAGATTCTGTTATTTTTCATACTTTTGCACACAGTACATTATAAAGGAGGCTATATGAACATAGACAACGCTAAGTCGCAGATGAGGAAAGGGATGCTGGAATATTGCATCATGCTGTTGTTGCGCAGACAGGCGTCATACGCCGCAGACATAATACAAAAACTAAAAGAAGCAAGGTTGATAGTAGTAGAAGGTACACTGTACCCGTTGCTTTCCCGACTGAAAAACGACGGGTTGCTGTCATACGAGTGGCGTGAATCCACACAAGGTCCGCCACGGAAATACTACGTTCTGACTGAGACCGGAGAGCAATTTCTTGCAGAACTGAACATGGCATGGGGCGAACTCTCACACACTGTCACCGTGCTTACGCAACAAAATAAGGAAACTACCGGCGAGAGCAATACTCTTTAAGAAAAACAAAACAAAGAGAACAGTATGAAGAGAAACATTACCATCAATATTTTCGGTCAGTTGTACGCCATTGACGAAGACGCTTACGAACTGCTGAATCACTATCTCAACAGCATGAAGCGTTACTTCTCAGACAAGGAAGGAGGCGAGGAAATAGCCGATGACATAGAACATCGCGTGGCAGAACTGCTGTGGCAACAGAAGGAAGAAGGCATCACGGCAATCAGCATAGAGGTGGTGAAAGACATAATAGGCAAGATTGGCAACCCAACAGAGATAGATTCCTCAACAGAAAACGTCAACACAGAGGAACCGCCAGCGGCAGATGACAAGGGAGAGAGCAGCGAAACAGAAGCCAGAAAGACAGACAACGGGCTGTTAGGATGGCTGAAAGGACGTTACCTATACCGCAACCCGAAAGACAAGGTGCTTGGCGGCGTATGCTCAGGCATGGCACAGTTCACGGGCAGAGGCACGTCACTAATCTGGCGGCTGGGCACGATAGTAGCCTTTTTCGTATTCCTAGGCCTGGGAAAGTATGTGCACATAGGACTGGCATGGCTGCTGATAATGCTGTACATAATGCTCTGGATTATTGTCCCCACGCCCAGAACACCAGAAGACAGACTGCGAATGAGAGGGCAAAACGTCACGCCTGAAACCTTAAACGAGGAGATAATCAGTGAGTCAGACAAAGCCTTCACCGAAGAGACAGGCAACCGCAACCATGGCAGTGGCTGCCTGTTGCTGCTGCTGAAGTTCATAGTCATAATATGCCTGCTACCACTATTCCTCTTCATAGGCATGGGAATGTTAGTCATAATAGCAATAGTCGTTTCCTTGTTAGGACTGTCAGCCACCATGTTCCCTTACCTTGCAACAGGCAGCATGATGTGGTTTCCTGAGTATCTGACCACTCACGCCGGTACAATCATAACCGGAGTAATCGCCATATTTGCCTTTATAACCATTCCCATATACTGCATCACAAGGGCACTGCGCAGCAACAGCAAGCCAATGTCAGCCAAACTGGTCATAACCTGCATACTGCTATGGATTCTAAGCATTGTAGTAGCAATAGTATCAGCAACAAGTACCCTTATGACCGTACATGAAGCAGAACACAACAACAGACTCGATACATATATAATAAACAACACTGACAAAGACAGTATAAACCAAGAACCACTGCCAACGGACAAATCAGCAGTAGATACAATAGGCTGGCAGGGAGACAAACAATAAGGTTCACAACAGAAAAGAGAATCAACCACAAAACAACAACATACAAGACAAACAATGGAAAAGAAACTAACACGTTCCAATAATAGAAAAATGGCAGGCGTCTGCGCCGGCATTGCAGAGTATTTAGACATTGACCCCACGGTAATAAGGGCGTTATGGGCATTCATATCCATATTCTTCTGGCTATTACCCGGCATAATACTCTACATAGTATTGGCTATAATAATGCCCGTAGAAGAATAACTCCCACACAAAGAAACACCGTTCTGCAACTGCTTACCTATATACTTACCATGACACTCATGGCCGTTTCCACGCAGAAGACCACGGCAGCGACAAAGAAAGAGAACAAGAAAAAGCACACAGTGACACTCTACGGTCAAATGTATGACCTCTTCGCTCATGGTAAAGAGCAAGCCCCTGTCACGCTGATGAACACCGATGTCACCACGGCTAACACCGTAATGTGCTCAAATCTGGGGCATAACTAAGTTTCAGGCAGCACCAGTTGTTTTCCGTCTTACGTGACATCTCATGCAACCCCAGCCGCTCTGCCTCAGCAATGAGCATGGGAGCGTCCTCCTCATAGAAGCCACTGAGAATGAGAACACCACCATGTACCATCACACCTTGGAAGTGAACAAGGTCAGCAAGGAGTATGTTGCGGTTGATATTTGCCATCACCACGTCAAAGACACCGTCAACATGAGACAGCACACTGGCATCGCCTAACAACACCTCCATACGGTCCTCCACCCCATTAAGGCGAGCATTGTGCATGGAGTTGTCTGCACTCCACTCGTCAATGTCATATCCTACCGCTGCCTCTGCACCACACCTGAGGGCAGTAATGGCAAGGATACCCGTGCCACAACCGCAGTCAAGCACCCTACGGCCCTGCAAAGGAGTTTCGAGAAGCGTAGCCACCACCATGCGAGTGGTCTCATGCGTACCAGTGCCGAAGGCGTTACTGGCATATATGCCGATGTTGACAGGCGTAGAAAACTGCTCACTGTCAACCGTGTTGCGCGCATCATAGATAGTCACCTTGCCCGACACCACGATGGGATCAAAGCCCTGTTCCTCCCATGCGGCGTTCCAATCCTGATCAGGTATCTCCTCTGTCTCATATATAATGGTGACACCCTTAATGGGGAAATCATCTATAACATGCTGCACCAGCATCTCAGAATAGAGGTCCTGCTGTATATATCCTATGATGCCCTCGTCAATATCCTCAAAACTCTCGTAGCCACAATCACCGCAGGCATCAGCCAATAACTCACGGCAGGGCTGCAGAAGTTCCTGAGAAGGACACGCAATATTGAATCTTGTCAATAGGTATTTCATCTTATTCTACTTTTTAAGGAAGGGTGCTCATGGGCAGAAGGATACATAAGGCGATATGACCTAAACCCTTAAACCCACGGCCTCAATATTCATCAAAATGTTAAATACGCCACAAAGTTAGAAAAAAATTAGGGAAAAGCCTACCTTTTGTTAGGGTTTTTCCGTATATTTGCAGTGAAAAAGTCATTAAGTTTGCAACATCTAACCATAGAGAAGGCAAAATGAACCATACAAACGACATCATCATGGCACGGCATTTCATACTATCAGCACTGCTGTTGTCCTTCGCACTGAACGCTGCGGCACAGGACGATGACATGTATTTCACCCCAAAGAAGAGCAGCACCCCAAGAACAACGGAGCGCACGCAACGGAGTGAGGTAACATCGCCGTATGACTACGAGGAAGGCGTTGAGGTAGGAGGAGACACCTACTCATACTCTGGATCAATAAGGGACGTTGACGAATACAACCGCCGTAAACGTCCCAGTGACACATATTCATACTCAGGGGAGGAGTATAACACACAGCAAGACTCTATTCTTGTGTCAAGGGAAGACTACGAGAACAGCATGAAAATGAAACGCTTTGACGGCTACAACAACATAACACTCGTGGTTAACGACCCGTGGTACTACGACCCATGGTACTATGACCCCTTCTATTGGCACTCCCGCT
>JALFNY010000074.1 GCA_022774105.1 Prevotella sp.
GTTTCATATTTGTTTGGTGGTTTAGTTCTTTGCAAGCAAAGCGGCAGAGCCGAGCGGTTTAGTTATGAGTTATACGTTATTTATAAATAGTGATTGGCGAAGGGTTTGGCTATGCAGCATTGCTTGCATGGAACTCTTCACTCGTAACTCACAACTGATATTCTTGTCCTTTCACTGTCTTTATAGTACGTAACTTACCGTTATATTTTATTTTTATCACGCCTCCAGCGTTTGAGCGTACTGTCAACTTCGTCACCTTTCCTGCTTTCCATTCAAGGTTACATATCTCTATTGCCCCGCGTGCCATAAGTCCTGTTACTCGCCCTTGTGCCTTCCACGCATCAGGTAGTGCTGGGAGTATATCTATATATCCCTTATGGCTCTGCACCAACATCTCTGCAATGCCGGCGGTGCAGCCGAAGTTTCCGTCAATCTGGAATGGCGGGTGCGCGTCAAAGAGGTTGCGGTATGTTCCTCCTTTTTTCTTGTTCTTTCCGTAGGCAACAAATCTATCCTCCGTCAGTGTGAGTTGGTTGTGTATCAACTTATAGGCGTGGTTACCGTCAAGTAGCCTTGCCCATAGACATACCTTCCAGCCCATTGACCACCCCGTGCTGGGGTCTCCTCGGTGTATTAGGCTCTCACGTGCTGCCTTTATCAGTTCTGGTGTCTTGTCTGTAATGGCATATCCTGGGTAAAGGGCGTACAGATGGCTCAGGTGCCGGTGTACGTCCTCTGGGTCGTCCCAGTCTTCTGTCCATTCTTGTAGTTGTCCCCATCTGCCTACCTGCATTGGTGGTAGCAGTTTCTGTCGTTCCCTGTAATGCTGTGTCAGTGTGTCGTCAACACCGAGTCGTTCTGCTGCGGCGATGACATTATCAAATAGTTCTCTGATTAGTTGTGCGTCCATTGCTGTTCCTGCTGATATGGCAACGTTGCCATCCTTTGATGGGTGTACGTTCTCTGGTGACACACTGGGGGATATTACCAGCCAGCCATGCTTCGGTTCTGGTATTAGCATATTGTCAAGGAACAGCGCAGCATCTTTCATTATGGGGTAATATTTTTGCAGGAAGTCTATGTCCATGGTGAACAGATAGTGCTCCCACAGATGGTGGCACAGCCATGCTGCACCCGTCATCCACATTCCTGAGGTGGCGCGGTCAATGCCTCCCGTAACGCGCCATATATCTGTGTTGTGGTGAAGCACCCAGCCTGCTTTGCCATACATGGTCTTTGCCGTTCGTGCTCCTGTCTGGCTGACCTCTTCTATAAGGCGGAACAGTGGCTCGTTGAGTTCCGTAAGGTTTGTGACCTCTGCCGGCCAGTAGTTCATTTCAAGGTTTATGTTTGTGGTATATTTTGAATCCCACGAGGGAAACATCTTGTCATTCCATATTCCTTGCAGGTTGGCTGGCTGTGTGCCTGGTTGCGAACAGCAGATAAGCAGATAGCGACCGAAGGTGAAATAGGTGGCTACAAGGTGGTTGTCATCGTTCTCGGCGAAGTTCACTATCCTTTTATCCGTGGGGAGGTTTGGGTAGATGTCTTCTCCCAGCCATAGGGTGCATCGACCCATCAGTCGTTGATAGTTCTCTATATGGCGTTCCCGTTCTGTGTCATACGTGTGTGCCATTGCCTTTTCGAGTGCCGCCTTACTGCGTTCTGCTTCGTTGGCAGTGATGTCATGGTAGTTCACAAAGTTGGTGGCAATGGTGATATATAGCACTGCCTCGTCAGCGTCTGTTACGCTGATAACCCCATTTTGTGACACCTTCTGGGCCTTTTCTCCGTTCACCGTCATCGCCATTCTGCCCATGAAGCGCACCTTGCCTTTCAGGCCTTCATGGCTTGACGTAACGCCTTCTAATGATATGCTTTCTCCTTCGCTGCGTATTATGACGTCAGCGTGTGGTGAACAGAAGTTTGCGTTCAGTGTTATGCTTCCTTGCTTGTCAGCAGTGATACGCATCATTATGACGTTCTCTGACAGCGAGGCTATCGTCTCTCTCTTGTATCTCACACCGTTGGCAGTCCAGTAGGTCACGGTCTTTGCTGAGTCCAGACACAGTTCTCTGCGGTAGTCTGTGTAGTTGGTCATGCCTGGCATAGAGATATAGGCATCTCCGAATGTCTGATAAGGCATACCCGAGTTGGTGCGTGACATAACTTTCTGCGTTGCCATCTCCTGCGCTTTCAGGTATTCTCCTTGCCATATAAGGTTCTGTATCAAGGGGATAGCCTCCAAGGCTTCAGGGTTAGCATTATCGTTTGGTTGTCCTGCCCAAATGGTTTCTTCGTTTAGTTGCAGGCGTTCTACGTAGGGATTGCCATAAACCATTGCGCCAAGTCGCCCGTTGCCTATGGGCAGGGCGTCTGTCCATACTACTGCTGGCTCATCGTACCACAGTTTGTAGGCCCATGACTGCGGCGCTGTTAACGACAGGAGGATGGGGAGTAAGAGGTGTTTTATTGTTGACATTCGTATCTTCTTTTTTATATCTGACGCACAAGACACCGTTTTGTAATCAGATTAACTGAAGTTTCCCACCCTTAACCCCGTAGGGGTGGCATAGTATAGGATAGGGTGTGAGCCCTATTAATCAATGAGTTACACACAATACGTTTAGCCCTGTAAGGGCGGCATAGTT
>JALFNY010000077.1 GCA_022774105.1 Prevotella sp.
TCTGCCATTGTCTGTGCGTCTTTTAAGTCCTTTTCTGATATGGAATATGGTTGCCATGACTCACGGTAGTCACCGCCTTTCTGCACGTGTCCGATGGGGGGACAGAACAGTGTTGGACCGTTTTTCTGTGTCACGGTGAGCAGAGTGAACTCGGAGGTGAAGTGTATGAACTCTTCTATTATCACTTCTTTCACGTCTCCGCGTGAGCCTGCCATGGCGTCATCAAATGCTTGTCGCAGGTCTTCTTCACGCTTAACGGTGCTTTGTCCGTGCCCGGAACTTGACATTAGGGGCTTTATTACACAGGGGAAGCCTATTGTCTTACTTGCTTCCAGCAGTTCTTCGTATGTCTCGGCATAGTAATAACGGGCAGTGCGCAGTCCCAGTTCTTTTGCTGCCAGGTCACGTATGGCCTGTCTGTTCATGGTATAGTTCACGGCCTTTGCTGATGGTACTACCTGTATTCCCTGCTTTTCGAAGTCGAATAGTCTCTCTGTGCGTATGGCTTCTATCTCTGGTACTATGATGTCAGGCTTGTGTTTGTTGACTACGGCGGTAAGAGTGTCACCGTCAAGCATGGAGAATACCTCCCTTTCATCGGCCACCTGCATTGCAGGGGCACCGTCATATCGGTCGCAGGCAATGACGTATTGCCCTGCACGTTTTGCTGCAATGACAAACTCTTTGCCGAGTTCACCAGAGCCTAAGAGTAATATTTTTTTCATGTTCCTTTTTATTTTTGGGGGTTGTCGCTTGTATTTTCCGTGAGGCCTTATAACCTAATTCACACTTATTACAGTTGCTTTTCAGTCTCTTTACGCTTCTCTCTGCACCATTTTGCGCCCTGCTTCTTCTTGCTATAGCCTGCTATGCCTTCTATGAAGCATGACACTATCTGACACATAGATAAGCGAAGATGACAGAAACAGAATGCCCGAATTGGGTTAAATGTTGAATCTGTCGTTGATAACCTGTGCTATTATCTTTGTTGTCTTTTCCAATCCGAGTAGTGATGAGTTCACACACAGGTCGTAACTCTGTGCTTCTCCCCATCGTTTGGAGGTGTAGTAGTTGTAGTATGCAGCCCTTTCCTCCTCTTTCCTCTCTATGTATTTCCTTGCAGTCTCTGTGTCACAGCCCAGCCGTTGTGCCACTACCTCTGTGCGTTCTGTATTGTCTGCTGTTATAAATACGGAGAACAGTCTGGGGTTGTTGCGTAATACGTAGTCGGCACATCTCCCTACAAACACGCATGATGATTCCTGTGCCGCCTTCCATATCGCCTCGCTCTGTATCTGGAACAGTGCCTCCTGCGATATGCTGCTATTGTAGAAGTTGCCTGTTATGCGTTCCAGCAGACCTGTCATGGGACCGAAGAACGTCTTTAGCGCACCGTGGTTCTCGTCGTGTCGCTCAAAGATTTTGGGGGTGAAGCCACTTTGCTCCGCCGCCATGCTTATCAGTTCTTTGTCGTAGAACTTGCATCCAAAGTTTTCTGCGAGCATCTTTGCTATCTCGCAGCCCCCGCTTCCGAGCTGTCGCCCTACGCAGATTATCAGATTGTCAACACTCATCTGGGTTCCTATTTTAGTTTTTTCAAGTAAATCCATAGCATGACATACGCCATCAGTGCCGCCACAGCGTCAGAGAAAGGCATGGCAAGCCATACGCCGTCAAGGCCTATCCACTTTGGCAGTATCACCAGTGCAGGCACTAATACTATCAGTTGTCGTGACAGACTGAGGAAGATACTCACCTTCGCCTTGCCGATAGACTGGAAGAAGTTGGTTATAACCATCTGTGCACCTATTATTATAAACATTGCCATGATGTATCTCAGTGCCGTCACTGACATCGCTATGAGCGTCTCGTCCGTGGTGAATAGCATTGCGACTGGCCTTGGAATCACCATTGCTATCAGGAAACCTACTGCGCAAACTGCCGTACCCGTTATGACAGATAGCCGCAGTACTTCCCTCAGTCGGCTGTAATTCTGCGCACCGTAGTTATATCCTGCTATCGGTTGCATACCCTGACACACGCCAAGTGTAATCATTACAAAGACGAATGCTACACGGTTTGCTATGCCGTAGGCACCTACGGCCATGTCACCACCATAGTCAGCAAGGGTGTTGTTGATGAATATCACCACCAGACAGGCACAGGCATTCATTGAGAATGGCGACATACCGACTCCTATTATGCTGCCCACTATCCGCCGGTCTATCCTGAATCGGCTGTAATCAAAGTGTAACAGGCTTTTCTTATCGCTAAACAAACACCACTGCCAGCACAGGGCCACCATCTGCGACAGCACTGTGGCGTATGCCGCTCCACGTATTCCCAACTCCAATGTGTATATGAACAGGGGGTCAAGCACAGCGTTCAGTATCACGGTGAACAGCGTGAGATACATTGCCACCTTCGGTTTCCCCGCTGCTCTCAGCACGGCGTTAAGTCCAAGGTATAGATGTGTCACGGCGTTTCCTATCAGGATAATCACCATGTAGTCCCTCGCATAGGGCAGGGTATAGTCACTTGCCCCGAAGAACCGCAGTATAGGGTCGAGGAATAACAGACATACACCACCGAAGATGAGGCCTATTAGTATGTTAAGCACTACGCAGTTACCCAGTATGCTGCTGGCAATGCCGTAGTCGCGTTGCCCCAACTTAACGCTGAGAAAGGTGGAGGAACCCACACCTATTGCTGCTCCGAAGGCAGCAGAGAGGTTCATAAAAGGAAACGTAATGGCAAGCCCTGAGATAGCCTGGGCACCTACGCCCTGACCTATGAATATGCTGTCAATCATGTTGTACAGCGATGACGCCACCATTGCCACTATTGCTGGTAGGGCATATTGCATCAACAGAGATCCTACGGGCTTAATGCCCAGTTCCAATGCTGCTTGTTTGTTGCTCATAAAAATATCTGGATAGTCAGTGCAAAGTTACTCAATTTTTGTCTCACTGCAAAACAAACCGTGGGAAAAGTTTTGTCATTTTGTGTTTTCTGGTTAACTTTGCACCATATTAATATTATTAACACACTGTGCAAATGTTTTTTGACGACATACCTTACAATGCCTCTTCACCGTCTGCCGCACCTCTCACACTGTCAGAGTTGGGTGGTCTTGTGCGTGAGGTCATAGAACTATCCATGCCTGATGACTATTGGGTCACGGCGGAATTGGCAAGTGTCCGTGAGAATCATGGGCATTGTTATATGGAACTTGTGGAGAAAGACGACCGCACTCACACGCCCATAGCACAGGCAAGGGCCTGCTGTTGGCGTAACGTCTGGCAGCGTTTGTCTCCCCGTTTCACCGCACTGACAGGTGCTCCGCTTCTCGCCGGACAGAAAGTCTTGCTGCGTCTGCACGCTAACTACCACGAGGCGTACGGTTTTTCGTGGGTCATTACAGACATAGACCCATCATACACTATGGGCGACATGGCGCGGCGCAGGCAGGAGATACTGCAATCACTGCGCGAACAGGGAGTGATAGACATGAACAAGACGTTACATCTCTCGCCCTTCGCCCTTCGCATAGCCGTTATCTCCAGTGCTACGGCGGCTGGCTACGGTGACTTCTGCAATCAACTCTCAGACAATGAGTACGGGTTTAAGTTCTGCACACAACTCTTTCCGGCTGTCATGCAGGGGGAAAAGGTGCAGGACAGCATTGTGGCTGCCCTTGAAACTATCAACCGTCAGGTAGAGGAATATGACGCAGTGGTTATAATAAGAGGTGGTGGCAGCACTGCTGACCTCTCTGGCTTCGACACTCTGACGCTGGCAGAGAATGTTGCCAATTTCCCCCTGCCCGTCATAACAGGCATCGGTCACGACCGTGACCAGTCGGTTCTTGATATCGTTGCCTGTGTAAGTCAGAAGACCCCGACGGCCGTGGCGGCATACCTGATAGACAATCTCGCCGCTACGTTAGAGCGGATAGATGATTGTTCGCGGCGTATCACGCAATATGTCGGACAGCGTATGCAGCAGGAACACTTTGCTGTTCAGCGTCTTGAGCAGCGTCTGTCCTCTGCAATCCTGCTACGCACCACACGTGAGAGCAGCCGTCTTGCGCAGTGTTCCGTGCGACTCTCACACGTCCTCTCCTCCCGACAAACCTATGAACAACACCGCTTGGACATGCTTTCCGCCCGTCTTCCGTCAGCATGCGCGGTGACAATGGAACGTGCTCGCCACCGTCTTGCCATGCTCGAGCAGCGTGCAGAAGCCGTAAACCCCGTACACATACTACGCCGTGGATATTCCGTTACCATGTTTCAGGGCAAGGCAGTGACCGCTTCCCAGCAACTTTCAGCAGGCGATGAGGTAACGGTTATGCTCGCCAATGGTCAGATAAAGGCCGTGGTAAAGGAGTAACGGAGGCTTTGTCGTTATGTGATGAGGGCGTTATTCCCGTGTATTCAGGTTCGTAATACACTTCTTTCAGGGCATTTGTGCAATTGTTGTAACACCACCCGGCGGTCACAGGCTGCCTCGCCTACCAGTTTCGGGGATTGCAATACGTATAGCGAGTAATACACTTTTACCCAGGGTTGCGCCCTGGGCTTTTTTCTGTCAACCCTGCGGAGGTTGCCGCAAGTAACAACAACGTAATACAACTATGTACTTTTTGTAAAACAATCAGCACCTGATTACATCCTAATCAGCACCTGATAACAACGCAATCAGCACCTGATTACAGTGTAATTGAGGCCTGATTACAGAGACAGCACATTTCTTGTATTCGTCAAGGTGTCAGTAAACGGTGTGAAAAGGAGAATTAATACAATCTGACACCTTATTATTATATGTTAAAAAATTTGCCGACGTGGAAAGTTATTAGTAACTTTGTAATCTCAATAACTTAACAAAGCCATGCCGGAAAAGAAAAAGGAACTCAACTATGAGGCTGCCATGAAGCAGTTGGAAAGCATTGTCAGCAGGATGGAGAGTGGCGAGATGAACGTCGATGCCATGACAAAAGAACTGAAGACAGCGCAGGAAATCATTAAGTCATGCCGTGACAAACTTACCAAAACAGAAGAGGAGATAAAGAAGATAATGGCCGACTGAAGGTCAAAGGTTGGAGGATTGAGGTTATAGGGCATTAGATTTATAACTATGGATAATGGCAATGCCGACCTCAAAACCAGCAACCCAACGTAAGTACAACCTAACCCCCCAAGAAAGAAACAATGACCCTATACCCCAAATTGATTACCGACGCACTGGCAACGGTGACATATGCCGGTACGAAGAAGAACATAATAGCGAGCGAGATGCTTGCTGACCAGCCAAAGATTGATGGCATGAAGGTGGAGATAACCCTCATCTTCCCTCGTGAGACCGACCCCTTCCTGAAATCAACAGTTAGGGCTGCTGAGGCAGCAATACACTACCACGTGTCCAAGGACGTGGAGGTAACGGTGAAGACAGAGTTCAAATCAGCCCCCAGACCAGCCGATGACAACCTTCTTCCGGACGTGAAGAACATCATAGCCGTAAGTTCTGGCAAGGGAGGAGTGGGCAAAAGCACCGTCAGTGCCAACCTCGCCATATCGTTGGCAAGGCTTGGTTACTCCGTGGGACTGCTCGATACAGACATCTTCGGACCGTCAATGCCCAAGATGTTTCAACTCGAAGAGGCACGCCCTTACGCCGTAGAGAAGGACGGACGGCAACTGATAGAGCCCGTGGAGCAATACGGTGTGAGGCTGTTGTCAATAGGATTCTTTGTCAATAAAGACACCGCCACACTGTGGAGAGGCGGCATGGCGTGCAGCGCCTTGAAGCAGTTGATAGCCGATGCAGACTGGGGCGAGTTGGACTACCTCATTCTTGACACCCCTCCCGGCACCTCGGACATACACCTCTCGCTGTTGCAGACACTCTCAATAACTGGTGCTATCATTGTCAGCACACCGCAACAGGTGGCTTTGGCTGATGCACGTAAGGGCATAGATATGTACACCAACGACAAGGTCAACGTGCCTATACTCGGTCTTGTGGAGAATATGGCGTGGTTCACACCTGCCGAACTGCCAGAGAACAGGTACTACATCTTCGGCAAGGAAGGCTGCAAGAACCTCGCGGCAGAGATGAACGTGCCGCTGTTGGCACAGATTCCCATTGTGCAGAGCATCTGCGAGAACGGTGACCAAGGCACCCCCGCTGCGCTGGATGTAGCCTCACCCGTAGGACAGGCGTTCCTGTCGCTGGCGCAGAGCGTGGTGACGGTGACCAACAGACGTAATGCCGAAAGGGCAAAGACAGAGAGGGTGAAGACGAAGTAAAAGCCCGTGAGTTAGTCGGTGACACGTATTGTGATGCGGCATGACAGTCAGGCGTGAGGTAAAAGGGTGCTGATTACAATGTAAACAGGCCTCTTTTATCATGTAATCAGCACCAGA
>JALFNY010000086.1 GCA_022774105.1 Prevotella sp.
AATCAGGCCTCTTTTATCATGTAATCAGCACCAGATTGCAATGTAATCAGCACCTTTTTACGGTGATGTGTGGCAGGTGTGGATTAGCAATGCCTTGCAATAGGCGTTATTATAAACGAATGATGTAAAGAAATGAAGAAACTGGCAGGTCTGTATTCTATAATATCCAAAGCACTAAGCAAAACAACTCCCACCGCCGTCAGGGTGGCACGGGGAGTGGTTTTATGGCTTATGATAACAGCAAGCGGCATATCCTACGGCGACAATGTGACGATAAAGAAACTGTGGAAAGACTTTTCCGCTGCACAGCAGAATGACCATCCCCAGACCGCCATAGGCATATTACACCGCATACAGGCCGTGGCAGAACGACAGAGACACTACGGTGACCTGCTGTATGCCATGATAGAGGAGCATAACACATACCGCGCCATCTCGCCAGACTCAGCAAAGGCAGCCCGCAAGAGAATCCTTGCAAGGCAGAGAGAATGGCAGACCACCAACGGAGTGATGGCCGCTATCTGTCAGACGGTGATGTATGAGGACCTCGGCGTACCGCGTGTGGACTCGTTGCTCGCCTCTCCCGATGCACAAGAGTATGTGAAAAAGAACGGCACGGGGGCTTACAAACCGCTCGTTGAGCAGGGGATTGACAGCCGATACCTTGGTAATGACCTTATAAGCCTTATCGCCATGCACACCAATCAGTATCGTGCACTATATAATTACTACGCTTCCACACCAGACAAAAGGGCTGCCTGCATTGCCGCCTGCCTGACTATGAATTACAAGTGTACGTTGCAGCAGGCGGATTCGCTGATAAATATTTATCAAGAACTACCAGAATGTGGTGCATTGGCAGTGCGGAAGTATTACATGATGTATGGAAAAGACAAGAAAGAAACCATAGAATGGATAGACGAAGCATTGCGGCGATGGCCAGAATGGAAAGAAAACGATGTGCTGAGAAACAGACGTAACCGGATGACTTGTCCTATAATACGGTTCCATGTGCCGCGACAAACGGTGACAACAGACAAGGACGTGACACTGTATCTTACCCAGATACGCAACGTGAGAGGCGTGAAAGCCACGCTGCAACGTGTCAACAAGGCAACAAAGACGGGTTACGACCTTGTTCGCAAATACGAAAAAGCGGTGAAACCAGCAACAGACTATGAGGAGATCAGTGACTCCGGACACCTCGGACGACTGCCGCTCGGCACGTGGGAACTGACGGTAGGCGATGTAGATGGCAGGGTGAAGCAGGAAAAGGAGACGCTATATGTGTCAGACCTGATGCCGATTCTCATTCCCCTCAGTGGCGACAGCGTATATGTAGCGGTGGTGAACGCCGTGACGGGACACCCCGTACCAGGGGCAACAGTACACCTGTTGCGACGAAAAGACGACACGACGAGCAAGGAATTACATACCGACAGCACGGGAGGAGTGGTCATACCGTCAGTGAAAAGATACTCACGCATATATGCCACAAGTGGTGATGACACCGCCATGAGGCCCCAGCCGATTTCCGCTTACTATGTCGGCGGTATGGCAAAAGAGACCCATAAACACTATAATCTATACACGGACAGAGCCATATACAGACCCGGTCAGACCGTGAAGGTAGCACTAACGGCATACACTCTGTCACAAGGCAGGGAATTGGCAGCAGCAGCAGGTGACACGGTAGAGGTCACTTTATACGACGCTCAGAATAAAAAAGTAGAGCAAAAACAAGTCGTTACAGACAGATTCGGTGCGGCAGCAGTAGATTTCCAGTTGCCCTATGGCGGACGAAACGGCTCGTGGTTCATACATACAGACCACGGAACAAGAAGCATAAGGGTAGAAGAATACAAGCGACCAACGTTTGAGGTGACATTAGAGAAGCCCGTAACAGCATATACCAGAGGTGACACCGTGACGGTAAAAGGAACAGCACGCACCTACAGTGGTATGCCAGTATCAGGCGCACAGGTGGCTTACAGCGTGCGAAGAAACCATCAATGGTGGTGGAGGAGCAGCGACAGAGGCGAGGTAGAGTTGCATAACGACACCGTGACAACCGCCGTAGACGGCACGTTCAGCATCAAGATGCCTATGATTATGCCACCTTCCGTAACACCGTATGTACCCTGTTTCTACACCATAGAGGCCACAGCGAGCGTTACAGCGGGCGTGGGAGAAACACACAGTGCTGTCATGTCATTGCCGTTGAGCAACAGAGAGGCATACCTTTCATGCCAGATGCCGAAGGAGATACTTGCCGATTCCGTCATAACGGTGACCGTCTCACGCCGCAATGCAGCAGGAACAGAGGTGGAAGGCAGTGTGAGAATGATACTTGACGGTGTGGAACAGAATGAGGCAGAGGCCAACAAACCGTATGTTCTGGCGCATAACATACCCTCAGGAGAACATACCCTCATGGCAATATGCGGCAAGGACACGGTAAAGAATACCTTTGTGGCGTTCAGAAAAAGTGATATACGTCCGATGAAATACACCCATCAGTGGTGCTATCAGTCTGCCAGCGCGTTCCCAGAAGGCGGAGGTGACGTGTGGATTCAGATAGGTTCGTCAGACGAAGATGTGTGTATGTATTACACAGCATATAACAGTGACAAGGTGATAAGCCGTGGCATGAGGCGTATAAGCAACGAAAACATCACACGAACACTATCATATAAGGAAGAATATGGTGACGGACTGACCATCGCTTTAGCGTGGGTGAAGGACGGAACAATATACTCTCGCAACATAATCATACGCCGTCCGTTGCCCAAAAAGAAACTGAACATGGAGTGGGAGACATTCCGTGACCGCCTTATCCCAGGTCAGAAAGAACAGTGGGCGGTGCGCATCACCAACCCGGACGGTACTCCTGCCAAGGCAAGAATGATGGCAGTGCTGTATGATAAGTCACTGAATCAGTTGGAAAGACATACTTGGGAGTTTGCGGATACACGTTATCTCACCCTTCCATACGTCTGTTGGACAGCACCATTTGTAGGAGGTGTCAGAGGAACAGCAATAGGAACAGCAGTCCACGAGGACGTAAATACACTACGTTTCACGCGTTTCGCCAGTGGAGTAAGCGGGTTATCGCGTAACAGCGGAGTGTATGATTGCCTGGAAATGGGGTCATTTCCCACCCGTGTAGGCAAGGCAATGCGTATTGGCAGCCTGTCAAACGTGAAGGCGGGAGCGGTAAAGGAAGCGGCAAAAGCAACCAAGATGGCGCCTATTGGGGCGTTAGATATAGTCGGAAATGCTGATGATGGCGAGGTATTGAAGGCCTCAGAGGCAAGTATTCAGGAGGCGAACGCTGAAGAAAACATAACACTTCGCAGTGATTTTGCAGAGACAGCGTTCTTCTTTCCAGTCGTGATGACAGATGAAAAAGGCATTGCTACCATGAGATTCACATTGCCAGAGAGCGTTACAACGTGGCATTTCATGGCGTTAGCACATGATGAAAGCATGAACAACGCAACGCTTGCGGCTGACGCTGTGGCGCAGAAGAAGTTGATGGTGCAGCCCAATATGCCCCGCTTCCTGCGTTACGGAGACAGTGGAACGATAGCAGTCACGGTGGCAAACCTTGCTGATAAGGTGCAGAACGTAAAGGTTATGATGTCCATTCTTAATGCGAAGACGGAGGAAAAGGTACTGTCTTCCACGCAAAAGGTGGGTGTTAAGCAGGGTGAAACGGGCGTGGTGACATTCCCGTTAGATACGGAAAGGATGTCAGAAGGCACTTATATCTGCCGCATTACGGCGCAGGGCGCAGGGCATACAGACGGTGAACAGCGGTATATCACGGTGCTATCAGACGAGGAAACGGTTACTTCCACCGTGGCATATACGTTCACTGAGCCTGTGGACACGGTGCTGTCGCTGTCTGAAAAGTTGCCAGAGACGGTGCAAAAGGCTCATCTTCGAGTGGAATATGTAGATAATCCGGCATGGCTTATGATGGAGACTCTGCCCGAAATGGCATCTCCTAAGAGCGAGAACGCTATCTCTTTGGTCACCGCCTTGTATGCAAACAGGGTGTCGGCGAGCCTGAAATGGTCAGAAAACAAGTCTGACAGCATCCTCAACGCATTGCAACAGTTGCAGAATAGCGACGGTTCTTTCTCGTGGTGGCAAGGTATGGAGGGTAGTGTTTACATGACATTGGCGGTGGTAAAGACCCTCTCGAGACTGAATAGGCTATGTGGTAAGCAGGCTGACACGCAGCAGTTGCTTGACAATGCTTTCCGTTTCATGCAGAGAGAGATGGACAAAGACGTGAGAAACATGAAGCAGTGGGAGAAGAAAGGCAGCGTGAGCATCAGGCAAACACATCTCGACTGGCTCTATTCCCTTTCTCTTGAAGGTCGCAAGGGCGGTGCTTCGGCCAGTTATCTGCTGTCTCACGTAGTGGCAGATACGCGTGGTTCTGACATGATGACAAAGGCAGTGGCGGCTATTGTGCTCCACAACAACGGCAAGAAGGGTGATGCCCGGGGCTTTGTGGAGTCCATAAAGCAACACACTGTATATCGGAAAGACGTTGGAAGGTACTTTGATTCTTACCGTGCTCCATACTCTTGGTGTGACTATCGCATACCCACACAGAGTTTGGCAATAGAGGCTTTGCGTGAGGTTACGCCTCAGGACCGCCAGACAATAGCAGAGATGAGGCGGTGGCTACTTAGCAGTAAGCGCACGCAGGAGTGGGATAACCCCTATAATACGGTCAATGCAGTACACTCATTCTTTGGTGGTGACGTTGCGATATTGAAGTATGATAAGGGCAAACAGACGCTTGCTGACAAGGAGGTGACACGTCGCACCGCTACTGTCACGTTGGACAAGCGCAGTGACTGTGAGTCATGGGCTGCCGCATACGTTACTTTCCGCCAAAAGACAGGTGATGTCAAGGCTGCGTCAACGGGTCTTTCTGTTCAGCGTGAGGTGCTGGTAAACGGTGTAGAGGCAACGGCTGATAATGTAAGTGTAGGCGACAAGGTCACTGTACGCATCACGGTCACGGCAGACAGAGACTATGATTTCGTAACGGTGACAGACCGCCGGCCTGCTTGTTTAGAGCCAGTGGCAGCCGTATCAGGCTATCATGGCGGCTGTTATCGTGAGGTTAAGGACGCGGAGACGGCCCTGCACTTCTGTCGTATGGCAAAAGGTACGCACGTGATGCAGACGGAATACTATGCTGACAGGGTGGGAGACTACCGTGCGGGCACAGTGACGGCAGAGTGTGCATACGCCAATGAGTTCAGGGGCGTGGCACCATCGTATGATATAAGGATAAGGAAATGAATGAAACACTATAAGGTTTATGAATAAGAAAATGATTCTCTCAATGCTGTTAGGCGCAGCATCGTGTGCTGTCTCGGCGCAAAGCCTCACACCGCTGTTTACTGATGTTGACTGTGGGCAGTTGCTTTTCCGCAAGAGCACACCCATAACCGTGGAACTAAGAAACAACACTGCCCAGACGGTAAGCATCAAGGACATCGACACCGGGTGCGGCTGTGCGGTGGCAGAATATGATAAAGGCGGGATAATGCCTGGCACAACGACAAAGGTGAAGATCGTCTTTGACTGTAAACAGTTGGGGTATTTCACACGTAATGTGCGCATAACGGACTCCTCTTCAGCCACGCCTGCCGAGATAAATATAAGAGGTCAGGTAGTGACCAAACTCATAAACTACTCAGGTGACTACCCCTGCAAACTGGGAGTACTGCTTGCTGACGTGGACAACATAGAGTTTGACGACGTCAACAAGGGTCAGCGTCTGGTGCAGGATATAAACATAATGAACCCCACGGGGCAGAATGTGCAGCCCACAGCGTTGCGTCTGCCGCCCTATCTCAGTGTGGTGACGCTGCCAGAGGTAATAGGTCCGAAGCAGAAAGGCGTGATGCGCATCACGCTGAAGTCACGAGACCTGCACAACTACGGGCTAACGCAGACCTCCTTCTACCTTGGCAAGAATCCTGCTGACAAGGTGTCGCAGGACAAGGAGATAACCGTCTCAGCAGTCTTGTTACCCCCTGCCGTTGCCAAGGATGACCCCTCGCGCATCAATGCGCCGCGCATTGTGCTCTCAACAGAAGAACTTGACATGACAGCACTGGCCAGCAAGTCAAAGGTAAAGGGCGAGATAGAGATAAGCAACGAAGGAAAATCCGTGCTCGAAATATCAAAAATACAGATGTTCACCGCTGGCTTAGAGGTGATGTTGGGCAAATCCACACTGCTGCCAGGTGAAACCACCAAACTGAAAGTGACCGCACGAGCAAAGGAGATAAAAAAGGTAAAGCGGCGTCCGCGCATACTTATGATAACAAATGACCCTGACAAACAGAAGGTCATGGTAATGATAAGAAAGTAAAAAGCACCTGATTACTGTGCAATCAGCACCTCTTTACACGGTAATCAGCACCTGTTTGCAAGGCAATCAGCACCTGTTCACAAAACTGTTGCATACAGCAGTCACACCAAACCACTAAACAACGCAACAACAGAACCACCAAATCACCACCCTATGGAACATCCGGAAAACAACGAAGAATACAAAGGACTGACGGTAAACAGCGGTGTTGCCCAGCCGTCAATAGTAAACCCCTATCTCAACCGCAAGCGTTTCACTCGTCGGCAGTACACCGTTGACGAGATAGTGGAGGGCATATTGCAGGGCAATGTCACCATGCTCTCGCAGGCCGTGACACTGGTTGAAAGCGTAATACCAGAACATCAGGCAAAGGCGCAGCAGGTGATAGAACGCTGTCTGCCCCACAGCGGCAACTCCATCCGCATCGGCATAAGCGGCGTTCCCGGAGCAGGCAAGTCCACCTCCATTGACGAATTCGGGGTACACGTATTGCAACGCAGCGGCGGAAAACTCGCAGTCCTTGCCATAGACCCCTCCTCTGAACGCTCCAAAGGCTCCATACTCGGTGACAAGACACGCATGGAGAAACTGTCAGTACACCCCGATGCCTTCATACGCCCCAGCCCCACAGCAGGCAGTCTGGGCGGTGTGGCAAGGAAAACACGTGAAACCATCATACTGTGTGAGGCAGCAGGATTCGACAAAATATTCATCGAAACGGTAGGAGTAGGGCAGAGTGAGACCGCATGCCACTCCATGGTGGACTTCTTCCTGCTAATACAGGTGGCAGGAACAGGCGATGAATTGCAGGGCATAAAACGAGGGATTATGGAGATATCTGATGGCATTGTCATCAATAAATGCGACGGTGACAACGTCAAACGCTGTGAGATGGCAGCCCAAAACTTCCGCAACGCACTGCATTTCTTCCCACAGTCAGAAAGCGGTTGGGAACGGAAAGTGCTGACATATTCAGGCTTCTACGGCTACGGAATAAACGAAGTGTGGGACATGATATACCAGTATTTCGACTTCGTGAAACTCAACGGCTACTTCGACTACCGCCGCAGACAACAGAACAAGTACTGGATGTATGAGACAATAGACAACACCCTGCGCGGAAACTTCTACAACAACCCCATCATAAAGCAGGCCCTGCACGCCATGGAGGACAGCGTTCAGAAAGGCGAGAAGACCAGT
>JALFNY010000097.1 GCA_022774105.1 Prevotella sp.
TCCGTTGACGTTGTTAGTGGTAATCTGCGGGTAAGCATCGTCACCAGCAGTATATACACCTGCCGTGGCAGCAGGACTGCCCTCTATCACGGCTCCGCCCGTATATTCTATTATTGCGTGGTCTATCAGCATCTCATCACACGTTGCGCTTGCCACGATACCGCCCCACAGACCGGCGAAGACGTTGTCAGCAGTTCGCTGACTCTCCTCTGTACTAAGCAGAACGGGGTTCTCTGCCGTACCTTTTATATATAGGTTACCGTCAACGGTGAACTCTACCGGCACATGGTTGACACCTACTCCTGCAGAGGTGAATATCACCTTCACACCCTCTTCTATGGTAAGGCTCTGCCCCTGAGGTACGGTCAGGTGTCCCGTTACATTCACCGTAGAGTTCTTTGTCCATGTTCCGCTCACTGAACCGGACACGTTCAGCGTCTCACCTAAAGGCTCTTCCTCTATGACATCTTGCGGGGTGTCCTGTGAATCAGGGTCAATAGGATCATTACTACTGCTGCATGATGAAGCAGCCAGCGCAATAGAAAGCGCCATTGTCATTAACTTTAGTTTCATAGTTGTTTGTCGTTTTAATATTATATTTATTCTTCTATATCTTCATTTTCAGGTTTTCCGAGGGTTATGTCTGGCTGTTGGGCTGTCAATCACACGGTCATGCAAGCAGACAAGGAGGCCATCAAACCGTCAGAGAACTACAGTTTCCACCTCACTCCGAGGCTGAAACTCTGTCCGCGCCACTCCTTTCGCTCTATGACATTGCCACTGCTGTCACGCGGAACGTCAACGTTGGCAGTGTGAGAACTCTGGTTTATGAACCTTGTCACCGGTGTGTCAAGCAGGTTTTTGGCCTTGGCGAAAACCGTAAGATGCAGTTTTTGAAACGTTTTCTCCACCGATGCGTCCAACTGATGATAGCCGTCCTCCCATATATCATCATCATACCAGTTGGAGATTTCGCTCAGTCGCTTGCCTGTGTAGCAATAACTTATCTGCCCTTCCCAGCCATACCGTGTATCCTTAAACAGCAGACTGACATTCGCCACGTGCTCCGCCTGCCCACAGAGAGGACGCTTCTGGCTTCTGGTAACCACCTCGTTGCCCTGCATCTCACGCTTCTCTGTGGTGATACTACTATGTGTGTAGGTGTAGTTCGCCTTTATCCCGAACCAGTTAAAGTACTTCATCACATCCACCTCCACGCCCATATTCGTGGCATTACCAAAGTTCATAGGCTTGAAATAGGTGTCCTGGCCCTCAGTGATAAGGCCATACTCTATCGGATTACGCAGGCGTTTGTAGAACAGTCCGGCCATTATCTGCTCACTACCCTTAGGAAAAAACTCATAGCGCAGGTCCACATTGTCAGCCACACAGTGCTCAAGTGCGGGGTTACCCTTCTCCTTATAGTCCTCATTGATAATGCTGTACGGCACAATCTCAAAGAAACTGGGGCGGTTCAAGGAGCGATTGTAACTCAGGTGCAGCGTCGCCCCACGGTGAAGAGCATACTTCACGTGCGCCGACGGCAACACATCCCAGTAGCGTTGTTCCCCTTCCGCATCGACATCACGTGGAAACAGCAGCGTATAACCCTGCCTTGTGTGCTCTGCCCGCACCCCGGCGGTGACGTGCCAGCGGCCTGCGGAATACTTGACCATACCGTACAACGCGCCAATCTGCTCCAAAGCATCATAGTTAAGGGGGTCACCAATGTTGCCATACCTACGTGGTTTCAGACTAATGTCACCGTAGTTCTGCCAGTCCTCGTACAGATACTGCGGGTGTGAGGTGCCGGTAGCACTGTCAAAGGTATATTCATTGAAGAAACTTGTGCGTTTTTTGTCACGGTACATACCACCAACGGCAATGTTACAGGCATCCATCTTGTAGGCTATATCCATGTAACCTGCCCAGTCACGGTCACTGTTATGCTCCCAACGACGTGTTGCTGCGCCCGTATTCGCTATGTGATTGCCTGTCAGGTTGAACTGACACTGGTCGGGAGTCTCGCTATATGCCTTGCTGTAAACGCCTTTCCAGTTCAGGGACAATGCGTTATTGCCAAACAAACGGTGCTCACCCATGAGGGTAGAGTTATATATCCACTGGCTGGTGAACTTCTCTCTGA
>JALFNY010000110.1 GCA_022774105.1 Prevotella sp.
CCTGAGTCTTTTTTGTATGGGTAATTCAAAACTTTTTTGTTGTAACTTCGGTTCTTTTGTTGCGGTCGCAAGGCCGCGGAAAGGGGCAGTTTGTATTCAATGGCAATGGGAAGGGTGACAGTCATGAGTGCCATGAATCGCTATGTCTGTCATTCTTTCTCTGAAACAGCAAAGCGTTTGTCTATAAACCCCAATCGGTCATTATACCGCCGATAGCCATCTTACCGTCTTATAAGCGAAAATGAATAGAGATCTAATGACCGATTAGGGTTTAAACAAAGAGGATGGACAACCTCACGGCCGTCCATCCATGCAAACTTAAACAACCAATAAAAGAAATAGATTGTTTGTTTTGTAACATTATCTAATAAAGAGCAGTTCACGATACTTCGGAAGTGTCCATACCTCATCGTCAACCTTGGCCTCTAACTTGTCGATATGGTAACGTATCTTACCCATCAACGGCTCTACGGTGTCGTGGTATGCGATGGCTTTCTCGCGCTCGGACTCTATCTTGTTGGCTACCTTGCGGGCGTTTGTAAGTGCCTCGCAGCCCTCTTCGATGGTCTTGACGCGCTGTGAAATCTCGGAGATGAGGGCGAGATTGCTTGCTGCAACGTCCTTGAACTCCTCGTCGGGGAGTATGGTTTTCAGTGCAGCAACGTTCTCTGCCAGTTTTGTCTGGTATGCCACTACCTGCGGAATGATATGGTTTACAGAGAGATCACCGAATATACGTGCTTCAATCTGTATCTTCTTCGTGTAGGTCTCCCACTTAATCTCGTTGCGGGCTTCAAGTTCTTTCGCTGTCATGATGTTCAGAGACTCGAACATATCGATAGAAGCCTTGTCGAGATAGCGGTCAAATATCACTGGGCAAGAGCGCTCTACGTCCAGTCCGCGGGTCTCAGCCTCTGCCACCCATTCATCTGAATAGCCGTTGCCATCAAAGCGAATAGGCTTACAGGTCTTTATGTCGTCACGCAGAACACTGATGATTGCTGCGTTAAGTTCCTTTCCTCCTGCTACCAATGCGTCAACACGCTTCTTGAAGTTTACAAGTGCTTCTGCTACGGCTGCGTTGAGGGCAATCATTGCAGAGGCGCAGTTTGCCTCAGAACCTGGTGCGCGGAACTCGAAACGGTTGCCCGTAAAGGCGAACGGAGAGGTGCGGTTACGGTCGGTGTTGTCTATGAGTAGTTCTGGGATTGACGGTATATCGAGTTTCAGTCCGGCCTTTCCTGCTATTGCTATGGTGTCGTCGTCAGAGTTTTCAAGATGGTTTAGCACCTCTGTCAACTGCTTTCCGAGGAACGATGATACTATTGCTGGCGGTGCTTCGTTTGCTCCAAGGCGGTGAGCGTTGGTTGCTGACATGATGGATGCCTTGAGAAGACCGTTGTGTTTGTACACACCCATCAGGGTTTCTACTATGAATGTCACGAAGCGGAGGTTGCTGATTTCGTCCTTGCCAGGTGCGTGGAGCAGTATGCCTGTGTCTGTTGAGAGTGACCAGTTGTTGTGCTTTCCTGAGCCGTTAACGCCATCGAAGGGTTTTTCGTGCAGCAGACAGCGGAAGCCGTGGTTGCGTGCTACCTTCTTCATGAGGGCCATTATGAGCATATTGTGGTCCACAGCGAGGTTTGTTTCCTCAAAGATTGGGGCGAGTTCGAACTGGTTTGGCGCTACTTCATTGTGTCTTGTCTTGCATGGTATGCCGAGTTCGAGTGCTTGTATCTCCAAGTCTTTCATGAAGGCTGCTACTCGTGCTGGTATTGAACCGAAGTAGTGGTCGTCCATCTGCTGGTCTTTTGCTGAGGAGTGTCCCATTAGTGTGCGTCCTGTCAGCAGCAGATCGGGGCGTGCTGAGAAGAGGCCTTCGTCCACGAGGAAGTATTCTTGTTCCCAACCGAGGTTTGAGACTACTTTGTTTACTTCTGGGTTGAAGTATCTTACTACGTCTGTTGCGGCTTTGTCAACGGCGTGGAGTGCTTTTAGCAGTGGTGTTTTATAGTCGAGTGCTTCACCGGTGTATGAGATGAAGACGGTTGGTATCATCAGTGTGTCGCCTATAACGAATACTGGTGAGGTGGGATCCCATGCTGAATAGCCGCGTGCTTCGAAGGTTGAGCGTATGCCGCCAGAGGGGAATGATGATGCGTCTGGCTCTTGCTGTACGAGGCTCTTGCCTTCGAATTCTTCTATCATGCCACCCTTCCAGTCGTGTTCTACGAAGGCGTCATGTTTTTCTGCTGTTGCGCCTGTTAGTGGCTGGAACCAGTGTGTGCAGTGTGTGGCACCGAGTTCCATTGCCCATTTCTTCATGCCCTCGGCTACTATGTCTGCGGTGGCACGGTCCAATGGTGCGCCGTTGTCTATTACGTCAAGCATCTTGTCGTACACTTTCTTTGGGAGGTACTTAAACATCTTCTGCTTGTTGAAGACGTATTTGCCGAAAAATTCTGACGGGCGTTCTGCTGGTGCGGGCACTTCTACGGGGCGTTTTTTGAATGCCTCGGCTACAACCTGAAATCTTAATTTTGCCATATTGTTGAGTTTTTTATTGGTTTGTACTTTTGTTTGCCTTCTGCCTTGACGTGGTGTGCCTTTGTTGTTGCACCGGGGTCTGGGCGCTTTGCTGTGTGCTACCTTTGCAGTGTCTTGTTAGGTTTGCACTGCAAAGGTAGTGTTTTTTCTGTAGTTACACAAGTTTTTTGTTATGTTTGTATTATGGTGCAACGGTGAAGCCTACTACGAGGTAGCCTTTCTTGGTGCTTGGGTTGCATGAGCCTTCCATGAATACTGGCAGACCCCAACTCTTGCATACGGGTATTGTCTTTGTTGCGCGGAGTGCTACGTTTGTTACTGTGAAGCCGCTTGCTGTGTCTTTGTAGAAGTCTGTTGCGTAAGGTACTGCTCCTATGGTTGCGGTCCAGTCGCAGGTAGCGAGTTTGAATGGTGCGCTTAGTTGTACGTATGATGAGTATGCCCTGTCGCCGCTCTTGTTCTGACCGTCTGCTCCTGCTATGTTGGTGTACCACTGTATTGCTAATGGGCCGAAGTCATAGCCGATGTTGGCTTCCCATACGTGCTCGGTGTCGTGTGCGCGGTATTCGAAGTACTTGTTGTCTGCTCCATGCTTTGAGAACCAATAGTCGGTTATTCCGATGTTGAGGCCGCCTATGGTGTATGCGAGTGTGAGGTCAAATTCCTTTGTGTCCTTTGAGTTGAGGAATCCGTAACTGCCCCATGCGGTGAGTGACAGCCCTTTGTAGGCAAGGCTTGCTGATGGCTGTATGGCTGCGTCACCGAGTTCCTGACCACGCCAGATGTAGCGTGATACTACGTCTGCTGATACGGAACCTTCTACTTTGTCCTGAGCGTTTGCTGTGTTGATGCTCATGATACCCATTGCTGCGATGGTCAATACTTTGATAATTCTCATGATCTTGTTCCTTTCCTGAATTTTGAGTTAATAATTGTGTTTGTGTATGAATGGTGTTGTTGTCTTTGTGTTTGTGCGGCTCGTGTGGGACGTTGTTTCTGGTACCGTTGTAATCAGGTGCTGATTGTGGTGTAATCAGGTGCTGTTTACGTTGTAATCAGGCCTTCTTTACATTGCAATCGGGTGCTGATTGTGCTGTGCTTGCTTCTGCCTTGCTTTCTTTTCTTAACTGTGCATCCATTCGTGTATGCGTCTCATGGCTTCTTCGCAGTCTTCTCTTTCACCGAAGGAGGTCAGTCTTACGTATCCTTCTCCTGATGGTCCGAATCCTACTCCTGGTGTGCATACTACGCTGGCACCGTATAGTAACTGGTCAAAGAACTTCCATGAGGAACTGCCGTTGGGGGTCTTTACCCATAGGTATGGTGCGTTCTTTCCTCCGAACACTTCAAATCCCATGCGGGTGAGAGCCTCACGCATCAGTGTGGCGTTATCCATGTAGTAGTCTATCACGGCCTTTGTCTGTGCCTTTCCTTCTGGGCTGTATATGGCTTCGGCGGCTCGTTGGGAGATATAACTTGTGCCATTGAACTTCGTACTCTGCCTTCTGTCCCACAGATGGTTTAGTTCTATGCGCTGAGTGCCGTCCAGTGTGGAGGCAGTGAGGTCTTTGGGTATTACGGTGTAGCCGCATCTTACTCCTGTAAAGCCTGCTGTCTTTGAGTAGGAGCGGAACTCTATGGCGCATTTGCGGGCTCCTTTTATCTCGTAGATGGAGTGGGGTATGTTGTCTTCGCGTATGAAAGCCTCGTATGCTGCGTCGTAGAGTATGAGCGTATCGTTCTTCAATGCGTAGTTAACCCATTTGCGTAACTCCTCTTTTGTGAGCACTGTACCAGTGGGGTTGTTAGGGTAACAGAGGTAAATCATGTCCACCCTGTGGTCTGGTATCTGCGGTATGAAGTTGTTTTCCGCAGTGCATGGCATATAGTTTACATTGCTCCAAGAGCCGTTCTCAAACACTCCGGCACGTCCGCACATAACGTTTGAATCGATATAGACGGGATATATCGGGTCTGTCATGCCTACGGAGTTGTCCCACCGCACAATGTCACCGATGTTGCCAGTATCTGATTTCGCACCGTCATTGATGAAAACTTCGTTCGCATCGAGGTGTATTCCGCGTGGAAGGTAGTCATTCTTTATTATGGCCTCACGCAGAAAGTCATATCCTCGCTCTGGCCCGTAGCCATGGAAGGTAGCCTTTTCTGCCATCTCATCCACCGCTTTGTGCATCGCCTCGATGACTGCCGGGACAAGAGGACGTGTAACGTCACCTATACCGAGGCTTATCACCTTCACCTTCGGGTGTGATACCTTGTAGGCGTTAACCTTCTTCGCTATGTCAGCAAAAAGGTAATTGCTTGAGAGTTTTAGGTAATGTTCGTTTACTAATGCCATTGTCTTAATTCTTTTATCTGTTGTAAGTTTGCTTTCTTCCTTGTTACGGCAGGGCTATCTCACCCTCAAAGGATATTGCTGCGGGCCCGGTCATCATTATATGGTTGGTATCTTCCTCCCACACTATGCCTAAGGTGCCGCCGTCCATGCGTATGTCGCTGCTGTTATCACGCCGTCCTGTTAACTTCGCCGCTACCGCCGTGGCACAGGCTCCGGTGCCGCAGGCAAGGGTAATGCCACTTCCCCGCTCCCATACACGCATCCTTATAGAACCATTGGGGAGCATCTGCGCAAACTCAATGTTGCACCTTTGAGGGAAAATGTCGTGGCGTTCAAGTACCGGACCGTAGCGGTTTATGTCGAAATCCTCAACATCTTCATCGATGAATATCACAAAATGCGGATTCCCCATAGATACAAACGTGCCCTTGAACATACGTCCCAGCACCGTCAACTCATAGTCAACAGCCTTTCCGCCGCATACCCCGAACTGCGCAGGATGCCTCAGTATCGGCTCACCCATGTCCACTGTCACCGTCTCTACCATACCCTCTGCGTCAAGATGCAGGTTCAGTATCTTCGTGCCGGACAGCGTCTGGAGGCGGATAGGGTTCTTGGCTGTCATGCCTTTGTCGTGCAGGTACTTCGCAACGCAGCGTGTACCGTTGCCGCACATCATAGCCTCCGACCCGTCATTGTTGAATATCCTCATCGAGAAATCAGCGTCAGGCTCCGTAGCCTCGCCTATGAGTATAAGCCCATCAGAGCCCACACCAAAGTGATAACGGCTCCATTCTATGGAAGCCTTGGCGGGATCTGGTATGCTATATAATAATGTATTAACATATATATAGTCGTTACCCGCACCGTGCATCTTTGTGAACTTGATAGTCTTTTTCATTTCTCCTGAATGGATTTGTTGCTCTTTACATCTTAATTGTGCTGCAAAATTACTATTTTTTTGTCATAATCACAAGGAAATATCTATCATTTTGACACAAAAAGATAAAGAAAATAACAAATTGTAAGATGTTAGTCGCGTTTTGTTGACAAAGTATAAGTAATGCAAGTATATACACTTACAATCTGTAACAAGGCCAAACTTTTATAAAGCAAAGTGCTTGTTGTATAGTGATTATATTGACAAAATGTAGTAATTTTGCACCAAGAAACAAACAAAGTGTCACTTTTATCCTCGTAAGGCGGTATAAAACGACACAATGATAGTTTCTGGTTTTAGTCCGATTAGAATCTATATATATAATAATGTATAAGAGATTAGGGCAAGACGGACAAGTACTCAGAGCGAGACAACAACACAAATACAGAATTAATTAATTGAAAGGGTATCAAGTATGAAAAAGATTGAGGCAATCATCCGTAAGACAAAGTTCGAGGATGTGAAAGAAGCCCTGCTCAACTCAGATATTGACTGGTTTGAGTATCATGATGTTCACGGCATCGGGCAGAGCCGTCAGGAGCGTATTTACCGTGGTGTACAGTATTCAACAGATGTTATTGAACGTGTTGCCATCACCATTGTGTGTCGCGAAATGTTCGTGGATTCAACGATAAAGGCGATTATGGAGGTTGCTCACACAGGCAAGGTAGGAGACGGTCGCATATTCGTCAGCGACATGATAGACTGTTATTCCATCCGTACTGGTGACCATGGAGACACCGTTTTGGCTGACAAGAAGTAGCGATAAGGTACAAGACACACAACAATAACACAAACACAAAGAAAGGAAAAAACTATGATTGATATGTTATTTGCTACTCCTCTCGCGGCAGTTGTAGAGGAAGCGAAAGATTATGTTAACGGTCTTGATACCGTTTGGGTGCTGCTTGGCGCCATACTTGTGTTCTGGATGCAGCCTGGATTCGCCCTTGTTGAGGCAGGACTTACACAGTCTAAGAACACAGCCAATATCCTTATGAAGAACTTTGTGGACTTCATGTTCGGCACAGTGCTATTCTGGATAATCGGATTCTCTATCATGTATGGTGAAGGAAACGACTTCATTGGCTGGGAAGGATTTGGCTTTATCGGCAGCGACTCTAACATTCCGGCAGAGTGTACGTTCATCTTCCAGACCGTTTTCTGTGCTACTGCAGCCACAATCGTGTCTGGTGCCATGGCGGAGCGCACCAAGTTCTCCATGTATGTAGTATTCTCTGTGCTTATCTCTGCTTTCATTTACCCGATAGAGGGTCACTGGTCATGGGGCGGAGGCTGGCTCTCAGCAATGGGATTCCATGACTTTGCCGGTTCTACCGTGGTGCATCTCTGTGGTGGTGCGTTGGCTTTGGCAGGTGCAATAGTACTTGGTCCACGTATTGGTAAGTACGATAAGAATGGTAATAGCCGTGCTATTCCTGGTCACAACCTTCTCATCTGTGCCCTCGGCGTATTCTGTCTGTGGGTAGGTTGGTTCGGTTTCAACCCGGCATCTACCGTTGCTGCCACTGGTTATGCTAACGCAGTGAGTATGTCACACGTCTTTGTAACAACCAATATGGCAGCGGCTACTGGTGCTATGGCAGCCATGTTCTACACATGGGTGGTTGATGGTAAGCCGTCACTCTCAATGCTTTGTAACGGTGTTCTTGCGGGATTGGTAGGTATTACCGCTGGTTGTGACTGTGTAAGTATAGGTGCTGCCGCTATCATTGGTGCTGTTACAAGTATAATAATGTGTATGTCTGTAAGTTTCATTGATAAGGTTTGCAAGATTGACGACCCCGTTGGTGCTGTCTCTGTGCACGGTGTAGGTGGTATAGTAGGTACAATCCTCACTGGTGTCTTCTGTGACCCAGCCATCGATGGTGTAGAGGCAAGCATCGGAGTACAGGCGCTTGGCGCATTGACAGTAGGCGTTTACGCTTTCGTCTGCGGTATGATTCTCTTCACAGTCATCAAGCATGTACACGGTCTCCGCTGCGACCGCATCATTGAGGAGGAAGGACTTGACATCTACGAGCACGGTGAGGCTTGCTATAACTGATAACAACTACGGCTGAAACTGCACCTCCCACGAGAGAATGGAATAAGGGAACGGCAGTGAATGGCTACTGAAAGTGAAGGCTCCCCACAGTGGGAAGCCTTCACATTTTAAGCGAAATACCATATAAGGGAAACCCTAACGAAGAGCAAACTTAAACAATAACCAATTAAAAAGAGTAAAAATATTATGTGTGGAATAGCATGTATTTTCAACATTCAGCAGCAGACGGCTGAACTAAGGAAGAAGGCTTTGAAGATGAGTCAGAAGATACGTCATCGCGGGCCGGACTGGAGCGGCATCTATGTAGGTGGCTCCGCTATCCTCGCCCATGAGCGATTGAGTATCGTTGACCCCGAATCTGGACAGCAACCGCTGTTTTCTCAGGACAGGAAATATGTTCTGGCGGTGAACGGTGAGATATACAACCACCGTGACATACGTGCGGAATACGCTGACAAGTATGCTTTCCAGACCGGTTCTGACTGTGAGGTCTTCCTTGCATTGTACCGTGAATGGAAGTCAACAGGCAGTGATGACCCCAGTTGGATCTTCGAGAAAGCAAGCGGAATATTCGCTTTCGCACTCTATGACGAGGACGCTGACGAGTATCTTATAGGCCGTGACCCGATAGGAGTAATACCACTTTACATTGGTCGCGACAGGGACGGGAAGGTCTATGTGGCCTCAGAGTTAAAGGCCTTGGAAGGATTTTGCGACGAGTACGAGCCTTTCCTGCCCGGTCACTACTACTGGTCAAGGCAGGGAAAGATGATAAAATGGTACAAGCGTGAGTGGATGGAGAAGATGCCGGGAGAATGTACTGGCGTGGTGGGTGACATCGCAAAACTCTCGTACAAGGACAGTGTGGCGGCCGTGCATGACGCACTTGAAGACGCTGTGAAGCGTCAGTTGATGAGTGATGTGCCCTACGGGGTACTCCTGTCAGGCGGACTTGACTCAAGCGTTACCTCTGCCATAGCACGCAAATACGCCTCCAAGCGCATAGAGACCGACGGTGCAGAGAAGGCATGGTGGCCAAGACTGCACTCGTTTGCTGTGGGACTGAAAGGCGCACCAGACCTTGCAAAAGCCCGTGAAGTGGCTGATTACATCGGTACAGTGCACCACGAGATAAACTATACCATACAAGAGGGCCTCGATGCCATACGTGATGTGATATACTTCATCGAGACCTACGATGTAACCACCGTGCGAGCCTCTACGCCGATGTACCTGCTTGCGCGAGTGATAAAGTCCATGGGCATCAAGATGGTGCTTTCTGGCGAGGGTGCTGACGAGGTGTTCGGAGGGTATCTATACTTCCATAAAGCCCCTGACGCAAAGGAGTTCCACGAGGAGACGGTGCGCAAACTGGGAAAACTACACCAGTATGACTGTCTCAGAGCCAACAAGTCACTCAGCGCGTGGGGCGTAGAAGGCCGTGTACCCTTCCTTGACAAGGAGTTCCTTGACGTCGCAATGTCGCTCAACCCAGAATACAAGATGTGTCCGGGAACGGTCATGGAGAAGAAGGTAGTGCGTGAAGCCTTCTCCGATATGCTGCCCGACAGCGTGGCATGGAGACAGAAAGAACAGTTCTCTGACGGCGTAGGATACTCATGGATAGATACCCTTAAAGAGATAACAGCAAAGGCTGTGACCGACGAGCAGATGGCTCACGCAGCAGAACGCTTCCCTATCAACACACCGTTGAACAAGGAAGAGTACTACTACCGCACCATTTTCGAGGAGCATTTCCCAAGCGACAGCGCAGCAAGGGCCGTACCTCACGAAGCAAGCGTAGCCTGCTCAACAGCCAAAGCACTTGAATGGGACGAGGCATGGAAGAACATGAACGACCCCTCTGGCCGCGCCGTAGCAGGTGTTCACGAACAGGCATACGAATAAGGCCGTCCGTAATACAATTCGCTAACGAAGCGATTAACCCAAACCGAACATTAGATATCTGTTTATTTACAATAGGGACAACGTCTGACGTGGTCCCTATTTCTTTGTATATAGCGGTAGGGTCTCTGGCAATCAGCACCTGATTATTACGTGATTAGGTGCTGATTACTCGGTGATTAGGTGCTGATTACTCGACAATCAGGTGCTGATTACAATGGGTATAATAGTATGCTGCGCCTGTTTTGACCTTTTTCTCTCTGTTCCCCAGCCCTTCATTATCGTGAAACCTGCTGTTATGACTATGGTGACATGGTGTCTGGCGGAGCGTAAAGGAACAGAAAATCCACTGTTAGAAGGAGAGAAATGTTGTCTGAACTCTAATGGCCGATTTTGCTTTATGTGACCGTTCGTAAAAGACCTTGTAACGTACGATATGAAAAAGCCATGCCGTTTGTGACGTAATTCTCCACCAGTAGCGATTCAATCCAAATCCATGCCATGAAAAAAGGGAATAGGCTTATATTAGAAAGGAGTCAAGACCCGAAAAGCAGGAGTGGCAGCCAGCACCTTAGAGCGTTGCCTTGCGGCAAGAAGCCAGTACGCAAATAAAAGGCGAATATTTTGTGTATTTCAGAAAAATTTAGTAATTTTGCGCTGAAAATCATAAAACAGTAACATAGATGGAACAGAAAGACTACAAAAGAACAACGGTCACTGCCGCTTTGCCTTACGCCAACGGCGGTGTCCATATAG
>JALFNY010000160.1 GCA_022774105.1 Prevotella sp.
GGACCAGCAACAATACAGGTTGACCCCACGGCGGTGAGCCAGATGACAAACGCACTGCGACGACTGCTCGCCTCACCTGACGAATGTAAGGAGCGCGCAGAGAAAGCATACCAGTACTGCATGGAGCACTTCTGCCCAGAGACACTAACCAGGCAAATACTGAACCTATACGACACACTCGCCGCAAGATAACAGAACGTCATACAACCAGAAACAAACAGCAAAGCAATCAGCACCTGATCACTATGCAATCTGCACCTGATTACTAAACAATCTGCACCTGATTACCAAACAATCAGCACCTGATCACAAAGCCACCAGCCGCCGGGCAAGGAGCAGTGCAGGGCAACCATCACCGCAACACGCTGAGAATAAAAACAAGACAAAAACAACAACGAAATAAACTAACTAATAAAACTACAAGTATGAAGAAAAAATTACTTTTTCTCTGCCTATCGGCACTGACGCTACTGCCCGCAAAGGCCGTTCAAGTAAAGGAGAAACTAAACCGCGCCCCCGTAGCGGTAAGCACCAAGACGGGAGTGCTCGTATCATGGCGCGCACTGACATCAGACGCCGAAGGCACAACGTTCAACGTATATCGCAACGACACAAAGATAGCCACGGGCCTGTCATCAAAGACCAACTACCTTGACAAAGCAGGCAAGGCCGGAGCCACCTACAAAATAGAGACGGTGGCAGGAGGAGCCGTTGTCGAGACAAGCCAGACAACAGCATGGGACAATATGTTCACAACCATTAAGGTAAACCGCCCCCAGGCGCAGGCAGCCGCCAACGGCTCATTAGGCAAATACCGCCCCGACGACATCAGCGTAGGCGACCTTGACGGCGACGGCAACTACGAACTGGTGCTGAAATGGATGCCAGACAACCAGCAGGACAACGGCTATAAGGGCTACACCTCACCCTGCATCATCGATGCCTATCGCATGGACGGCACACAACTGTGGCGCATTAACCTCGGCCTCAACATACGCTCCGGTAATCATTACACACAGTTCCTCGTCTATGACTTCGACGGAGACGGCAAGGCCGAGATGATATGCAAGACCGCCCCCGGCTCCATAGACGGCAAAGGGCAATACGTATCAAAAGCAAGCACAGACCCAAACGTTACAAACGTAGATAACAGCAAGCAATATGTAAACACCAACGGCCACATATACGGCGGAGAAGAGTTCCTCACCGTATTCAACGGAATGACCGGTGAGGCGATGAACACCATCTACTACTCACCAAGCCAGTCAGCAGAAGACTTCCCGACAGGTGCCACCACATACGCCACAAACATCTGGGACACAAACTATAACCGCGGGCACAGATACAACGCAGCCGTAGCATACCTCGACGGAACAGACAAACTGCCGTCAGCAATAATGCAACGCGGCTACTACAACCGCTGCTATATATGGGCAGTAGATTGGAACGGCACAACACTCAACACCCGATGGCTGCACAAAGGCACCAGCAGCACAGCATGGTCAGTAGTTGACAAGACAGGCGCAACAATCAAGTCAGGCAGCGGAATGTCCAGTTACGGACAAGGAGTACACGGCATCAGCGTAGGAGACGTCAACGGAGACGGATACGACGACATAGTAACAGGCTCAGCAACAATAGCACACGACGGCACACTGCTATGCTCAACAAAGAAAGGACACGGCGACGCCATACACCTGACAGACCTATGTCCAGACAGAGAAGGGCTCGAAATAATGATGCCACACGAAGAGAGCCCATACGGATATGACGTACACGACGCCACAACAGGCGAACTCTTAGTAAGCGCAACAAGCACAAAAGACAACGGAAGAGGACTGGCAGCAGACTTCATACCAGCCAACAGAGGCTTTGAATTCTGGTCATCAGCAGACAATAACATACGCTCATGCAGCACAGGAGACATCATATTGGGAAGCAAACCCGATACGAACTTCCGCATATACTGGACAGGAGACCCATATGACCAGACCTTCGACGGACGCTATGACAGCGGAACAGGCAAGTGCTCACCACGCATACGCTCATACAACACAGCCAAGAAAAGCATCATAACATTCCAAGACTTCTCAGCATACGGCAGTCCTGCATCATGCAACACCACCAAAGCAACCCCCTGTCTGCAAGCAGACATACTGGGAGACTGGCGAGAAGAAATAATAATGTACCAGCAAGAGGACGACTACTCAGCAGAACAATGCACACTGATGATATTCTCTACCCCAGAAGAGACAGCATACAAAATACCCTGTCTGATGGAAGACCACATCTATCGCATGGGAATAGCATGGCAAAACTCATCATATAACCAGCCGCCACACCTCGGTTACTACCTACCCGACTATCTCGGCATAAACGGAACAACATACACCACCGCCACCGCCAATAACGCACCAGCAACACCCCAGGAGCCAACAGCACCAGGAGAAGATATGACCGAGAAACTAACTACACCGTCAGAAGACAAGGGAACAGTGACAGGTATATGCTACTCAGCAGGCGCAAACCAGGAACTAACAGCCTCAACAAGCGGTGATTACCTGAAGATACGCACAGGAAACAACAACAACACCATAACCTTCAACGTCAACGACGGATACATTATAACAGGCATCACAATAGAGGCAAGAAGCAACAACACCTCAACCACAGCCGACCGCTCCATCACACTGACAGACATCTGCATAGACGGAGCAGCAGAATCAGTACTGGACAGCCCAGTAACATTCCCAGGAGGCACAAAGGGACAAACACCAGTAACGGCAAAAGCCAGCGGATTCAACGCCACAAACAACATCGTGCTGAAGTTTGACAACTCACTGATAACAACAAGTGACATCGACTCCGCAGGCAAAAACAAACAGATATACGCCATAATCACCTTCTCCTTCAAGCAAAACACCAACGCAAAAGCAATAAAAGCACAGAAGGAAGAACAAGAAGGGGAAAACAAAATCTATGACCTTACAGGCAAACAAGTAAGAAGTGTGACAAAGGGCATATACATAATAAACAACAAGAAAGTGGCCTTCTAACCCCACAACAACCACAAACAAACAACAAGCAACGGTGGATTGGCGATTCTACAGACAAGAGAACGCCAGTCCACCGTTCTTACATAAAGCCCAGAAAAGGGCATATCACCCTACTCGTGGCAGACAATAACGACAAGAGGAACACAATCCTCTTTGCCTACAGACAGCGTCCCCAGAGGGGTCGCACATCACTCCTCAGTCAGTCAGCAGCCACTGGTCAGACTCGCTGCCGTCCTCCCCATACTTTCCATCCTTCGCCTCGAAGATGACGCTTGGCTCCAGCACCTCCACCGTATGCCATGCACCGGCAGGCACCACACAGCCGAAGTTGCCATGGCTTGGGTCGAGCATATAGCGAGCCGACTCCTTGAATCGCTTGCCCGAAGGCACGTCCTGAGCATCCATGCCCATCGGGAAATCCTTGGCAATGTCCTCCTCCTCGTATATCACCTCCACCAGCTTGCCAGAGAGGCAGATTACCGTCTCATTACTATGAGGGTGGCGATGGATGGGAACGACAGTTCCGGGCATGAGGGCATTCAGCATGCGCTGACCTCCGTCATCAGGTGAAGTGCGAAGGTCGAAGTTCATGCGAAGTCGAGGGTTCACCACAGCCGTGTCGAATAACTCACGAATGAGTTGTTTGTCTATCTGTATCATATTATTGTCTTTTATTATTCTTACTTTTGTTTCAAAGAAGCAAGATACTCCTCATGCAGATGGTAGTATTTCTTCTTGAAAAGCACATAGGCTACTGAAAGCAGCAGGAGTGCGCCAAACAGATAGAGCCAATGCGCGAGAGACGTATTGGGGCATAAGTAGATGAACCCGAGACTCACGGCCATCTGTATTCCCATATAGAGCAAACTAACCTTCACATGCCCAATCTTCAGTTCATTCGCCATCAGTTGATACGCATGCTTACGATGTGCCTCTCCGAGGTTCTCGTGCAGCATGATTCGGTGGCAGATAGTCAGGCAACCATCAACACCATACACCAACAGGAAAATCAGATACGTCACATCGCCAGTCTTCATTATCAGCTGACCGATCATGAACAGCAGGATAAAGGCAATGCCAATTGAACCCACATCTCCTGCAAAGCATTTCGCCTTACCCTTCGGACGGAA
>JALFNY010000170.1 GCA_022774105.1 Prevotella sp.
CATCGTACCACGGTATTCGGGCATATATTAATCTATGTAAGCGCCTATATATGTAGGGGCACAGATGGTGAAGGTCTTGCCGTCATGGAATTATCCCAAACCGTTTACCTTCTCATGAATGTTCACTGCCGTACACTCATGTCCGGTGGGGCTCATTTAGGGAACAATTAACCCCGCAAGTTCAACATAGAACTGCAATTCTCTGGTAGAGGAAAAGGTAAGATCTAATACTTGAAAACACCGAGGGGTTGGGGTGCGAGCCCCCCATCAATATGGGTTTAAGGACTGCTCATGCTGAGCATACCAAAAAGGTGAATGTTACTGCAAGTAACATTCACCTCTAATTCATATATCGGAACGAATCCTAACGCAAGAATCAAACGATGCCCTGAGCCATCATTGCCTTGGCAACCTTCATGAAACCTGCTACATTGGCACCCTTAACATAGTTGATGTAACCGTCAGGCTCTGTACCATACTTAACGCAGTTCTCGTGAATATCGTTCATTATGTCATGCAACTTCTGGTCAACCTCTGCTGAAGTCCAACGGAGACGCTCTGAGTTCTGTGACATCTCAAGACCTGATACTGATACACCACCAGCATTAGCAGCCTTACCAGGAGAGTAAAGTATCTTGGCATCCTGGAATACCTTGATTGCCTCTGGAGTAGAAGGCATATTTGCACCCTCAGAGACAGCAATCACACCGTTGGCAACGAGGGTCTTGGCTGCCTCACCATTGATTTCGTTCTGTGTTGCAGAAGGCAGAGCAATGTCACCCTTCTCGCCCCAAGGCTTTGCACCTTGAACGTACTTGCAACCATACTTCTCAGCATACTCACGGATACGCCCACGCTGAACGTTCTTCAACTCCATTACATATGCAAGTTTCTCTGCGTCTATACCGTCTGGATCATAGATATAACCATCAGAGTCTGACAGTGTAACAACCTTTGCACCAAGTTCAATACACTTCTGTGTAGTGTACTGTGCAACGTTACCAGAACCTGATACAAGGACTGTCTTACCCTTCAACTCGATGTTACGAGTAGCAAGCATATTCACGAGGAAGTACACATTACCATAACCTGTTGCCTCAGGACGTATAAGTGAACCACCGAATTCAAGGCCCTTACCTGTAAGCATACCTGTGAACTGGTGTGTGAGTTTCTTGTACATACCGAAGAGATAACCTACCTCACGGCCACCTACGCCGATGTCACCTGCTGGTACATCCTCGTCAGCACCTACATGACGATAGAGTTCTGTCATAAATGCCTGACAGAAACGCATTACCTCTGCGTCAGACTTACCACGTGGTGAGAAGTCAGAACCACCCTTTGCACCACCCATAGGAAGGGTTGTCAGTGAGTTCTTGAATGTCTGCTCGAATGCGAGGAACTTAAGAATACCGAGATTTACTGAACGGTGGAAACGCAGACCGCCTTTGTATGGGCCAATCACGTTGTTGTGCTGCACACGGTAACCCATGTTAGTCTGTACATTACCCTTGTCATCTACCCATGATACGCGGAACTCAATAACACGGTCTGGAATACATAGACGCTCAATAAGGTTAGCGCGATCAAACTCTGGGTGCTTGTTGTACTCCTCTTCAATTGTACCGAGAACCTGACTAACAGCCTGGATGTACTCTGGTTCGTTAGGGAATCTCATCTTAAGATTCTCAATCACTTTCTGTGCATTCATTTTCTTTTCTTTTATTTGTTGGTTGTTGTATATATCACTACGTTTCTTAGTAGCGACGATGTATTGTTGTCCGTTTGCGAGTGCAAAGGTAATTATTTTTTTCTATTCCACAAAGGATTATGAATAAAATTTATTACATTTCGTCACTTTTTTTACTTATCTTTTTACATTTTGCTATTTTTATTCTGATAAAACTTGTTTTTTATTCTTTTTCCATAACAACTCGCAGACCTACTGTTACGGATTTCTCGTCCGGTTTGTAGTATTCTCTTGATGCGGTGCGACACTGGTTCATCTTACTGGCGAACGAACCACCACGCGCCACATGGCTTAATGTGTCTGACAATATCACACATGGGTCAACCTGCGCACTGTCCTTGTAGTTGGCAAAGTTGTCCTTCACCCACTCTGAGACGTTACCACTCATATCGTAAGTACCTATCTCATTGGGTCTGAACTGCCCCACGGGATGACTTGTGCCGTTACTTGTCTTGGAGAAGCACGCTACCTGATCAGGATACTGCGAACCACAGTACTGTCTGCTAAACGTCTTGGAAGCACCACGGGCAGCATACTCCCACTCTGCCTCTGTCGGAAGACGGAACTTGTAACCTGTCTTCTCTGACAATTTTTTCACAAAACTATTGGCATCCGCCCATGTTATATCCGTGACCGGTAGCGTCTTGTCCTCCTTGTCTGCAAATGTCTTTACATGAGAAGGATTGTTACCCATCACTGTCTCCCACTGTTCCTGTGTCACCTCGGTAGTGCCTATGAAGAATCCTTTTGACAGCGTTACACGGTGTGTAGGCAGTTCTGTGAATGTGTCAATGCCTTCATTCTCTGGTGTAGCACCCATTGTAAAAGAACCTGGCGCAACATATACGAGTTCAAAGGTGGCATCTTCAACGTCAACAGTAACGACCTCCCCCTCTTTTGGGTTAGGATTAATGCTGTTTCCACATGATGTGAGTGCTACTGTGGAGCATATCGTCACAGTAGTAAGGGCAAGATTGGCAAATTTCATAAGTTTATAGGTCATTTAGGTTTATAGTCTCTCTATATATAAATAAGGTGTAACACTGTCTTTCAACATTGTATACACCTTATCTTATAATTCCTTATCTAATTCTATCAGCAGAGCGTACCAGTTCTTCGTCATGTCTTATCCCTGTGCGTGCCATACGGAACATTATGTAAGCCACTATCGGCAGACACAAATAGAATGGCAGTCTATGTGCGTCCTTATCTACATAGAAGTGGATTATACCGAAGTACAATACCCAAGCCAATAGTAATAACTGCCCAGCCATACACATCTTCATCTGTAAAGGACGGTTATTATACTTGAAGATTGTCACTGCTGCCAAAGCCGCAGTAACACCACTTCCGGCCTTTAACACGATGTCAGCAGCGAGAAATACTGCAATGACCATCAGGAACACAACCAATATCAGATATATAGTCTGTTTACGTTGCCACATAGTTTATGAGTTCTTCTTTAGAAATCATCTTCATCATCCTCACGGACATCCTTTGCTGGGTCGTGCCAGTATATCTCTCCGTCAAGAAACTCCTCTGTAGCGATAAGCGTTGGCTTCGGCAGTTTCTCGTAATAACGGCTTATCTCTATTTGCTCACGGTTTTCGAACACCTCTTCAAGGCTATCGTTATAGTTGGCAAATTCCGCAAGTTTCTTATTCAGTTCCTGCTTGATGTCAGCAGCTATCTGGTTACTGCGCTTACCTATAATGGCTACTGACTCATAGATATTGCCTGTTCCCTCGCAAAGTTCCATGATATTACGGGTAACGGTGTTTGTCGGAGCTTTTGATTTCTTGTAATCCATTTCTTTATTTTGTTTATTATATTCTACATTATGTTATTCTTTTCCGCTTTGCATCAGTCCTCTTCCTCGTTTCCAGAGGTGTACTTCTTGCATTTCTCAATTAATTTCTCAGCTGCAACCCTTTCCTTTGAGTCTGGGTATTCGTTAATAAACCCATAACACTCATCTTCTGCGTCTTGAAAACGTACCATCTGTTTCTCTTTCACGCTGTGCACCGCCAAGGCATATTTGCTTCGCATTATAAGTGCCGCAAACTCTTCTCTCAACGTTGTGAAGGGATAATCCTTCAAGGCGTTCTGTGCTGTCACGATGCAGGCATCATAGTTATTGCCGCCGTCATTGCCACAGTTGCCGAAATATGTACCGAGATTGTAATACAGTCTTGCATTCAATAGTTCCTTATAAACGAGTTTATCCTGCAACTCATAGAGTTTTTTCTCTGCCATCTCCTTACGGCTACTTCCAGGGAATACGTCCAAGAAATCCTGATAAGCCTTTATTGCTTGATATGTTGGAGCCTGATCTAAACGCGGCTCTGGCACTGTTGCATACAGACATTCGCCTATGTTATATGCTGCGAGTTCCGCATATACGCCCTTAGGATATGATGTATAATACTTCTTGAATATCTCTGCTGCGGACTCATAGTCTCGTCCGTTATATGCTGCCATGCCGTACAGGAACAGACATTCTTCTCCCTTGTCTGTGCCTTTCAATACTGTTACCATATCTCCCAGCAGCAGTGACGCACGCTGGTAACTACCACGCGCATACTGCTCCTTGGCATATTCATAGCGATAACTGTAATCTGAGGATTTATACACCGCATTAAACTCCTTTGCACAACTGGCAAAGAGCATAGTGGCGAAGACTATTGGAAGCACTAAATACCTGTTCATCTTTTTCTATCTGTTCATCCCGTCGTTTTGTTCTTTGACTGCCTGCCACGTATCCCGACTGGACTATATAACTACGGTGTTTTTTCTGTTACACAATATACGGTTGCAAAGTTACACATTATTATTTTAACGACAAAGCCGAACGGCACTTTTTTCTCAAAAAATCGCACATTTATAACATTTATTACACAGAAATTGATTAATTTTGCACCCACAACCCCAATATCTGAGGCATTAACAAGAGTGACAGCGTGGTCAAACGTAAACTTCCATTATCCAATGAGTAACTTTCATCTCACTTCCCAATACTGTCCCACTGGCGACCAGCCAGAGGCTATCTCGCAACTTGTCGAGGGCATAAGGCGTGGTGACCGTGCACAGGTGCTGCTTGGTGTTACCGGTTCTGGCAAGACATTCACACTGGCAAACGTGATACAACAGGTGGACAAACCTACCCTTATACTCAGCCATAACAAGACACTTGCCGCACAACTCTACGAGGAGATGAAATCCTTTTTCCCTGATAATGCCGTAGAGTATTACGTTTCATATTATGATTACTACCAACCAGAGTCATATCTTCCGGCCACCGACACATATATAGAGAAAGACCTTGCCATCAATGATGACATAGACCGCCTGCGCCTTGCTGCTGTCTCTGCCCTACTCTCTGGCCGGAAAGACGTCATTGTGGTCTCGTCTGTCTCATGTATCTACGGTATGGGTGGTCCTTCCGCCATGCAGGGCAGCATAATAACAATCAAGAAGGGACAGAGGATTGAGCGCAACGAGTTCCTGCGCAAACTCGTTGATGCGCTATACACAAGGAATGATATTGAACTGAAACGTGGCGAGTTCCGAGTTAAAGGGGACACCGTTGATATTGCACCAGCATACAGTGAGAAGATATTGCGCATAACATTCTGGGACGATGAGATTGATGCAATAGATGAATTGGAAGCCCTAACGATGCACAGAAGCGCATCTTTTGATGAGTATCAGATATATCCCGCCAATCTTTTTGTTACTACTAAAGAGCAACAGGAACACGCTGTAAGGCTTATTCAAGACGACCTTACAGAACAAATTGATTACTTTAACTCCATAGGCGATACCATTAAGGCTCAACGCATTAAGGAACGCGTTGAATATGACCTTGAAATGATAAAAGAATTGGGGCATTGCTCTGGTATAGAAAATTATTCCCGTTACTTTGACGGCCGTCAACCTGGCGAACGCC
>JALFNY010000173.1 GCA_022774105.1 Prevotella sp.
ACGGCGCACGCACATTTCTATGAGGACTTGAAAACAGAGACATTATAAGTAAATCACATTGAGATAAGTTGTTAAACCCTCTCCATTCTTACTTTTGACACTTGCCAAGGCAATGATGGGGAGGGTTTTTCTATTCTAACGATACATACGTTTATGGGAAAAGGAAAACTTGCAAAATTCGCTGATATGGAACGTTATGACAACGTGTTCCAATATCCTTACAGCGTGGTTGACGATGTACCCTTTGACATGAAGGGGCATTGGAGGGAGCAGTATTTCCACAATGACAATCCGATAGTGCTGGAACTGGGTTGTGGAAAGGGGGAATATACTGTGGAACTGGCTCGCCTATATCCTGACGTTAACTTCATAGGCGTTGACATAAAGGGCGCGAGAATGTGGACAGGAGCGACGGAGGCCCTTAGACAGGGGCTGAAGAACGTGGCTTTTCTGCGCACAAGCATTGAGATAATAGATCGTTTCTTTGCTGCGGACGAGGTGCAGGAGATATGGCTTACGTTCTCAGACCCGCAGATGAAGAATCCACGTAAGCGTCTGACCTCTACGTACTTCATGGAGCGTTACCGCCGTTTTCTTGTTGACGGAGGTATTGTTCACTTGAAGACGGATTCCAATTTCCTCTTTACCTACACCTCTTATATGGTGGATGTAAACTCTCTTCCGCTGCTGTTCCGCACCTCTGACCTTTATCATCAGGATGGTATTGACGAGGAGACGAGACGCATATTGTCCATACAGACATACTATGAGTCGATGTGGATAGCACGGGGACTGAACATAAAGTACCAGAAGTTCCGTCTGCCTCATGCCTGCTCACTGGTTGAACCTGATGTGGAGATAGAGTTAGACGACTATCGTTCTTATAGCAGGGACAAGCGTTCGGCACTGGAAAGGGCGAAGTAAGGTGAGGAGGGGTAACTGTGTATGTATGAAGTATATACGCATCTCCGTAACAAAAGAGTGCTGATAACACAGTAAAAGAGTGCTGATGACACTGCAATCAACACCTGATTACGATGTTATCAGCACTCTTTTGCGTTTTATGCTGCGGTGGGTTCAGAAATAATATGGATTATATCATCTTCCGTATTTTCCACTCTTGCGGGTAAAGGTTGTTGGCTCTGTTGCCTATATTCTTCACAAAACCGAGTGGTAGTGCCCCGTATGTCACTATAACAAAGCCTCGCGGTGTCTCCTGTGGCAGTACAATTGTCTCATGGTGCAGGTATCGCAGTGCCTCGTTCTGTGACAGTTCCACACGTGGGTACTTGTCGTGGGGCAGGGTAGTGAGCAGTGCTTCCGCGTGTGCTGGTATCATATTCTTGCCCTTTTGTGTGCCCACGGGCTTGCCATCACTTATGATACGCATTTTTGAGAGGGCCTTGCGACGGTCTGTCACCATATTTCTGTCTGTGTTGTCAGTGCTTTTTCGCAGCACAGCCATGAACAACCCCTCGCCACGAGTGATGCCGGGAATGAAGCGATATACAGGTGCTTGCCAGTCGGGGAGCAGTGACGAGGTGATGTTCCAGTCGTTTTCACAGTCAACAGAGAGCATTTCTGCACCCAGTTCCTCTGCTATCCATCTTACGTTCTCTTCGTCCTCGTGAGAGTTGAAGGTGCAGGTGCTGTAAACCAGTATGCCTCCTGCTTTGAGGCACGGCCATATATCTTCCACTATTGAGCGTTGCAGTGTTGCGCATTTTATAACGTTTTGCAGGCTCCATTCGCTTATTGTCCCCTTGTCTTTACGGAACAGTCCCTCACCGGAGCATGGTACGTCAGTCAGAATGAGGTCAAACAGCAGTCCTGCCTTTGCATAGTCCTTGGGGAGGTTGTTGGTTACTATGACGTTGGGGTGCCCTTGTTTCTGTATGTTCTCCATCAGAATGTTTGCCCTTCTGCGGTCGGGCTCGTTGCTCATAAGCAGTACTCGCTCTGGCAGAGCGGCTCTTAGCAGTGTGCTTTTGCCGCCTGGTGCTGCGCAAAGGTCCAGTGCTGCTGCGTTATTGGCAAAGAAACTGTCGGGGCAGTGTTGTGCTATCACTCTGTCAAGAAACATTGATGCTGCCTCTTGTACGTAGTAAGCCCCGGCATGAAGCAGTGGGTCAAGGGTGAAATCGGGGCGTTCCGTGAGGTAGAAAGAGTCCCTACACCACGGCACGGGTGCACTGATAGGCAGGTGAGAAAGGTCGCAAC
>JALFNY010000123.1 GCA_022774105.1 Prevotella sp.
AACATATTTCTTTTATACAGAAAAACTACTTACCTTTGCAAGTCACAAGAAACATCAAAAAAAAGACATGGGCATTACAACGATAGCGAAACTCGCCTTTCGCGAACGTCAAAAAGAACTGGAAGGACACTTCACCCGTCCGCTGGCATTACAAGAAGACGTGCTGCAACACCTCATCAAGACCGCCAAAGACACCAGATACGGCCGTGAACACATCTTCTCAGCCACGAAAAACTACGAAGATTACCGCCTCAACGTCCCCGTAAACACCTACGAGGAACTAAAAGACTACATAGATATCATGCGCCACGGCGGCAGAGACATACTCTGGCCAGGCACGGTGAAATGGTATGCCAAATCCTCAGGCACCACCAATGACAAGTCAAAATTCATCCCCGTATCACGCAAAGGCCTTGACCGCATACACTACGCAGGCGGAACTGACGTGGTGGCAATGTACCTTCAAAACAACCCCAAGAGCCGGCTGTTCGACGGTAAAGCCCTGATACTCGGCGGTTCACACATACCTAACTACAACGTAGAAGGCTCACTCGTTGGCGACCTGTCAGCAATACTGATAGAAAACATCAGCCCCATGGTCAACCTTGTAAGGGTACCAGACAAGAAAACAGCCCTGATAAGCGACTTTGAAGTAAAACGTGACCTCATAGCCAAGCAGTGTCTGAAGAAGAATGTCACCAACATCTCAGGCGTACCATCATGGATGATGTCAGTACTCGTACGCGTCATGGAACTCTCAGGCAAGCAACACCTGGAAGAAGTATGGCCCAACCTGGAAGTATTCTTCCACGGCGGCATATCATTCACGCCCTACCGCAAGCAATATGAGCAACTGATAACCAAGCCCGGAATGAACTATATGGAGACCTACAACGCCTCCGAGGGCTTCTTCGGAATACAAAACGACCCCGCAGACCCATCAATGCTCCTGATGCTCGACTACGACGTGTACTACGAATTCGCACCAATGGACGCCATAGACGACGAAGGACAACTGACAGACAGCAGCAAAGTAGTGCCATTAGAAGGCGTAGAAACAGAGAAAAACTACGCAATGATAATCTCAACCTCATGCGGACTGTGGAGATATATGATAGGAGACACCGTGAAATTCACATCAGTAAAACCCTACAAATTCATCATAACAGGACGCACCAAAAGCTTCATCAACGCCTTCGGAGAAGAACTTATAGTAGATAACGCAGAGAAAGGACTGCTCTATGCCTGCCAGAAAACAGGAGCAGAAGTAAGCGAATACACCGCAGCACCAGTCTTTATGGACGAAGAAGCACACTGCCGACACCAGTGGATAATAGAATTTAACAAAGAACCCAAGGACATAAACGAGTTCGCAAGACTGCTCGACGAAAGACTACAACAAGTCAACAGCGACTACGAAGCCAAGCGATTCAAAAACATAACACTACAACCACTGGAACTGGTAAAAGCCCGTCCAGAACTATTCAACGACTGGCTGCGCTCCAAAGGCAAACTGGGCGGACAGCATAAAGTACCAAGACTCTCAAACAACAGAAAGCACATAGAAGAACTTCTGGCAATGAACTGACACAGAAAAACAGTCCGCAACACACCCACAAACCATAAAACCACCAACCAATGAGGCACTACCGCCACACAATACTATCCCTGACGCTCGCAATAATCATGGCCCTCGTCATGACATCATGCGCCCGTATGGGCTCACCAGACGGCGGATGGTTTGACGAAACACCACCACACGTAGTATCAGCAACACCCGCCGACAAAGGAACAGAGGTAAAAGAACGCAAAGTACGCATATACTTCAACGAGTTCGTAAAAATAGATAACCCGTCAGAAAAAGTCGTAGTATCACCCCCACAGATGGAAATGCCAGAAATAAAGACACGCGGCAAGTACATCACCGTGGCCCTACAAGACACCCTGCAAGCCAATACCACATACACAATAGACTTCTCTGACGCCATATCCGACAACAACGAGAGCAACCCGTTGGGCAACTATACATACAGTTTCTCAACAGGTAACACCATAGACACACTGGAAGTATCAGGCACTGTGCTCAATTCCGAAGACTTAGAACCAATAAAAGGCATACTCGTTGGCCTCTACGCACTGCCCGACAGCAACGCTGTCACAACACAACAACCAACCGACAGTACAGCAAACACAAACGCCTTAACCCCCGATTCCATTCCCGCACCCACCTTCATACGCGTCTCCCGCACCGACTCACGCGGTCATTTCGTGATAAAAGGCATAGCACCCGGAACATATACAATAGGTGCTCTGCAAGACATGGACGGCAACTACCGCTTTAGCGCGCTGTCAGAAGTAATGTCATTCTCACACGAACACATCACGCCAAGCGTCTTTATAGACACCCGCCAGGACACGATATGGGCGGACGAGATACACATCAAGGACATAAACCGCGTGAAATACAACCACTATGTGCCCGACAACATAGTGCTGCGAGCCTTCACCCACACCACAAACAACAGGTATTTCATCAAGGCTGACCGCACAGAAGCAGACAGATTCACACTATTCTTCACAGCACCAGTACCTAACGACACCGTGGCCCTCAACAGATTAGGCCTCAACTACACCAAAGAAAGGCTGCCAAGACTGCGTGGTCTCAACTTCAACGACCACAACGCCTTCGCCATAGAGCCGTCGCTGAAAGGCGATACCGTGACCTATTGGCTGCGTGACACGGCCCTTGTAAACCAGGACACACTGCAAATAGAGATGCAGACACTGGTGAACGACAGCGTAGGAATGTTGACAATGACCACCGACACGCTAGAGATACTACCGAAAATACCATACGAACGCCGCATGAAGTTGAAGGGAGAAGAAATCAAAGAATGGCAGAAAAAGATGGAAAAACGTCGCAAACGCCTCAAAGACGACGATGAACCACTCGACACCGTGATGCCACAACCACGCTTGCAGCCAAAGTTTAACTTCCAACAAAACATCACTCCCGACGCATCTTTAAGCATAACGTTCCCCTATCCGATGGTGAAGATAGAGCGTGAGGCCGTACATCTGTACGTCATGCAGGACTCATTATGGTATCGCGCGCCGTTCCTCTTCCAGCCAGTGACGACAAGTGAGATAGCAACAGAGGACTCACTGCCCCGCAACTGGGAAGTGATTTCAGAATGGATACCCGGTGCTGAATACTCGTTTGAGATTGACACACTGGCCTTTGAGGACATCTACGGCCACACATCAGAGCCATACAAGACCGGCCTGAGGGTGCGACAATTAGACGAGTTCGGCTCACTCTTCGTCAACGTGAGGTATGATGACAACAGCGCAGCAGCCACACGGAAGCGCGGAATAAAGCCCGTAGTGCTGATACAACTACTTGACAGCGGCGACAAACCACTGCGCACACAACCCGTAGAAGACGGGACGGCGGAGTTCTATTACCTCAACGGCGGAACATATTACATGAGAGCCATCATTGACCGCAATGCAAACGGTGTGTGGGACACAGGCAATTACCTCACAGACACACAGCCTGAAGAGGTGTATTACTACAACAACGTTGTGGAGATAAAGCCAAAATGGGACATAACCAAGGAATGGAACCTCACCGCCCTGCCGCTGGACAGGCAGAAACCTGACGCCATAAAGAAACAGAAAGCGGACAAGGAGAAGAGAATACAGAACCGCAACGCACAGCGAGCAGCAGAAAAGGGAATACCGGCACCGATGCAATAACACCGCTATCGCAGCCCACACGAAAGGCCCCAACAACCAGGCCACCAAACAATCAGGCCACCAAACCGCCAAACAACCAGACCACTAAACGACACAACAACCGCCATGACACGCCTTCTCGCCATCATATTCACCGCCATACTGCTGCTGCCCCTGCCCGGAAACAATGCGCACAGCACGACAAACGCCCAGTGTACCTACGAGAACAAGGCGTTCAGAGGCAGCGAAACAATAAACTACAACCTCTACTTCAACTGGAAATTCATCTGGCTAAAAGCCGGAACAGCAAGTCTTATAACCACCCAGATACCCTATAAAGGCACCCAAGCCTACCGCACAAGCCTTGTCACCAAGACCTCAAAGACCATTGACCGTTACTTCCGCATGAGAGATACGATAATGGTTTACTTCACACCCGAACTGACACCACTATATTATAGGAAAGGAGCCAGCGAGGGAAAGCGGTACTATGTGGACGAAGTATGGTACACATACCCTGCCGGCAAGTGTCAGACCACGCAGCGTCACCTCACCGCCAGTGGTGACATACACACCGCCAAGCACCTCTACAACCGCTGTGTATCAGATATGCTCAACAGTTTCCAGCGCGTTCGCAACCTCGAAACGAAAGGGTGGAAGGAGGGACACGTAGTGCCTCTCGACATAGCCGGTGGCGAGGAACTGACAAAGGCAAAACTGATTTACCGCGGGAAAAAGACCATAAAGGCTGACAACGACCAGAAATACCCCTGCCTGATACTGTCATACATAGAGAAGGAGGACGGTAAAGACAAGGAGATAGTACGCTTCTTTGTCACCGATGACCAACGACACATACCCATACGCCTTGACCTTTTCCTGAAATTCGGCTCCGCAAAAGCGTTCCTGTCACACATGAAATGACGCGCAGCAACAGTGCGCAAGGCAACCTATAACCACCGCGAAAAGAGAGGAAGAGAGTTACGTAATTCACAAACCCCACCCCGTGGCACCCTGCCTTCTTGCAGGTCAGGCGGTAAACAGGTGCTGATTACACCACTATCAGCACCCGATTACAATGCAATCAGCACCCTTTTACCGTGCAATCAACACCCCTTTATCACAAGCCCCTCATTAGAGAACCCCTCATTTCACATAACAACGCACCAGACTGCACCATGCCCCACACAAGGCACAACAAGCCATGACAAGGTTAAGCATGACACAATCAGGCGCACAAAGCAGTGAGAAGAGGCAGAAAAGGCACTGTAATAAAGTACCGACAACCATTGGCGACATAACAACAACACGGGGAAGATATCACTGACAGGGGGTTATTTTATTCCATAAGAGGGGTTATTTTATTCCATTAAGGTGGTAAAAAAGAGGAAACTTACCACAACAGGTTGCGTAATCAACAATTATTCACTACCTTTGCACCATCACCGACCACCGTCCGTAAGAATCACTAACCATAATCTACAAAACTAATAACATAATGCAAATCCGACTATTACTCGCCACAGCAGCCCTCTTTCTCGGCACTGCGGCACAGGCTCAGAAAGCCATTCCCTACAAAGTGAGCAAGGCAGAGATGCAGCCCTACCAAGACCCAGCCCTCCCTGCCCGTCAAAGAGCAGAAGACCTCTGTCGCCGTCTGACGCTGGAAGAGAAGGCACAGATAATGATGAACGGCAGCAAAGCCGTGGAACGACTGCACATACCGATGTATGAATGGTGGAGCGAAGGACTGCACGGCGTGGGGCGCAACGGCTACAGCACCGTCTTCCCCATAACCATGATGATGGCAGCAACATGGAATGACGCCCTTGTACATGACGTCTTCAACAAGGTTTC
>JALFNY010000046.1 GCA_022774105.1 Prevotella sp.
CATACGAACATAGGAGTTGCGTCCTTAGAAGGAGCGGACATAACAACATACTTAGCACCTGCCTGAATGTGAGCCTGTGCCTTCTCCTGTGTGAGGAAAAGACCTGTTGACTCTACTACATACTCAGCACCAATCTCATCCCACTTAAGGTCAGCTGGGTTACGCTCTGCTGTTACGCGGATAGCCTTACCGTTAACGATGAGTTTTGAGTTCTCAACATCTGCCTCAATAGTACCCTCAAATGCACCGTGCATTGTGTCATACTTAAGCATGTAGGCGAGATAATCTACTGGGCAAAGGTCATTTATACCTACTACCTCAATGTCATCGCGGTTCTGAGAAGCGCGGAAAACGAAACGACCGATACGGCCAAATCCATTAATACCAACTTTTGTTGCCATTGTTGTTTTGTTTGTTAATAATGTGAATAAATCTCTTTACAAAAAAATTATTTTGCGTTACCCAACGTCTAAATATATACTTAGTAAGTATGCTCCAGAGAATATTTTCTCATGTAAAGAGCACTTTTTTACTGTTATCGGGTGCAAAGTTACGAATTTTTTTTTAATTTTGCACAAGAAATCACTATTTATTTTATTTACAATAGAAAAATATGGGTAAATTTATTCAAGAATTCAAGGAATTCGCTGTTAAAGGTAATGCCATTGACATGGCTGTAGGTGTAATCATAGGTGGCGCATTTGGAAAGATTGTCACAAGCATTGTGAACGATATCATTATGCCTCCTATTGGTTGGGTTATCGGTGGAGTGAACTTCAGCGACCTGAAAGTAACACTGCCAGCAGAGAAAATTGCTGGAGTTGAGATGGCTTCCGCTACTATTAACTACGGAAGTTTCATACAGACAATCATTGACTTTACAATTATTGCGCTGTGCGTATTCCTGCTGGTAAAAGGCATAAACAACATAAAGAAAAGAAAGGAAGCACCAGTTGCTCCCGCACCAGAGCCAGAACCTTCAGCAGAGGAGAAACTTCTCACGGAGATTCGTGACCTGTTGAAGAAGTAAACTACTAAAAGAAACAATAGAAGAAGGATAAAAGGTTGCCTCACAGTGACTTATATAACACTTTGTGGCAACCTTTTATTCAAAATCAGTCATTAGATTTCTGATTATTTCGCTTATCTATGTGCCAGATTGTGTAACGCTTCATAGAAGGCATAGCGGGCTATGGCGAGATGAAGCGGGACACAAGATGGGGCATAGAGGAGCGTAAAGGAACTGAAAAGCCACTGTAATATATGTAAAAATAGTTATCAGCGGTATAATGACCAATTTGGGTTAACCCTTTTTATCCTGAAACACCCACTCCGAAAAGGGCGAAATCACCCTTGAGAGGGTCATCAGGAAACACCTCACGCAACCGTTCCGACAGTCTTACAGCAGAAGACATACTGGCCACCTTATACGAAATAAGACCCAGACGACTGGCTTCCTGCAACACGTGGGTATCCATAGGTATTATCAACGTGCGCTTGTCTATTATGTCACTCCACAGTCCTATATCAACAGGAGAGCCATCACGCACCATCCAACGCAGAAACATACAGATACGCTTACATGAAGACTTTGTATTCTTAGGTATTATACCCTCTATGCCTCGTACTGAAAAGTATCTCACTATGGCCTCAATAGCAGCCATACACGTCAGTGGACGAACAGTAGAAGATGCTTCAATGTAATTCTTTATAGTACCATATTCTACAAGCATTTCTTGTAATGCACATAACATCTTGTGCATAGTACTATATGTATAAAGCCTGTAAAAACAACGTTCTGGCTCATCTGGGACATCTAACTTAAACGTACCAGCCCTAATCCACTCATAGAAAGTCTGTGACCTGTTGTTGCTGCTGTCAAGCAAGAACTGTATCTTTGGAAGGAACTGACTGCGACTACCATAACTGAGACTTGCCGCCACAAAGGCTAAGACCTCCTTATTTGCGGTTCCTTCTACCTGATGCATGAACCATGAGGGGTCTCCTACTATAAAATCCCTATTCTCGTATTTTGCGGCAAGGGCCGCCAAAGTGTTCTGCAACTTATTATAGTATTAAAAAAAAGAATCAAGAACAAGGCACGAAATTCCCATTAACAATTATCTGCCCTTGTTCTTGATTCACTGTTTATGTGTTATATGATTTTGTCTTACAGTATTGTCTTCACTGCTTCATACATACCCTTTTTCTGAATGAGGTCAAGGTACTCTGTAACGAGGTCTGTGAGACCTGCCACTTCATTGATATTGCCCTGTTCCTTCCATATAAGATCAACAGCGCCAAGCACACCTTCTGCAACCTTACGAGTGTCTCCTGTTGCCCAAAGTTCTGCAAGGAGGTCCATAATCTTCTGGTCATCATTAGGCTGGATAGGCGCACCGTCAGCACGTGTACCACCCTTATAATATGTAATGATGGCTGCAAGACCGAACACAAGACCCTTTGGCAACTCACCTTTACGCTCCAAATAAGTTTTTACTCCTGGGAGATCGCGAGCCTGGAACTTCGGGAAAGAGTTGAGCATGATGCTCGTTACCTGATGGTCAACATACGGATTATCGAAACGCTCAAGTACATCTGCAGCAAACTGCTGTAACTCTTCCATAGGAAGGTTTAGTGTCTGCATCAGTTCGTCATATTGAACCTTCTTTATATACTTGCCTACTACATCGTCATGAAGGGCATCGCGGACGATGTTTATGCCTGAAAGATATGCCACTGGTGAAAGAACTGTATGAGGACCATTGAGCAATGTCACCTTACGCTCATGGTAAGGAGCCTCTGACTCTGCAATAAGGACATTAAGTCCTGCCTTCTCAGCCGGGAACTCTGCACGCAACTCCTCACACGTCATGTTCTCTGCCTTCTCTATAACCCACAGGTGGAATATCTCAGCTTGTACTACGAGATTGTCACCATAACCTACCTTCTCCTGTATCTCTGCTATCTCCTTACGTGGGAAGCCTGGTACAATACGGTCAACGAGGGTTGCACATACATAGTTGTACTTCTCAAACCACTCCTTGAACCCTTCGTAATCAGCACCCATATCGTCCTTCCATAACTCGATATACTGGCGGATACACTCCTTAAGATGGTGTCCGTTAAGGAATATAAGTTCACATGGCATAATGATAAGGCCCTTCTTTGGATCACCGTCAAATGCCTTATAACGATAGTAAAGCAACTGCGTCAACTTACCAGGATAAGAAGAAGCTGGTGCGTCAGACAGTTTACATGTGTCATCAAAGGCGATACCTGCCTCCGTAGTGTTGGAAATAACGAAGCGTATCTCTGGCTGTTCTGCAAGAGCCTTATATGCCCAGTTCTGTGAGTAAGGATTGATAGCACGACTGATAGTATCAATTCGTGTGAGAGAATTGACTGCCTCACCGTTGAGACGACCCTGCAAGTTCACATGATAAAGGCAATCCTGACCGTTAAGCCAGTCAACCATACCGCGCTCAATAGGCTGTACAACAACGACAGAACCATTGAAGTTTGTCTTCTGGTTCATGTTCCAGATAATCCAATCAACGAAAGCGCGGAGGAAGTTGCCCTCTCCAAACTGAATAATTCTCTCAGGCATCACGCTCTTTGGCGCAGTGCGAGCATTTAATGCTGGTAGTTTTGCCATTTTGTTTTTGTGCTTTTATTAAGTAGTTAGTTTAGCTATTCAAATCATGTGCTTCCCCAAAAAATATTACGTTAACATTGCAAAGTTAACAAAAAACATTGAAATCAAAAAGTATCAGCACCCTTTTGCTGTACATTTAGCATTTTTTAACCGCAATATAAAGGGCACACTTAAAGCGCACCCTTTGTTGATGGTAATTGGTAATGGTATATATCCCTCTTTACTGCCATACGAATACTGCGTGCAAATGCCTTGAATATGCCTTCTATCTTGTGATGTTCATTTTCTCCAGCAGCCTTGACGTTAAGATTCATTTTGGCTGAATCACTCACACTTTTGAAGAAGTGATGGAACATCTCGGTAGGCATCTCTCCTATTTTCTCACGCTTGAATTCTGCATCCCACACCAACCACGGTCTTCCACCGAAGTCAAGACATACCTGTGCAAGACAATCATCCATCGGTAATGAGTAACCATAACGCTCTATTCCACGCTTATCTCCAAGGGCCTTTATTATACATTCACCCAAAACTATGCCTGTATCTTCTATAGTATGATGCTCATCAACGTATAAGTCACCATTACACCTGACGTACAAGTCCATCATTCCGTGACGTCCTATCTGCTCTAACATATGGTCAAAGAAGCCCAAGCCCGTCTTTATGTCACATTTTCCTGTACCATCAAGATTTAATCGCACCGTTATGTCGGTCTCCTTTGTAGTTCTAACAATCTCTGTTATGCGCTCACCAGCAAAAAGAATCTCTGCTATCTTCTCCCATTTCATTCCGTCTTTACCGAGGATAAGGGATTTACAGCCAAGGTTCTCGGCCAGTTGCGCATCTGTATCACGGTCTCCTATGACGTAAGAACCTGCAATATCATACTCTGGATTCTCTATGTATTCCTTCAACATACCCGTTCCTGGCTTACGACATGGATGATTATCTGCGGGAAAATGGCGGTCGATAAGCACATTATCAAACTCTATGCCCTCACCTTTTAAGGTCTGCATAATGAAGTTGTGCACTGGCCAGAAGGTATCTTCTGGGAATGACTCTGTGCCAAGTCCATCTTGATTTGATACCATCACAAATTCAAAGTCAAGGTTCTTGCGTATGAAAGAAAGGTTACGGAAAACGCCTTCCACAAAGGCAAGCTTCTCAAAAGCGTCTATCTGCTCATCCTCTGGCTCCTTAATCAAGGTGCCATCACGGTCTATAAAAAGAACTTTTTTCAAAATATACGATTATTTTTGTTACTTATCCTTAGAATAAATATCACCGAAAAGGTACATTATTGATGCACTGAAAGCCACGGATAACAGCGCACAAAACGTCACAGCTATAACTCCTGCAACGAACATGAAGACATAACCAGCAACAGGTATCAACACTGTATCACCGAAATTCACATTGCTTTCCACACTACTTAGGTACGCTTCTGTCGCCACTATAGCAGGGAGAAGTAGAACAAAACAGGCTATTGTATATAGGAACGAACTCCATAACGTAAGAAAGAATATCTTACCCTTATGGTGAAAGCCTTTCTTATATGCTTCCTTAAAGTCAAATGCCCGCATTTGTTCAGCGTCACCCGTCACGTTTGAAGGTTTCATCATCCTGCAATAGAACGTATATATAATAGGTGTAAGGAATACTGTCAGGATTATACCAAGCAACACTATGCCACATACGGCAAGTATCTTGTACTCCATTGACAACCCACTGATATACATAACACATGGTTCTAAAATTGGAAAGCCTGGCATATATAGCACCAATACCCATATATAATATGGCATACTGCGCCATGCCAACTGCATGGTACGTAACAGAGAACGTTTCCACATTGTCACCTTCGTAACGGAAACGTCTTCTGGCTTAGGGAGTTCAAGTGCTGTTAGACGTCTGAACATCAAGAACATCCTCGCCTTAGCAATAACAACTGCAAGCCATGTAAGGGTAAACAACACCATGGCTACAAGTATCTCTTGAAGTGATACCGTCTCCTGCGCCATCACAGCAACATTTAGTTTTACGTTATATGCGTATGACAAAACGCCTAATAACGATGCTATTGTGAAATAGGGAATCAACACCCTGACCACAAGAAACAACTGCTTGGCAAGGAAAGAATATCCCTCGCACACACATGATGTTAACGAATGTCTCTCAAACAAAGATATTTTGTCCATGACTTTATCCTTTCTTACATAGGCAGTTATTATTACATGTTTACTTTTGTTTCTTCAATTCTTCTACTGTCTGTTCCAAAGCAGCAATCTTTTCCAAAGAGTCTTGCTCCTTTTTTCTTTCAAGTGCCACCACAGCCTCTGGTGCATTGGCTACGAATCGTTCGTTGGCAAGTTTTTTTTGCACACCTACTATAAAGCCACGCAGGTGCTTCAGTTCTGCCTCTGCCTTCGCTATCTCAGCCTCAACATCAATAAGGTCACCGAGAGGTACGGCATATTCTCGTGTTCCTATCATGAAAGAACTTGAACCCTCCCCCTTCTGAGCAACGTATTCTATATCTGACAACCCTGCCATCTTTTTGATAATGGGTCCCAAAGCCGGACATTTCGTCACTACCTTATCGTCCTCGCCTGTCACAACTACCTGCAACTGCAACGGTTCACGAGGCGCTATATTCTTAGTCTGACGAACGCCACGCACACCTGATATAACCTGTTTTGCCTCGTCATACTGGGCAAGAAGATTCTTTTCTGCCTCTGTTGGCTCATCAAGTTTGCACACTGACACCATCAAAGACTCTCCTTCTTTTCTGTCAGCGATATGTTGCCACAACTCTTCTGTTATGAAAGGCATGAACGGATGTATTATATGTAGCAGTTTGTCAAATATTCCCAGTGTTGCTGCCAGTGTCTCCTTGTCTATCGGAGCCTGATAAGCTGGCTTTATCATTTCAAGATACCAGCCAGAGAACTCATCTGTAAACAATTTGAATGCGGCCATCAATGCCTCGTTAAGGCGATACTTTGAATAGTCATCATTTATCTCCTTGTAGCAAGACTTGATTTTTACATTCATCCATTCAATACTCTTTTTATTTGACACCGGCTGTTCTATGTCTGCCGTTTGCCACCCCTGTACCAGTCTAAACGCATTCCATATCTTGTTACAGAACGCCATACCTTGCTGGCAAAGGGATTCGTCAAAGAGTATGTCATTACCTGCTGGTGCTGCAAGCAACATTCCCATGCGCACACCGTCCGCACCGTACTTGTCAATAAGTGCTATCGGATCAGGTGAGTTACCAAGTTGTTTTGACATCTTACGACCGAGGTTGTCACGCACAATACCCGTGAAATAAACGTTACGGAAAGGTACATCCTTCATGTATTCCTCACCAGCCATAATCATACGTGCTACCCAGAAGAAGATAATATCAGGCCCTGTAACGAGGTCGCAAGTAGGATAATAATACTTTATTTCCTCATTTCCAGGATTGTTTATGCCGTCAAAAAGCGATACAGGCCACAGCCATGAGGAGAACCAAGTGTCAAGTGCATCCTCATCACGCCTAAGATCGTCCATTGATAACTCAGGCATACCGTACTTACTACGTGCCTTTTCCAATGCTTCCTCCTTTGTCATGGCTACAACATAACGCTCTTCCTCTCCTTCTGCTGATGGAAGATAGTATGCTGGTATGCGATGTCCCCACCACAACTGGCGTGAGATACACCAATCCTGTATATTCTCTAACCAGTTTCTGTATGTGGTTATATACTTTGCCGGGTAGAATTTTATCTCGCCATTAAGTACTGGTGGCAATGCTATGTCTGCGAAATGCTGCATAGACAGGAACCACTGCATGCACAGACGAGGCTCTACCGCTGTGTCAGGGTTGCGCTCTGAATAACCCACCTTGTTGTCATAGTCCTCTATTTTCTCCAACAGTTGTGCCTCACCGAGGTCCTTTGCTATCTGCGTACGCACCTCCATTCTATCCATGCCCACATACATTCCTGCAGCCTCTGATATTGTTCCGTCAGCATTGAAGATGTCTATGGTCTCCAATTTATGTATCTTCCCGAGATTATAGTCGTTCACATCATGTGCTGGCGTTACCTTCAAACAGCCTGTACCAAACTCAATATCAACGTATCTATCCTCTATCACTGGTATCACCCTACCCACGAGCGGTACTATAACCTTGTGTCCTTTTAGCCATTGGTTCTTAGGGTCTTTGGGGTTGATACACATTGCTGTGTCACCCATTATCGTCTCTGGACGCGTTGTAGCAACAACGGCATAATATCCCTTATCATCTTTGTGTATTACCTCACTCTCTTCGCCAGTAGGTTTTACCGTTTCCTGATCTGCGACATAATATTTCAGATAATAGAGTTTTGATTTTTCCTCACGATAAACTACCTCTTCTGTTGACAATGCTGTCTGCGCCTTCGGGTCCCAGTTTATCATTCTCATACCACGGTATATAAGACCTTTATCGTATAGGTCCACAAACACCTTCAATACAGATTCTGAACGTTTCTCATCCATGGTAAATGCGGTGCGGTCCCAGTCGCATGACGCACCAAGCCGGCGCAACTGTTTTAGTATTATTCCGCCGTGTTCATGTGTCCAGTCCCACGCATGTTTCAAGAACTCCTCACGTGTTAGGTCACTTTTCTTTATCCCATTCTCGGCAAGTCTCTTCACCACCTTTGCCTCTGTTGCGATAGAAGCATGGTCAGTTCCTGGCACCCAACAGGCGTTCTTACCGTCAAGTCTTGCCTTACGCACAAGAATATCCTGAATGGTCTCATTGAGCATATGTCCCATGTGCAACACACCAGTCACATTCGGTGGTGGTATTACCACTGTGAAGGGTTCGCGTCCATCGGGCTTACTGGTAAAAAGTCCGTTATCTATCCAATACTGGTACCACTTCGTTTCCACGTTCTGTGGAGAATACTTACTTGCAAGTTCCATTATTATCTATCTGTGTTTTATTTTTTATGCTATGGGTGACAATGGGGTATTTTATACCTCATTATATGAAACGCAAAGGTAATACTTTTTTTTTACTCCTACAAATTTTTGTACAGGAATCGCACCTTACCGCCGTGTCAATACACTTTCAGCACGTCACCTACCCTCGGTACGTAGTCCGGAGACAGTTTATTCTTCTTGTAAAGGTATTTTAGGCGTATTCCATATTTCTGTGAGATGTCATACAGGCTTTCTCCTGCCTTCACAATATGCGGTTTCCGTTTGTATATCTTCTCTGCTCCACTGCGTTTTTTCTTAAGATACACTATGTCTCCGTTATGCAACACGTCTTTCTTGTCACGTTCATTATATCTGGCAAGTTTCCTCGCACTCACGTCAAACTCCTTTCCTATTGATGCGAACGTGTCTCCATTGCGAGCCACTACATAGTAGTTCTTGTTGCGATAGTCTATAACGTGTGCTGCATACCCCTCTATAACCGTGCCTTCATGCTTAGCAATAAAACGGTCATAACTGCTCGCCTTGTCGTATTTATCAAGTCCATAGGTTTCTATTATGTCTATAAGTCGTGAGGCATACTGTGGATTTGTAGCGTAACCACACGCTTTCAGTCCTCGTGCCCATCCCTTATAGTCTGTCCTTCGCAGCGAGAAGAGGGAGGAGTAACGTTTCTTTTTCAGGAATACGCTGTGGTCTTCATAACTCTCTCTGGCGTTTCTGTAAACGCGAAAGCACTCGTTTCTCTCGTCATCATCGCGTCTCATTGACGGTCCTGTCCAGTCATGGCACTTTATCCCGAAATGGTTATTGCCACGTGTCGCAAGCGAACTGCGCCCTGCCCCACTTTCCAGCAGTCCCTGAGCAAGGGTTATGGAGGCTGGGATGTTATGGCGGAGCATCTGCTCTATGGCAATGTCCTTGTATTTACGTATGTATGCCTGATAGGCGGAGTTCTGCCTCTGCTGTGGGAAGGTCTGCACGGCAAACAGCAGCAGAATGATGATGATATGTAATAGACGCACCATGAGTTTATAAAAATTAAAGCGATGCTCATGACATTGAACACCGCTTTGTCTCGTTTTAGTAGTGGATAGGGGATTCGAACCCCTATGGCAAGATTGAGAATCTTGAATCCTAACCCTTAGATGAATCCACCATCATATTTTATTTTCTTTCTCTCCTGTCCGTCTCTTGGCTTCCTTTATTTTCTCTTTGTAAGCAAGTTTAGTAGTGGATAGGGGATTCGAACCCCTATGGCAAGATTGAGAATCTTGAATCCTAACCCTTAGATGAATCCACCTTGAACATTAAAGAAATTGAGAGGCAAGGTGCGGAAGGTGGGGGATTCGAACCCCCGGTACGGTAAACCCGTACGTCAGTTTAGCAAACTGGTGGTTTCAGCCACTCACCCAAACTTCCAGTTCCGTTTTTTGTGCGTCTTTCTCAAACGCGATGCAAAGGTAGCAACTTTTCTATAAACACCAAACCTTGCACCCTCTTTTTTCAAAAAAATATTCGTAAAGTGCTCGTCAGCGCTCTTT
>JALFNY010000048.1 GCA_022774105.1 Prevotella sp.
GACAGTTCGGGAGGCAACCTTGCCCTGGCCACAGCTTTGTCAGAAACATGCCGCGGCAAAATAGAATCCTTGCTTCTGTTCTACCCTGTGACAAAGGCTTTTGACGATGGTTCGGAATCATGGAAGCAATATGGTAAAGGATTTGGTTTGGATGCCGAAATCATGGAAGCTTTCATTCGGGCGTACACCATCAATGCAGACAATCGCTGTTCCGCCATCAGCGTAGGCCTGTGTAGTGATGAAGTGTTGAATATGCTTCCGAGAACTTTACTCATAGCTGCAGAAAGGGACATTCTGCGCAATCAAGGTAGTTAAGGTTTCGCAATGTTAAAAGTTAGTGTTATAGTTGCAAAGGTATGTAAAAATATCGATTCTGCCAAGCAGAAACACTGGAAAATGTGTAAAAAGTTGCAAATTACGATGTAATCAGCACCAGATTGCAGTGTAATCAGCAGCAGTTTACCCCGCAATCAGCACCAGTTTACATTCCCCCTGCCTCAGCATCAGCAGAGAGATGTCGTCTGCGTGGGCGTAAAAAAAGCGGTGTAATCTTTTGTTGTTATGGAAATAAATTGCTAACTTTGCATTTTAATAGCAATAATTCTGGAATTATGGAACATAACGATAGCAAGGCATTGCAGGCGGAGATACGCCGTATGTGCAAGGAGAAGAACGCTGTGGTGTTGGCCCATTACTATACAGTGGGCGAGATTCAGGAGGTGGCCGACTTCGTAGGCGACTCTCTTGCGTTGGCTCGTAAGGCCGCGCAGACAGAGGCAGACATCATAGTGATGTGCGGAGTTCACTTCATGGCAGAGACGTGTAAACTGCTCTCTCCGCAGAAGAAGGTGCTGGTGCCTGACCTGGAAGCCGGTTGTTCGCTGGCAGACTCATGTAACGCCGATGACCTTCGCCGCTGGAAGGCGGAACATCCCGACTATATGGTAGTGCAATATGTCAATACCACCGCCGCCACCAAGGCTCTGACAGACGTGGTGGTGACCTCCGGCAATGCAGAAAAAGTGGTAAGACAACTGCCGGAAGATGCCAAGATACTCTTCGGTCCAGACTATAACCTCGGCTCATACATCAACACCGTCACCGGCCGCAACATGGAACTGTGGAACGGCGGGTGTCATGTCCACGAGCGGTTCTCCTGCGAACAGATAGCAAAACTGAAGCAGCAACACCCTCAGGCCGTGGTGATGGCACACTTGGAGTGCAAAGCCCCCGTGCTGGCAATGGCCGAGGTGAAAGGCTCTACGGCAGATATGCTGCGGTACGTAAAAGAACATGAGCCCGCAACCTACATCGTAGCAACAGAAGCAGGCATAATGCACGAACTGCGCAACGCCAGTCCGCAGTCAACATTCATACCCGTACCACCAGAAGTAAGCGAGGGAAGCGTGGGCTGTCAGTGCAACGAATGTCAATACATGAAACTCAATACGCTGGAGAAACTGCGTGACTGTCTGAGGGACGAAGCACCCGTTGTGGACGTAGAACCAGACATAGCCCGCGACGCCGTGAAGCCAATCGTAAAGATGCTGAGCCTCAGTTGAACCGTAAGTATGTAACCAAAAGACAATAATCCAGCATTACACAGACAAGGAGGGAGCAGAGACAATCCCCGTCAGAGAGCAGGAAACAAGAACAGCAAACAGCAAACAAGAAACAGATATGTTAATATACAACACACTATCCCGTAAGAAAGAAGCCTTCAAACCAATCCACCCAGGCCACGTAGGCATGTATGTCTGCGGCCCTACGGTATATGGCGATGCCCACCTCGGTCACGCCCGACCCGCCATAACCTTTGACATACTCTACCGATACCTTATGCACCTCGGCTACAAGGTGCGCTATGTACGCAACATAACCGACGTAGGCCACTTGGAACACGATGCCGATGAGGGCGAGGACAAGATAGCAAAGAAGGCACGGCTGGAACAACTCGAACCGATGGAGATAGCACAATACTACACCCGTCGCTTCAATTCAGCCATGGAAAAACTCAACGTTCTGCCACCATCAATAGAACCCCACGCCACGGGGCACATCATAGAGCAGCAGCAACTGGTGCAGGAAATCCTCGACCGGGGCTATGCCTACGTGAGCAACGGCAGTGTTTACTTCGACATAGAGAAGTACAACAAGGACTATAAGTACGGCATTCTCTCCGGCCGCACGCTTGAAAACATAAAGGATGCATCACGCGACACGCTGGCAGGAGTAGGAGAAAAGCGCAATCAGGCAGACTTCGCACTGTGGAAGAAGGCCCAACCCGAACACATTATGCGGTGGCCCTCACCGTGGTCAGACGGCTTTCCCGGCTGGCATTGCGAGTGTACGGCCATGGGAAGGAAGTATCTTGGAGAGCAATTTGACATTCACGGCGGCGGAATGGACCTCGTATTCCCGCACCATGAGTGCGAGATAGCGCAGGCGCAGGCCTCTATGGGTCATCAGGCAGTGCGCTACTGGATGCACAACAACATGATAACCATCAACGGACAGAAGATGGGCAAGTCGTATAATAACTTCATTACCCTTGACCAGTTCTTCAAGGGAGAGCACGAACTGCTCACAAAACCGTTCTCACCAATGACTATTCGCTTCTTTATCCTTTCCGCCCACTACCGCGGAACGGTTGACTTCTCATCAGAAGCGTTAGAGGCTGCCGAGAAAGGCTTTGCCCGTCTGATGCAGGGTTTGAAGGAATTGAAGCGCATACAGCCTGCCAAAGGGTCGTCACCAGAGGTTGAGGCCTTTGTGAACGGCTTGGAAGAGAAACTCTATGACGCCATGAATGACGACTTGCAGACACCTATCGTCATCTCGTTGCTGTTCGAGGCGTGCCATCAGGTCAACCTGCTTGCCAACCGCAAGGCAAAGATTTCCCAGGCGCATCTGGACCAATTGTCAAAGGTTATGCACACCTTCACGGAGGATATACTCGGCCTTACCGCATCAGCGCAGGGCAGTGGTGACGCCACGAGGGAGCAGTCGTTCGGCAAGGTGGTTGACATGGTGCTGGAGATGCGTGCCAAGGCCCGTGCGGAGAAGGACTGGGCTACGTGTGACCAGATACGTGACGCACTGAACGAGGCGGGCTTTATCATCAAGGACACACCTGACGGGGCGGTATGGGAACTGTAGAATATGAGATAATGGCACCCGTAGGCTCGCGTGAGAGCCTTGCGGCAGCCATCAACGCCGGGGCTGATTCCATCTACTTCGGCATTGAGAGGCTGAATATGCGCGCACATTCCGCAGCGCCATTTACCATTAATGACCTGAAGGAGATAGCCTCACTCTGTGACAGTCACGGCATAAAGACCTACTTAACGGTAAATACCATCATCTACGGAGAGGACATCGAACAGATGCACGAGATAATAGACGCCGCCAAGGAGGCGGGCATCACGGCGGTGATAGCCTCTGACGTGGCGGTGATGACATACTGTGCACGGGTAGGACAGGAGGTGCATCTGTCAACACAACTGAACATTTCCAACATCGAGGCCCTGCGTTTCTACGCCCAGTTTGCAGATGTCGTGGTGCTGGCACGTGAACTTCGCATGGAGCAGGTGAAGGAGATACACCGTCAGGCGGTGCTCGACAACATCTGCGGGCCAAGTGGTAAGCCCATACGCATAGAGATGTTCTGCCACGGTGCGCTGTGCATGGCTATCTCAGGCAAGTGCTATCTCTCGCTGCATAACGCCAACCGCTCTGCCAACCGCGGCGAGTGCGTGCAGATATGCCGCAGGGGTTACGACGTTACCGACGCCGAGACTGGCAACGAACTGCTTGTGGATAACAAGTATATCATGTCGCCCAAGGACCTGAAAACCATACGTTTCATCGACAAGATGATGGACGCAGGCGTCAGGGTGTTCAAGATTGAAGGGCGAGCACGTGGTCCAGAGTATGTCGATACGGTGGTAAGATGCTACCGTGAGGCCATAGAGGCAGTGCTAAAAGACGAGGCAGAGGGTGCGGAAACACCCCGACACTTCACCGAGGAGGCCAAGGACGCATGGGACGAGAGGCTCGCAAGGGTGTTTAACCGCGGCTTCTGGGACGGATACTACCAAGGCCAGACGCTGGGAGAGTGGAACGATTCCTACGGCTCAAAGGCCACAGAGAAGAAGGTGTATGCCGCAAAGGTGATAAAATACTTCTCAAAAATCGGCGTGGCAGAGTTGCAGGTGGAGGCTCATGAGGTAAGGGTGGGCGACAGACTGCTCATCACCGGACCAACGACAGGCGCCATGTATATAGAAGAGGTGCGGGAGATACGCTACGAACTGAAACCTGTTGACGTGGCAGAGAAGGGACAGCGCGTGAGCATTGCCGTGCCGGGAAAGGTGAGACCCAGCGACAAACTGTTCATAATGCAGAAAGCATAACAGAGGAGAGAAACATAAGGCCTTCCGCTATCAGGGGCACATTACAAAGCAAAGAGGTGCTGATAACATCACAATCAGGTGCTGATAACAATGTAAAGAGGTGCTGATAACAAGAGCCCCCGTTCCCACAAAGGCGGACAGACGTGCCGTGCCGCTCCCCACGGGAAGTGCCGGCAGGAGACAATAACCCCCAAAAACAAAAAGAAACGACAATGACAATAAACGAGATTCAGGACGAGGTAATATCAGAGTTTGAGGGCTTTGACGACTGGATGGACAAATACCAGTTGCTCATAGACCTCGGCAGCGAGCAGGAACCGCTTGACGACAAATACAAGACAGAGCAAAACCTCATAGACGGTTGCCAGAGCCGAGTGTGGGTACAGTGTGACAAAGAGGCCGACGGGACACTCACCTTCATTGCCGAGAGTGACGCACTGATAGTGAAGGGCATCGTGGCACTGCTGATACGTGTGCTCTCCGGGCATACGCCAAAGGAGATACTGGACGCTGATCTCTACTTCATCGACAGGATAGGACTACGTGAACACCTCTCACCCACACGCTCCAACGGACTGCTTGCCATGGTGAAAAGGATAAAAGCATACGCCGTAGCCTACTCCTTGTAGGCGAGAACAGAAAACAGGAAAAGACCGCTGCCAGATGAATGACAACATATTCTCAACCCTTGATGTAAGAGAAAAATACCTGCTTGCCATATACACACTGTTCAGTGCGGAGGGCTCTGACATACGACTGGTGATAAATGCCATGAGTAAACTGACAGGAAAACCCTTCGCAGACCTCAAGATGACAGTGGGAGTACTGACAGGCAAGGGCCTTATAGAACCAGGGACATACAACTGGCGCATAGATGCCTACGACTATTCCGTAAGCAATAATTATCTCATACCAGCCATGATACACCTCTGTCAGGAGGAGAGAGACCTGACAATAGCCGTGCTCGAGGCCGCAAAAGAACTGAGACCCACCGCCGTACAGAGAATGTTGTGGCGATATATCAGCAGTGGATACAGGAATATAGCAGTGGAGGAAATCAACGATTACGAGATTTCCAAAGACATAGAATACTTCATTCCCGCAGTGCATAACCCCGACTTCGCACCACTGCTGATGCTCTTCGGAACAGAAAACTTCATTACCCTGATAACGCAGGCAGCCACCTCCATGCTCTATAACGAAGAAGAGGTTGCCACAACACACCTCCGCTCACTCCTGGACCACTACCGTTTCCCCTCCGACGGCCACGTGACACGCGAGAGCATACTGTGCCTCTGCGACCTCTATGACTATATGTCATGCGGAAAGAAACCACGGATGCTGCGGGCAGGAAACAAGAATCACCGCATCATTGCCGCCATGACAGAAGCGTACAAAGGCAACTTCAAGACGGCCTATGAACACTTCAAAAAAGCACTCGCACTGCAAAACAGCGTAAAGAAATACGCGACATACAGGCAGAACTACTTTCCAATAAACACAGTAAACTTCTTTTACGTGCTGGTATCATACCTCTCAGGCGACGAAGGCGGACGGAAAAGCGCGCTGGGAGTATATAAGGCCATGGGAAAAGAGGTCACACAGGCAGCAAAAGTGCTGTTTGAAATAATCTATGGCGGTGCTACTGACAACGCCATAAAGAACGGACTGACCGACCTGCTGTCCTCACCCTACAAGTCATCACGCACCCTTGCCGTGCTGATGTGCCACTACATCGGCAAGGAACTGTCACAAGAAGAAGCACCGCGGTGGCTCATCATGAAGCACGAGATGCGCAATTACCGCACACTTGACACCACATCAGAAGCCAATGCCAACGCAGCCTACGGCACAGAAGCACTATTAGCCTCGATATATCATAAGAAAGAGTGGGAGAAAGTGCTCGATGAACAGCAAGGAAACATAACGAAAAAAACGTCATCAGAAGCCGATGACACGCGAATAGCATACTTTATGGAAAGCATTGACGCACCGTCAGCCAGCGTAAGAGTGCAGACCCGGCGCAGAAACGGCTCGTGGAGCGTGGGAAAAGCAGTGAGTACGGTGAACTATCTCTATGACCAGATGACGGAAAAAACACCCTCTGACGAGCGAATCATCGCTGCATCACTACGTAGAGACAGGGTTGACGGACGGTTGGACATACGTTGTGTGCTGCCAGAAATGACCGAACAGAGCCGCCTTTACGTAGGGACATACGCACCATATACGCAGGTGGAGGTGGTAGAAGAGATGCCATACATCAATATTCTGCGCACTTCTGCCGGATTCCTGATAACAAGTAACGTCCCGAAAAACAATACCGACAGCGGCATTGTCATATCAAACGCCACAGAATCAACCATCACCTTCCTGCGAATCACGGAAAAACAACTGCCGTATTACAACCGCCTTCTGGCCTCGGGAACATTCCCCTTGGAGGCGGAAGAACTCCTGCGAGACTTCCTGAAAGACACAAAAGGGAAGGTAGAGATAATAAGTGACCTCGTAGAAGGCGGCGGAACGCTGCCTGTGACCAACGGTATGCCGCTGCTGACAATGCAGATAAAGCCGCACGACCGTAGCAGTTATGACGTCAACGTGTTCGTAAGACCACTCGAAGGAGGCCGCATGAGATGCCGTCCAGGGCGTGGTGACGAGGTGATAATAGACAGTCAGGACGGCAAACAGTACACCCGCGTGCAGCGAGATATGGCTGCTGAAACCGAGAACCTGTGCCATTTGACAGAGAATACGGACCTCAACGCAGAGATGTTACGCTCACTTATGGTGCTGGACGCTAACGAACTGCTGCCAATAGTGGACTATGCACAGAGCAATAGCGACCGCATAGCCTGCGAATGGCTTGACGGTGCACGGGTGAAGATACGCCATCGCAGTGCTTCCTCTACATGGAACGGAGCGATAAAGCGTACGGACAACGGATGGTTTGAGATTGAAGGAACGGTGGAACTGGACCAAGGCAAGGTGGTAACAATGGCACAACTGCTTGAACTGACAAGCCAGAACCGCGGCAAATACATAAAACTCAGCGACGGAGAGTTCCTCTCTCTCAGTGAGAAATTGCGCAGACAACTCAGCCAACTCAATGCCATCGCCTCACGATCACATGGAAAGGTGCAGATGTCACCATTCTCTGCCGCCCTGCTTGGGCCCGACTTGCTTGACGGGGAACTGTCACTTACGGAGGACGAAGAACTGAAAGAGATAAGAAACCGCATCAGAAAGGCGAGCACCTACTCGCCGAAAGTGCCGGAAACACTTAACGCTACGCTGCGAGAATACCAGAAAGAGGGGTACCGATGGCTGTCAAGGCTGAACAAATGGGGTGCTGGTGCCCTGCTTGCTGACGACATGGGACTGGGTAAAACGATACAGACCATAGCCTTCTTGCTTGCAAAGGCGGAGGAAGGACCGGCTCTTGTCGTTGCTCCTGCGTCCGTTGCGCCCAACTGGAAGACGGAGTTTGCACGCTTCGCACCCTCCATGAATGTTGCAATCCTTAACTTTGCGGAGAACCGTCAGGCTGTGGTTGACACGGCAAAGGCTGGTGATGTGGTGATTACTACATACGGACTGCTGCTCAGTGTCAAGGACTTGCTTGTCAACAAGCACTGGACCACTATCTGCCTTGATGAGGCTCACATCATAAAGAACCGCGGCGCGAAGACCTCGGCGGTGGCGATGCAGTTGAAAAGTGATAACCGTGTGATGCTGACGGGTACTCCGGTGCAGAACCATCTCGGCGAGTTGTGGAACCTGTTTCAGTTTGTTAACCCCGGACTGCTTGGCTCATTTGAGGATTTCAACCGCCGTTTCATAGTGCCGATAGAACAAAATGGCGACAAGAACCAGCAGCGGGAACTGGACCGTCTGGTAAAGCCCTTCATGCTTAGGCGTACCAAGGACAAGGTGGCAAAGGAACTTCCGGAGAAGGAGGAGATATACCAGCACGTCACGATGAGTGAGGACGAGAAGGTGGTTTACGAGATATTGCGCCGCAAGGCGGAGGCAATGCTCCTGGAAGAGGGTGGCAACAGGGTGTCAATGAATACGCTTGCCGAGATAACCCGCCTGCGGCAGTGCTCTTGTGACATACGCCTTGTGGAGGAAGGACGTGACACTTTCTTCAACGTGGCAGGGTCAAAGATAGTGGCGCTGGTAGAGTTGTTGCAGACGATAATAGAGGGTTTCACCACCGACAGAAACGGACGTATGCAGGGTGGGGCACTGGTCTTCTCGCAATTTACATCTTATCTCGCACTGATAAGGCCTGCTCTTGAAGCCGCCGGCATCCCCTACCTCTACATTGACGGCTCGTTGGACATCAGGACACGCCAAAGGCTGGTGGAAGAGTTTCAGAATGGCAGTTGCCCCGTGTTCCTTATATCGCTTAAAGCGGGTGGCCTCGGACTGAATCTTACGCGTGCCAACTATGTGATACACACCGACCCGTGGTGGAATCCTGCCATAGAGGCGCAGGCAACAGACCGTGTACACCGCATAGGGCAGCGCAAGGCGGTGACGGTGTATCACCTCATTGCTGAGGGAACGATAGAGGAAAAGATACAGCGTCTGCACGAACGCAAGCAGGCTTTGGCGCGTGACATACTGGAAAGTACGGACATGAGCCACAAGTTGACGGGCGAGGAACTGCTGGAAATGGTAAGGTAGAGACTGTTATTTACGCAGGTTCCCATTGTTGTTTTGCGTAAATCCATATCGGTCTAATGACCTGTTGGGGGGCAAACGGTAGTGATTCCATTGAAATCAGTACCGCATTTTTGTCGTTAAGATGTGCAAAACAAAAAAAAAAAACAAAATTCGAGAGCAAAAACAACCTTTCTTCGATAAAAAAGTGCTACATTTGTCCGTCCGTCTGATATAAAATGTAATGTAGAATATGAGAAATGTCAGGCGAAAGAGATAAAGAGCAGTTTTTAATATGAATCTTGACGGTGAGAAAATATCTGGTGTTAGTAGTGCGCACCATCATGACAAGCATAGCGAAAGGCGGGATTCTACGTCTGAGTTCAGACGCTATATGTTGAATAGGAAGCAGCGTCATCATAAGATGGAGCAAGCCCTGTTTTGGGGACTTATGGCTGTTGCCGTGGTCTTGGCGGTGTTTGTTGTGACGAGTATCTTGTTTGACGTGTGGTGATGACATTGTGCCAGAAATATTAACCCAAATCGGTCATTAGACCGCCGATAGCCATATTACCGTCTTATAAGTGGCTTTCCTGCTCCTTTTCGCTTCTCTGTCCACCATCTTGTGCCCCGCTTCATCTCGCCATAGCCCGCTATGCCTTCGATGAATCGTGACCCAATCTGGCAAACATATAAGCGAAAATGAACAGAAATCTAATGACCGATTCGGGATTAACTGGTGCTGATTGCAACGCAATCAGCACCAGTTTGCTATATAATCAGCACCTGTTTACATTGTAAGGAGCACCTGTTTACGTTGTGCCTTACGTTGAGGTCTATGCTGCCCTCCTTATTTTCTTGTAATAGAGGCTGTATGCTGCTATTGCGATGTAGCATACGAGTGGAACGGCGAAGGCCGGTCCCATGACGTGAGTGGTGTCAGCAATAAGTCCCATCAGCGGTGGTGCCACGGCTCCTCCCACTATTGTCATGATGAGTAGTGATGATGCCCGTTTGGTATTGCCTTTGGCATGACGCAGCGCGAGGGCAAAGATGGTTGGGAACATGATAGACTCGCAGAGGTAGATAATGAGGAAGGCTATCATGGTTGACCGTCCCGTGGCGGTTATGACGTACGCTGTGGCGACGGTGGCAATGGTGGCATAGATGCCGAGCAGCACTTCTCCGCGAATGTAGTTCATCACTATTCCGCCTGTCAGTCGGCCTACCACGAACAGTCCCATGCCTCCGAAGGCAAGCCACTGCGAGGCGGTGGTCTTGTCAATGTCAGCGTTCTCTGTCATGTAGTTTATAAAGAAACTGTTTACGCCGGTCTGTGCCGCCACGTAAAGGAACAGTGCTACGAGACCGAGGACGAACGGTGCGTTGCACAGTGAGTGGCCTGTTGCTGCGGTGCTGGCCTGCTGTGGGGCGTCATCTTGTGTGGCATCGTTGTCTGTTATCTCCGGCAGTCTGATGCAAGCGAATGTTACCGCCACGAGAAGCACTGCAATTCCCACCACGGCGTAGGGCGTGGCAATGCTGCCACCGTTGAACAGTAGTGCGCCACCTACGAAGGGACCGGCAATCCATCCCAGCCCATTGAGGCATTGGGAGAGGTTGATGCGGCTCTCGGCCTTGTCGGGATCGCCAAGAACGGTGGTGTAAGGGTTGGCGGAAGTTTCAAGACAAGTCAGTCCACAGCCTATCACAAAGAGTGAGAACACAAAGAAATAGTAGGAGTTTATCTGCGCTCCGGGAATGAAGAGCAGTGCGCCGACGCCGTAAAGAGCCAGTCCTGTCAGCACACCGGCCTTGTATCCCCACCGTGAGATGATATATCCTGCGGGGAGAGCCATGAGGAAGTAACCGCCATAGACGGCCGCCTGAACCAGCGACGACATGGTTTTTGAGATTTGGAACGATTCTTGAAAGTGGGGGTTCAGCACCTCTAAGATGCTGTGGGCGAAGCCCCAGAGAAAGAAGAGTGATGAGATTAGAAGAAAGGGAAATAGGTAGTTACGGCCTTTGTAGGTAAAGAGTGGCATCTTGTCAGTGATGTATTTATAATTTATAATGTGTGATTGATAACCCTGTTTGTCATGCCCCAGACGGGGGAAACGGTGCTGTAAGTCATGTGGAAGACGGTGGTTGGCGGTGGAGCAGGATGTCGTTAATCGTTAATTCTTATTACTGTCAGCCCGTCACGCAGTGGTATTATCACCCTGCTGACGCGCTTGTCAGCGGCTATGTGGTCGTTAAACCGCCTTATACCGATGGTCTGTCGGTCGCGGTCATAGTCCGGATCAGTTACGTGTCCGTCCCACAGTGTGTTGTCAGCAAGTATAAATGCCCCGGGATTCATCAGTGGCAGCAGTGCCTCGTAGGTCTCGGTGTAGGTGCGTTTGTCACCGTCTAAGAAGGCCATGTCAAACTTCTTCCCTAACTGTGCAGCACCGGTAGCGGCGTCGCCGATGATAAACGTGATGCGATCAGCCCACGGTGAGTTCTCTATCCACGGTCGGGTGAAGGGCTCTTGCTCGTCGTTGATTTCAAAAGTGTATATGTGTCCGCCTGCTTCAAGGCCCTCTGCCATGCACAGTGCGGAGTAACCGGAGAATGTTCCAACCTCTATTATGTTGCGAGGACGTATCATCTGCACCATCATCTTCAACAGACGGCCTTGCAAGCGGCCTGACACCATGCGGCCGTGGAGGATATGTATGTTCGTGGCGCGCCACAGACGGTAGAGGTATTCAGGCTCGGCGTCAGAGTGAGAGAGCACATATTCATCAAGCAGAGCCTCCCTTTCAGCACCGTCTCCGGCGGGGATAGGCGTGGTATGAAGTGGGTTCTGGGTGTGGGACTTGGCCATTTGGTTTGCTTGTTTGGCTGTTTAGTTGATTGGTTGTTAAGTTGTTTGGATGATTAGTGGTATGGTTGATTGGTGGTGTGTATATTATGTTGTTTTGTTTTGTGGGCAGTCCTGATACCCCCAAACAACTAAATAACTAACAGCCAATCAACGCTTCCACACCCAATCGGTAACTGTCAAGACCGAAACCGCATATCACTCCCTTGCAGGCAGGTGACAGATAAGAGTGGTGGCGGAAGTCCTCACGGGTGTGAACGTTGCTTATATGCACCTCTATCACGGGGCATTTCAGCGAGCGTATGCAGTCGTGAAGGGCTACGGAAGTATGGGTGTATGCCCCAGCATTGAGCACAACACCGTCGTAGGTGAAGCCCACCTCCTGCAATTTGTCTATCAGTACCCCCTCGATGTTGCTCTGAAAGTATTCCAGTTCCACGTCGGGATAACGTTGTTTCAGTTGTGGCAGGTAGTTCTCGAACGAACTATTGCCGTAGATTCCTGGCTCCCTCACACCGAGAAGGTTGAGGTTTGGGCCGTTCATGATGAGTATTTTCATTGTTGTTTCAGTATTTCTGTTAGTTGTCTCATGCCCTCGCTGGCTCCGCTTTGTATGTGTGTTATGCCCTGACGCGTTGTCACTGGCTTGGGATCAATAAGATATACCGGCGTACCGGGGCGCACATACTGTACTAATGAGGCTGCGGGATATACGTTTAGTGATGTTCCTATGATTACGAATATGTCGGCAGAGAGTGCCTCCTGCACTGCAATCTCCATGTTGGGCACCGCTTCTCCGAAGAAAACTATGTATGGTCTCAGCAGTGAACCGTCTGCTGCCTTGGCACCGTGGGGCACCTCCATGCCTGTGTTGCCGAAGCCTTCGTGGGGTAATGTCACGTGACAGCGTGGGTTGTCAACATCACGGCTGGAACACATCTTCATCAGTTCGCCGTGCAGGTGTATTACTTTTGTGGAGCCGGCGGCCTCATGCAGCGCGTCAACGTTCTGTGTTACCACCGTAACCTCATAGTCATCTTCCAGCGATGCCACCAATTTGTGACCCTCGCAGGGCCTGACGTCCTTGTACTTGGTGCGTAACATATTGTAGAAGTCATTGACATAGCATGGGTCTGCCTCCCAACCCTCATGCGTAGCGACACGCTCTACGGGGTAGTTGTCCCACAGTCCACCCGCGTCTCTGAACGTGGTCAGACCGCTTTCTACTGACATTCCAGCACCTGTCAGCACCACTATCTTCTTTATTTGCTTCATAGTCAACTATGTTTTAGACCTTGCAAAGGTAGGCATTTTTCTTGATTTATATTAGGCACAGGTCCGCTTTTCAGAGCGCAAAGGTTACTCTTAACAATATTTAGCAGTGTCATAAGGCCTTTATTCTAAACTTTTGCTTAATTTTGTCGCAATTATGCGCTGTCGGCTTATGTATATAATAAGTTGCGGCGGGAAACTAAAACTAAAAAGAAAAAGATGGATAAAGTAAGCTATGCCCTCGGTTTGGGTATTGGAACCCAGCTGAAAAGCATGGGAGCAGAGTCTCTTAACATTGACGATTTCGCACAGGCGATAAAGGATTCTATTGCTGATAAGGCGCAGATCAGTCCTGCTGAGGCTCAGAAGATAGTGCAGGAGTTCTTTGAAAAGCAAGAGAAGGCGCAGCGTGCAAAGGCTGCTGAGAATGGTGCTAAGGCCAAGGCGGCAGGTGAGCAGTACCTGGCAGAGAACGCAAAGAAGGACGGTGTGACGGTAACAGCGTCAGGATTGCAGTATGTTGTAATCAAGGAAGGCACAGGAAAGCAGCCTAAGGCCACTGACAGTGTTAAGTGTCACTACGAGGGTTTCCTCACTGACGGCACCATGTTTGATTCAAGTTTGCAGCGTGGTGAGCCCGCTACGTTCCCTCTCAACGGTGTGATAGCAGGCTGGACAGAGGGTCTGCAACTGATGAAGGAGGGTGCAAAGTACCGTTTCTTCATACCTTACAACCTCGGATATGGTGAGGCTGGCGCAGCAGGGGCTATCCCTCCGTATGCCGCTCTCATCTTTGATGTAGAGTTGATAGAGGTGAAATAAGGAGCGAGAGAATAAAGATAACATAGAATATAACAACAAAAATAAGCAGAAAATGAAGAAATTCACACTTGCAGCCATGGTTGCTATCGCAGCGGCTGCTTTCACTTCATGTGGCAATGGCACGCCAAGTGCAAGCCTGAAGAATGACGTTGATACCATTAGTTACGCCATCGGCATGGCTCAGTCAGACGGTATCAAGGAGTATTTGTCAGAGCGTATGGGTATAGACACAGCCTATGTGGACGAGTTCCTCAAAGGTGTTGTAGAAGGCTCAACAGCAGGTGACGACAAGGAGAAGGCCGCATATCTGGCTGGTTTGCAGATAGGACAGCAGTTCGGAACACAGATGCTGAAAGGTGCTAACTACGAACTCTTTGGTAATGACAGTACACAGACTATCTCATTGAAGAACGTTATCGCTGGTTTCGCTGCCGGAGTGAAGGGCAAAGGCCAGTTGATGACAACGGAGGGAGCCCGTCGTATGCTTGAGGTTAAGATGCAGGAAATCAAGAAAGCCAGCATGGAAAAGCAGTTCGGGGATTACAAAAAGGAGAACGAGAAGTTCCTTGCCGACAATGCAAAGAAGCCTGGCGTGAAGACACTGCCAAGCGGTGTGCAGTACAAGATAATCACTGAGGGCAAGGGAGCGGTTGCTGCTGACACCTCACTGGTAAAGGTTCACTATGAGGGCAAGACCATAGACGGACAGGTGTTTGACTCAAGTTACAAGCGTGGGGAGCCTGTTGATATGCGTGCTAATCAGGTAATACCAGGCTGGAAAGAGGTGCTCACGCTGATGCCGGTAGGTTCTAAGTGGGAGGTTTATATCCCTGCTGACCTCGCTTACGGCGCAGAGGCACGCGGGCAGGCTATCAAGCCTTTCTCAACCCTTGTGTTTACGGTAGAGGTTATCAGCGTAAAATAAGTATAATCAGTTAGTGGGTTTTAGGTTGCGGGTTTCAGGTCACGTTGCAAATGAGATGTCCTGAGGGTCCAATAACCTAAAACCCATTATCATTAATCAATCTATAAGATGAAGAAGATATTGTTATTCGTTTTGCTGTCAGTAGCAGTTTTGTCAGTGACAGAGGCAAAGAAGAAGGCGAAGCAGGTGGCTCCGAAGCCTGTTGTGGAGTTGAAAAGTTCAAGCGATTCACTTAGTTACGCTGCCGGATATGTCAACACTCAGGGGCTGATACCGTTCCTACAACAGCAGCACAAGGTTGATACGGCATATATGGCGGATTTTCTTCTCGGTTTCAAGGAGGCCAGGGAGAAGGCTGAGGACCCACGTTTCACCGCATATACGGCTGGTGTCCAGATAGCAAAGTTAGTGGAGGAGCGCATGATTACGGGCTTGAGCAGTGAGTTAAATGATAGTCCTGACTCTCTGGTGCGTGACCTTTTCTATCAGGGTTTCATTGATGCGCTGGCAAATGACACTGCAAAGTTCAACATGGCGGATGCCGGAAAACGGTTCCAGACAGGCATGGAGGCCAACAAGAATGCCAAGAACGAGAAGTTGTATGGTGACAATCGCCGTGCGGGAGAGAAGTTTTTAGAGGACAATAAGGGCAAGGACAGCGTTAATGTGACGGCAAGTGGACTGCAATATAAGGTCATCACCATGGGTGACGGCCCTAAGCCGCTCGCTACTGATGAGGTTAGCGTGAAGTATGAGGGCCGCCTTATTGACGGCACTGTGTTTGATTCAAGTTATGAACGCAAGAACCCTGTTACCAAGTTCCATGCCAACCGCGTCATACCTGGTTGGACAGAGGCGCTGACCATGATGCCAGTAGGCTCTAAATGGGAACTTTACATACCTTATTCCCTTGCTTACGGCGACCGTGACCAGGGTAAGATAAAGCCTTTCTCAGCGCTGATATTCACCGTGGAACTTGTTGGTATCACGGGCAAGGAGGCTCCCAAGGCAGAGGCTCCGGTAGTGCCTGCCAAGAAACTGACGCCTGCCAAGAAGGTGAAGAAGTGATTTCTGTAACATAAGTCATAACTTATAGTTTATAAATAAAGGTTTGGCTGCCCCACGATATGTATCGTGAGGCAGCCAAATTTGTTATTTGCAACTTATGAAAATGTTATTGTGGGCTACGGAACTTATGGTTTCTGCCCCTCCGCCGATGGTGAAACGAGTAAGGGCCCATCACTCTCAACGCTCCTGCTCTGATGCTGTCAGATGGCTGCTGAGGCAGGGAGCACATCGTCAACAATCCCTGCGCGGAAGGCGTAGCGCATGGCGGAATAGGCGCAGTTTACACCTATTTTCGAGAATATGTTACGTCGGTGCGCATTGATGGTGTGTATGCTGCATCGTCTTTCGGCGGCAATGGCCTTTGTGGTTTTTCCCAGTGCTATCATTCTCAGCACCTCACGTTCCGTTGCTGTCAGCGTGTCTTTCTCCTGAGTAACTTCTTGTTTGCTTTCAAGAAGTTGCTGTGTGGCGTGTTGTGAGATGTATCTCTTGCCGTCCATTGTGCGCCTTATGGCGTCGGCTATCTCGCTTTCGTGTTCGTCTTTATACACCACGCCCACGTTGTGTGTGCTGTACAGCACGTGGCGCAGGAAGTCGTCAGTCAGTTCCTCGCTAAGTATCAGCCACGTGACGTTGGCGTAACACTCGCACAACATTGTGAAGTTCTCACGTGTGGAGAAGTCAAACAGCGGGTAATCCACCACTACCGCTGTTGCTTCTCCCTTCTGGAACTCTCTTATCAGTTCTGCCTTGCACCCTGCGCTACATATTGTCACGCTGCTGTTTGACACGTCTTCTGCTGCGGCGAGTGCCTGTTCAACCAGTGTCTTTACCGCTATGGCGGTCAGTTCCTGGTTGTCTGCAATGATAACCCTTTCTGTCTTCATTCCCTTTTGTCGTCTGTGGCTGCGGGCGTTGTGGCGTACTGCTCTGTAACGGGGCACTGCCTGTGTTCTGGCCGCTGTCTTTCCGTGCTGCCGTGTGCCTCGTTCCGCCGTGTGGCCCGTATGTGCCGAGTGTTTTTTGTGACAAAGGTACGCCGTTTTTTCGTTGCCGGCAATAGCGTAAAAAGGGGGTGTTTATAGCAAATGTTTGCTATAAACTCAAAGTAATCAGCACTTGATTGCGGTGTAATCAGCACCAGATTGTGATGTAATCAGTACCTGATTGTGTTGTAGTTAGCGCTTGATTGTTGTGCTCTGTTGTGCTTTCATCATCTCCACCGCCTTCACCTTCTTGAATAGTTCCGAGGCGAAGATAAGGTCGTTGAGGTTTTCGTTGGTGGCTGACATGACCATTGTCTTGTCGCCTTCCCACTCTTTTCTGCCTTTACAGATGAAGATTATGCTGTCGCCTATGCCCATTACGGAGTTCATGTCGTGGGTGTTTATGATGGTTGTCATTCCGAACTCCTCGGTTATGCTGTGCAGCAACTGGTCTATCACGAGACTGGTCTTTGGGTCAAGACCAGAGTTTGGT
>JALFNY010000055.1 GCA_022774105.1 Prevotella sp.
CTTTCCAGTATTCAACAACATTGTCACGGTTGGTTATGTAGTTATAGTTTCCGCGCGTTTTTTTATCCCATTCTCCGGTGTTGCAGCGCAGTATAGGTTCACAATGTGATGAACCTATGACGATACCGCATGAATCTGCCATCTCTCTGTTGCCCTTAACGGTGAAGAAAGGCTTTGTCACTTCGTGCATGGCAGGCCACATTGCGTTTGCCCTAAGCCGCAGAAGGAGTTGGAATATGTGCTTGTACGTCTTCGGTCCTATCGTTCCTTTGGGCAGTTCTGGCTCTACTGTCTTGTTTGCCCAGGGCAAGGTGCTCCAGTCTTCGTCATTTATAAAGATGCCTCTATACTGCACTGAGGGACTTTGCATGGTCTCTTCTTCACTGTGAAAGACAAGGCTTTCCTTTCTTTCCGGCACCACATCGCCCCACCATATCCACGGTGAGACGCCTGCCTTGCGTGACATTTCGAGGATTCCGTATGCTGTTCCACGGCCGTTGTTGCCTACTATCACTATCTTGCCGTTACGTTCTCCCACGAAGAAAGCGTCCTTTGTGTCCATCAACCGTGGGGTGAGTACGTTCATATTGCTAAGTCTTTTCAGTGTCTTGGCATTGGCTTCGTCCAACTGATAGATTTCAATCTTCGCTCCGTGATGGCTACGTGCGGCCATACCCGTCACTGCCTTCATGTCACTGCGGAACATCTGAAGGGCTATATCGACCACGGGTGCGGTTTTTCCGATTACGGAATACTGCACGGGGTGACGCCCGTCATACCACTGCACCGCAGCGAATGTAGGCGTAAAGGCAAATAAGGAGAGGATTAAAAGTTTTAGTTTGCTTGTCATTGTCAGGTTAGTGATTTGTTTGTCTGTATGCTTTGTAGGGTTCTGTATTGTCGTATTGTGACGGTTGGCGGCACATATTGCTCTCTACACCACATTTACCGGTGTTCCTTTCAAGAACGCTTTTACGTTGTTTATGGCTATCTCCATCAGGCGTTTACGCGCTTCTAAGGTTGCCCATGCTATGTGGGGAGTGATGTAACAGTTGCGCACCGTTAGTAGCGGCGAACCGTTTACTGGCGGTTCTTCTTCCAAGACGTCAAGTCCTGCTGCCGTTATTCTGTGCTGTTCGAGGGCCTCTGCCAGTGCCTCCTCGTCCACCAGAGGGCCTCGCCCCGTATTTATAACAATAGCCTCAGGCTTCATCTGCGAAAGGGTTTTGGCGTTTATGATGTGTCTTGTGGTGTCAGTCAGCGGACAATGTAGGCTCACTATGTCTGCCGTTGCAAAGAAGCGTTCAAGGGTCTCTGCCTGTTCAGCATACTCTGGAAGGTCTTTTCTCACGCTACCTGCCCCTCTCAGCGATGGTGCAAGCACCACCCTCATGCCGAAGGCGTGGGCTATCTCTGCCACTGCACGCCCCGTATTGCCAAAACCGATGATGCCCATCACCCGGCCTGCTATCTCTTTCTGCGGCGTGAGGGTGTAGGTAAAGTCAGGACATCTGCCCCAATCGCCACTGCGCACGGACTGACTGTGCTGTGCCACGGCGTTGCTTATATTCAGTATGTGTGCAAAGACCAGTTGTGCTACTGACGCTGTGCTGTATGCAGGTATATTGGTAACCACTATGCCACGTCTTCGTGCGGCCTCAATGTCAACAACATTATATCCTGTTGCAAGTACACCGACATACTTTAGGCGTGGCAGTTGTGCCATGACCTCCTCGCTTATCCGCACCTTGTTGATGATTATTATGTCAGCCTCTGCCGCACGTTCCACCACCAGTTCCTCTGGTGTACGGTCATAAACGGTGAATGTACAGCAGTTACCGTCCCCCGTTTCTATCTCGCGCCACGGCTGCCAGTCCAGGTCTCCGGGATTGGCTGCGTAGCCGTCAAGTTCCACTATGTTCATTGTCTGTAAGGTTTGTTGCCTGCAAAGGTAATGAAAAGAATTGAGAACCCCAAGCATTTACCCTCTCTTTTTGTTGTATAACACACATACATAACAGTTTCTTTCTCAACCATGTAGTGTGGGTAAGATGAAAGACTGTTTTCTGTGGTCATGTAAAGAGGTGCTGATTGTACGGTAATCAGCACCTCTTCACAACGCAATCTGCACCTGTTTACAACGCAATCAGCACCTGTTTGCGATGCGCATCGTCACTGCCGTTGTTCTGTATTATCGTTTTTTGTCTTGGAAGCAACTTCCTGACAGTGGACAGACGTACATTTCTCACAGTACAGGTACATACTATCGCCGTATAGCATAGTAATCGTCAACCATCCTTTCATGCCTTTGTCATATCCTCATTTTCAGTCCGAAGGAGAGGCTGAGAATGTCTTTTAACGGTATGCTGGCATTGTTCCACTTGCTGACTAAATACAGGTCACAGGTTGAGAGTTCCCATATAAAACTTAGGGATTTGGCAAGATAGCGTTTGTTGCGTGGTATATGCAAGGTGTATCGCTGGCCCACGAAGATATGGAAACGTATCTTTGTGGAGAACCTGTAATAGTCTCTGTCAGGGTATCGCTCTGGTTCCTTAGTCCAATAGTCACCGTCTAACACGGAGTTGAGATACAGTCCGCACGAGAGTGGTTGCCACGTGAACCACAACTTGTCACTGCCGTGGTCACGACTGCGATATAATCCTTTGGTCCACGGCACGTAGGTCTGGCGCAGGGTGAAGGTGACTAATGCGTGGTCTTTATCGTATTTCGGCACGTAACCAAACATAAAGTCCGTCTCCCACTGCCTGCGCTTGCCGTATTCCCACCCTACTCCGAGGTTCAGCAGACCTGTACTACCAGCGTACTGGAAGCGGTAAAAGGATGGAAGAAGCGACATCCACACCTTCTTTCTGCGCTCTATTCGCTTCTCATACTGTTCCAATCGCCGGTTGAGTTTGGCTATGGTATCCTGTAACTGTTTAGTATATAATAAGGTGTCAGTGGCTATACTGTCACCTTGTACTGCGTTTTCACACGCTGCGTAATGCGTAGCAGTGGTGTCACGCACTACAAGTAGGCTATCCGTATGCCCAAGGGCTGGCAGTGTGAGGGACAGTATCATAATAAGGCTAATAGTTAATCGTCTCATAAGTGTAGCCATTTTCGTCAACGGTGAATACATAATATTGTCTGTCACTGGCGCAGGTTATCTGGTAATACATCAGCCCATCGCCATAAAGGTCATGCGCCTCAGTGGCATGGCTGTGGCCATACAGGCAGCAGAGGGGATTTGTCAACATCAGAATCTCATATTCAAAGGCTTTCGCCACGTTGTTGTTGAACTCGTCGTTGAACGGCCCTACGTGCATCACCACTATGGTATTCTTGCACGACGTGTCGCCACGGAAACTCTCTATGAAGCCAAGATCGGGCACGGGATTGGAGAAATCATACTCCAAGGCGTTTGTGTCAAGGCAGATAAAACGTGTTGGACCGGCAAGAAAAGAGAAGTTCTCGTTGCCGAACATACAGCGGTACACCTCCTTGCCACTGCCGATACAGTCGTGGTTTCCAAGCAACACGACGTATGGCATGGTAAGTTTGTTTAGTATCTTCTGCTGCCATTCAAACTCTTTTGTTACCGCAAAATCCGTGAGGTCGCCACCGTGGATAACGAAGTCAATATCTCCTCTGGCGTTGATGCTGGCCACCTCGTCCTCTGTCTCGTCATACCATCGCTGCGTATCACTGATAAAAGCGAAGCGTATCTGCGTGCGGTCTTTAAGCGTCTCCTCTATCCTTGCAATGTTGCGGGCATTGATTCCCGTGTCAACGTCAATGTTTCCATCGTAAGGATGAACGTCAATAAGGTCGCAGGAAGCGAGAAGCAGGAGGGCAGGAAACAACAGCCACCGCCCTATTCTGGCTTTCCCAGACGTGAAATGATGTATGATTCTCTCCATAAGCCTTTACTGATTGGTTTGAATAACGGTTTTTACTGCTGCAAATTTACAAATAAAAAAGTACAGGACAAACACCCTGTACTTCAAAATTTTGCTCTTTCTAACACATCTTTTGGTCTTTTTACCTTCTCACTTATTGTAGTATTCCTCCCACTCCTTCATAGCCTTCTGCCAGTCAACAGTCTCGTCCTGCGGTGCACTGGCAGCCGCATCACGCTGTTTGTCGCGCTCACGCTTGGCCTTCATATCGGCTATTGTGGCATCATCGAGTATCACTATGGCACGGCGTTCTATCGCGGCATATAGTTCGTCAAGGCCGAAATTCTTGCCGGGTTCATTGAAATCGGAGATATTGAACTCGTAATCAACACGCAGTTCATGGCGGATAGCCTTCTGTTTAAGACGATTCGCCCGCTCTTTCAGTTTCAACAACTTCGCTATTTCAAGTATCTCGCTTTGTGAGTATTTGTTTCTGCCCATGTTCTTTGTAGTTGTTTCGTGGTTGGGTTATTGGGTTATCTTGTTGTTTGGTTATTTAGTTGTTTGGTTATCAGTGCCACATCGCTTGCGAAGAAATCATAATTCACAACTCATAACCAACTACCATAAAACCCTATATTCAGTACAACAGCAGCAGTCCGGCAAACGCTGCATAGACAATCATACGTATAGGGTTTATCTTTACCATCTTGACACCAATGAATGTAGCCATGAATAACGCCACAGAAATCCAGAAATGCCACGGCGATTGCGCTGGGGTGCCGAAGTTCTCAGTGTTGCATAATAACAGTGTTGCGGCCGCAAGCAAACCTACAACCGCTGGTCTTAGTCCGGAAAAGACACTCTGCACCACTGGGGACTTCATGTATTTCAGGAACATTTTGCTTATTAACAGCATGAGAATGAATGACGGTAGCACTAACGCCAAGGTTGCTGTGACACTTCCCAGCATACCAAGCAGGGCACTGCCAGTGGCATGATGCACCGCCGTATAGCCACAATAGGTGGCACTGTTGATGCCTATGGGACCAGGAGTCATCTGTGATATTGCCACTATGTTGGTGAACTCAGCCGATGACATCCACTTATGGCTCACGACAACCTCATGCTGTATGAGCGAAAGCATACCGTATCCTCCACCGAAACCGAATAGCCCGATGAGGAAGAAAGTATAGAAGAGTGTCAGAAACAGCAGCATATTATTAATAAGATGTTTAGTGATTTGGTGGTTTTGCGGTTCTGTTGTTTGCTGGGTTAACTGTTTGGCGATTAATGTCGAGCGATTAGTGAGCGGATAACTTGTTACCCCACAGTTCATAACTTATAAGTTATAACTCATAATTTGTGACTAAACGACCTGACAACAACGCTGTTATTCACTCGGTTTCAGGAACTGTCCGTACAGGTAACCGCCCACTCCCGCGGCGAGAATGATGTATATCGGATTGACACCGAGCAGCCATATCAGCATTGCAGAGCCAATTGGAATCCAGCAATTCATAAGGTTTATCCCCGCGCGCCTTGCCATATTCCATGTAGGAATGGCAATGAGTGCTACCACAGCAGGGCGTATTCCAGCAAACGTTGCTGCCACCCAAGGCACGTTTTGGAAGTTCTGGAAGAACATCGCAATGGCAAGTATTATGAGCAACGAGGGCAACGCCGTCCCTAATGTGGCTAATGCAGCACCCTTAACACCCCTCAACCTGTAACCAATGAATATGGAAAGGTTTATAGCAAAGACCCCCGGACAGGACTGTGCTACGGCTATCAGATCCATGAACAAAGTCTTGTCTATCCACCTGCGCTTGTCAACCACCTCGGCTTCTATTAGTGGTATCATGGCATATCCGCCTCCAAGAGTGAACAGACCGATGCGAAAAAAAGTGTAGAAAAGGGTTTTTAGCATCTTGATTCTGTCGTGAGTGATGATTCATGAGTTATAATCAGCAAATCAAAAATTATGATTACGCAACGGAATGTTCGTGACATTCTTTTGAGATGTCGTCAAGACCGCATAACGTAATCATAATTTTTATCTACTGATTAGGATTATATATTTACTGGGCTTCTATCCACTTGCGTGCGTTTACGAACGCCTCATGCCACGGAGTTACCTCGTCTGTGAGCCTCCTTGACTCTGGATAGTAACCGCACTGCCATGGGAATTGCGTGCGTTCTGGGTGTGGCATGATGGCAAGGTGTCGTCCATCCTTTGACGCTATGGCTGCAACGTCATAGCAAGAACCATTAGGATTGGCTGGGTATTGGCTGTGATTGTACTTCGCTGCGATGTTATATTCAGTCTCAGGCAATGGAAGATTGAACTTACCTTCACCGTGTGCTACCCATACTCCTATCTTTTCGCCGCTCAATGAGCCTAACATCACAGTGTCATTCTGTGGTATTTGCAGCGTCACGAACGTGGATTCGAATTTGTGTGAGTCGTTATGTAGCATCTCAGCATAGTCCTTTGCATTGTTCACCGCATGGTCATTGTTCAGCAATCCCAACTCTACCATCAACTGACAGCCGTTACATACGCCGAAGGACAGTGTGTCTTTTCGTGCATAGAACTTGTCAATGGCTTCCTTTGCCTTAGGGTTATAGAGGAAAGCTCCTGCCCATCCCTTTGCGGAACCAAGCACATCAGAGTTTGAAAAGCCGCCACAGAACGCCACAAGGTTAACGTCTTCCAGTGTCTCACGGCCTGTTATGAGGTCTGTCATGGTCACATCCTTCACGTCAAAGCCTGCGATGTAGAAGGAATATGCCATTTCTCGCTCTGAGTTGGTGCCCTTTTCACGTATTATAGCGGCCACTGGTCGCTTGCTGTCTGGGCGTGGTATCATCTTCAAAGGCTCTCCGTCAAGGCTCCATTCTACTGGTATGCTCTTGTAGTTGGCATATCGTTCTGCTGCTTTTCCATTGAAACTCTGGCGTCGGTCTAACTGGTATGATGTCTTATACCATACGTCTCGCATCTCGTCTATGTCAAATTCGAGTGTCAGTTCGCGGTTGGTTATCTCGGCGTTAGGTACTGCCTTGTTGCTCTGGTGGCGTTTTATGGTCAGTTTTCTATCTGCCTGTGGCACACCAATCTTGGCATATCCCACTCCTGCATCTTCCAGAATCTTCTTCACTCTGGGTGCATCTGCATCGCTAACTTGTATTACTATGCCTGGGTTTTCTGCAAACAGCACCTTTACTATGTCGTCTCCGTTTATCTTGTCGAGGTTGACTGCAAGTCCGCCCGTTGTGTTTGCGAATGTCATTTCGAGCAGTGTGGTTATCAGTCCGCCTGCTGATATGTCGTGACCTGCGAGTATCAGTCCTTCGTTTACGAGCCTCTGCACTGCCATAAAGGCGTCACGGAAGTACTCAGCGTTCTTTACTGTGGGTACATCTGAGCCTACTTTGCATTGTGTTTGAGCGAACGCTGAGCCACCGAGTTGTAGTTCGTCGAACGAGAAGTCTATGTGATACAGTCTTGAGGCTTTTACATTTTTTATTACTGGTGATACTACCTTGCGCACGTCTGACACCTCTCCTCCTGCGCTGACTATCACTGTTCCCGGTGCTATTATCTTCTTTCCGTCGGGATATTTCTGTGTCATGGAGAGTGAGTCTTTACCTGTTGGCACGTTTATCCGCAATTCGCAGCAGAAGTCAGACAGTGCCTTGACGGCGGTATATAGTCGTGCGTCTTCGCCTTCTTGTGCGCGGCACGGCCACATCCAGTTGGCACTTAGGGAGATACTGTCCATTCCGTCTGCCATGGGTGCCCACACAAGGTTTGTCAATGCCTCTGCTACTGAGAGTACACTGCCTGCTGCTGGGTCAGCGAGTGCTGCTTGTGGTGCGTGTCCGAGTGATGTTGCTATACCCTTACGACCGTGATAATCCAGTGCTACCACGCCACAGTCTGACAGTGGCAACTGCAATTCTCCCTGGCATTGCTGGCGTGCTACGCGTCCTGTCACTGACCGGTCAACTTTGTTTGTCAACCAGTCTTTGCAGGCTACGGCTTCTAACTGCAATACGTTTTTGAGGTATGTGGCGAGTGTTTCGTTAAGTGTTGTGTTTGATGACAGTCCTGACAGGTCGTAGGTGGCTACTTCGTAGTCACGCCTTACGGTCTTGTCTATCATGTATGTTTTTGGTGATGAACCGAACATCTGTTCCACAGCGAGGTCGAATGGGCGCACTCCGTCAGCCTGTTCAAATGCGAAACGGTGGTCTCCCGTGGTCTCGCCGACAGTGTACATTGGTGCGCGCTCGCGGTCGGCTATCTTCTGTACGTGTTCTATTGCGCTCTCATCAATGAGCAGTCCCATTCGTTCTTGTGACTCGTTGGCTATTATTTCCTTGGCTGACAGGGTCTTGTCACCAACGGGCAGTTTATCCATGTGTATCAGTCCTCCACATTCTTCAACGAGTTCTGAGAGGCAGTTCACGTGCCCGGCACTGCCGTGGTCGTGTATTGAGACAACGGGGTTGCTGTCTTCTTCGCCCAATGCACGAATGACGTTGTAGGTTCTCTTCTGCATTTCCGGGTTCGCGCGCTGCACGGCGTTGAGTTCTATGCCGCTGGAATAGCGTCCTGTCTCCACTGATGATACAGAGCCACCACCGAGGCCTATGCGATAGTTCTCGCCGCCCATTACCACTACTTTGTTTCCAGGTTGTGGTTCTCCTTTCAGGCAGTCACGCTTTATGCCGTAGCCTACACCGCCTGCAAGCATTATAACCTTATCGTATGCGTACTGCTCCTGATGCTCCTGGTGCTCGAAAGTGAGTACAGAACCGCAGATAAGTGGTTGCCCGAATTTGTTGCCAAAGTCCGATGCTCCGTTTGATGCCTTTATCAATATCTGCTCAGGTGTCTGGTACAGCCACTGGCGCACGGGCAGAATCTTCTCCCATGTCTGGCAGTCTTTGTCGTTACTCCACGCTGGTGTGTTGGCAGGATGTCCGGGTGCCACAGTGTCCTCCTCGTTCTTTCTTGGGTAGGAGGTCATATAAACCGCCGTACCGGCAATAGGCCATGAGCCTACACCGCCGCCCATACGGTCGCGTATCTCACCTCCTGTACCTGTGGCAGCACCGTTGAAGGGCTCTACCGTGGTCGGGAAGTTGTGTGTCTCTGCCTTTAACGAGATGACGCTCTTTACGGTTTTCGTGGTATATAGGTCTGGCTCGGTGTGACAGGCGGGTGCGAACTGCTCTATCTCCGGGCCTTCTGAGAACGCAACATTGTCCTTATAGGCAGAGAGTATCTTGTTAGGATTCTCCTGTGTGGTCTTCTTTATCATCTGGAAGAGGCTTGATTCCTTCTCCTCCCCGTCAATAATGAACGTGCCACCGAATATCTTGTGACGGCAGTGCTCAGAGTTTATCTGTGCAAAACCGAATATTTCTGAGTCTGTCAGCGGTCGGCCCAACTGTCCCTCCACCTTGTGCAGGTAGTCCATCTCCTCTTTTGACAGCGCGAGGCCCTCCTGCTCGTTGTACTCTTCGAGGTTCTCCACGTGCTTGATAGGCTCTGGCTGTATGTTGACAGTGAATATTTCCAGATTCAATCCGTTATACATACGCTGCAACATGGGGTCGTGCTCAGCGTCAGCAGAACTTACGGGGAAATACTCTTCTATGCGAGTAATGCCTTTAAGTGACATATTCTGCGTTATCTCCACGGCATTTGTGCTCCACGGCGTTATCATCTCACGGCGTGGTCCTACGTAAAAGCCGTCAATACTCTGTGCTTCCAGCTGCGTGGCATTGCCAAAAAGCCAGCACAATTCCTGTGTTTCCTGCTCATCGGGCTGATGGTTTATCTCTGTCGCGATGATGTGCTCGGAAGGTGTCTTAAAGAAAAGAACCATGTTATCTTGTCGTTATTTTATTGTTTATATTCTCCTGTGATATGCTTATTTCTTGCAAAGGTAAGGATATTTTCTGAATAAAACAAAAAATATTGCTTTTTTTGTGCATTTTGATTGCCACGAACCAGAAAACGCTTTCTGCCGCGTTAAATGCCTTACGGCGGAGCAACATGCCACAAATGGCACGCGACCCGCCACAAAGCCCGTAAACAGGGAAAAGTCTTCTGGCAGTTTCCCGAACTGCGCCCTGCGACAGTTTTTCGTGTAAAAAGCCATCTTTTACAATGGGATTTAGCACTGATTACAGCGTGAACAGGTGCTGATTACCGTGGAACGACAGACTTTCCCTTGGGTATTTTTCACTGTTCCGCTATCCAATATACCTGTTTTTGACATAAAGTAAGGAAACTTTAACAATTTCGCAGGTTCTGTTTTAACAGTCGGTATATGGGCAAAAGCGGATTAACCGCTAACTTTGTAACGGGAAATACAGATAGGGAACAAGCATTAAGCGCAGACATAACCCACCTTACTCGCACAACCAGAATAACTAGTACAACTATCTTTCCAAAGAAAAATCACCTCCAAACCACACTTTTGCCACTTTTTCTGTTGGCATTTCGAAAATATTTACTAACTTTGCAGCGTCAATGCTCATTGTGCGCAAGCATAATGCCTGCGGCAAGAGACATTAAGACACATAACATAAAAGCATCATCTATGCTTTGTCTATTGGCTTCTTGAAACCTCGAAATTCCAAGTTACCAGTCAAAGGACATTTGTAGAGTTGAATGTTACGGGTATGCATGGATTGTATCCCGGAGTGTGCCATGAGGGTATATTATATCCTCAAGCACACTTTTCGGGATGTGTATGCGTCAATACCGCGTAGGCTGACGCTCTATTCGTTCACTGGTAAGGGTTTTCGAGGACCTCAAGAAGCGGACGGATAGATGCGGAAGCCTACGTTTTTTCGTTGATAGACATACAAGCATGATGGGCTCAAAACCACAATCCGTATTTTATCACATAACAATATCATTTCATTCAACTAAAAACAACAAACAAAATGAAACAAAAAACTTTACTCGCCATGCTCATGCTTGCCATGATGCCAATGGGTATGTCTGCCCAATCGAAACTTGAAAAAACAGTGACATATACGGGAAGTCCATTCGTTGGAGGAATTGCACTCAGCAAAAACGCAACAAATTACCAAACTGCCCCTTGTTTCTGCATCAACAATGGCAACACGTACACTATCATGACATTGGGGGCAGAGGGAATGGTAACACTGGCAGAGTTTACACTTCCCAGCGACACCTACAAACTCAAAGATTTTGAATCTTTTGCCAATCAAGATGATAAGACGGCTGGACTATTGATTGATAACGGTACTGACACACCCACATATCTGTTCCATTTCAGAAATTACGATTACCACTTCCTAATCGTAAACAACGAGGGAAAGATACTATACAGTGACGAAAGCGGCGAATATACGGACATTAATTATTGCAGCGAACTGCAATGTATAGGTATAGAGATACCCGTTTCCGCCGACGGAAAGTCAGTAGTCTCCTACACCTTCATACCATTAGCAGACATACTTGCAGGTAATGCCAGCGCAGTGGAAAGCGTGACACGCAGCACTCGCACAAATGCCACCTCAAAGGTCTATAATCTTCAAGGCATGGAAGTTGATAAAAACGCAAAGGGAATAGTAATAAAGAACGGCAACGCAATACTCAACAAATAAGGAAGTTACGGAAAATCACAGCACAGCGGCTACGCATTGCACAACACAATGGTAGTCGCTGCTTTCGTTATCACTATCTTATGGCAACGTTGAGATGGGATAGTTTTTCACCTCTTCTTATTGAGAAATTATAAGTTTTGCTTGTTTTTCTGCTAAAAAAGTTGTAATTTTGCATCGTATTTATTTTTTTAACAAAATGCAGGATATTA
>JALFNY010000056.1 GCA_022774105.1 Prevotella sp.
TACGTTACCTGCAAACCTATGTTCCTTCCGGGCTTGTAACTACGCGTTACCTGCTCCACCTCCTTGGTAGTACCGTCAGCCTGTATCACGTCGGCAAACTGCTTGTACTGCACTTTCTCTGCCAACAGGTCACGCACGTTGAACCTTATTTCCCACCTGTCGGCAATGCGTTTTGTCACGGAAAGGTCAATGGTGTTGCGTGGCATCTCGTAACTGTCTGGCACACGGGCGTTGTCGTCACTGCCAGTGCTGCCTGAACTGCGTCCAACGCCAATGATTCTTTTGCCTATGCGGTTGTAGAGCAGTGCTACGTCAAGTGCTGCCTTCTGGTTTTTATAGAACACACCGGTGTTGATAAGATACGGTGACTGTCCCTGCATAGGGCGATCTTTCTCCCTGGCACCGTCTTCAAAGTTCACACTACTCTTTATTAATGCACCGTTAAAGGACCATGAGAAGTCTGGTAGACCTATGAAGTCAAGGCTCTTGCGTATGTCAAGTTCTATGCCATAACTATCGGCACTCAGCGCATTCTTGTATGAATAGACAAGGTCTGTACCTCCTGCCACGGTGTATGTCCACTCTATTGGCGAGTCAAAGCGTTTATAGAACGCTGCGATTGAGATTTGTTCACCACGGCTTGGGTAGAACTCGTAACGCAGGTCGATGTTGTCTATATAGCAATTCCTCAACTCTGTGTTGCCTTGTACGCTTGACGCAAGGTCGAAGTCATAATAGACCGACGAACTGACTTCACGAAATTCCGGACGGTTGACACTCCTGCCGTATGACAGACGCATCTGGTGCTTGTCGTTAAACTTATACGTTGCATTGATGCTGGGGAACAGGTCGTTGCCCTTGTAGTGTGTACTCATCTCGCTGACCTCAGTATCACGTGTGTTGGAGATAAGTTCCATGTCATTCATTTCATACCTCAGGCCAGCGTGAATACCGAGTTTCCCGAACGGCATGTCAACAGTAAAATAACCTGCTGCCAGCGTGTTCTTGCCACGATAGTTATTGCGCATCTGCAACTGTTCAAGCAGATAGAAACCGTCCTCGCCCATATATTGCTCGTCACTGAGCAGCGTCGGTATGTCCATGTAACGGAAACCCTGTGGCAGATTGTTGTCAGAGTAGTTCCAGTTGTATATGAAGTTACGCGTCTTATAGTCTCTTGACCTATGCTCCCAGTAGGCACCTGCCTGCAAAGAAGGAGTCCATGTGCCGAAAGAGAACTGGTGTTTGTCGTTGACAGCGGCTGAGAAGATATGCTCATCCAACTGTGTCCACTCACGGGAAGCGTCATTTGAGGCTGTCCATGCAAACACTCCCGTCTCCAAAGCGTCGTTGACGAGGTAGCGTCTGCGGTCAGGTATGTGGCGGTTGGCGTATGCGTAGCCCAGACTCCAGTCCAGATTATCATCTCCGAGGTTGTGTTTGCCCGTCAACTGAGTGTTATAAGTGGTGCGGCTGCGATAATAATACTCCGCACTGTTTTCCAGATTAGACTGCGCCGAGATGCCCTCACGCCACGTATAACGATTGTTTCCTATCTGATTAAAGATGTTCTTGAACTGATACTTATGCTTGCCGCTGACGGTAAGGAGGGTCATATTGAGCATGGCACCAACCTTAACGTTATGGTTATACTGGTTGTCAGTGCTGCGACGCAGGTAGTTAGAACAATCATTGTCAACGTCATACACACCGAAAAGGTTGTTGGTCATATCGCTATAAGTACGATATTCGTTGGTATAATTAAGCGCAGCAAGCAGTCCGAGGCGGTGCTCCCACACCCTCCAACTATGGTTCATGCTTGCCGAGAGTTTCATGTCAGCAAACGGTTTGAACTGCTTTAAGAACCAGTCATTATTCAGTCCGTTGCCCGTAAGGCTCGTTCCGCTGCCCGCCACAGAGTTAAGTTTCGCACCAATGCCGCCGTCTAACGAGCGCAGTCCGCCGTCAAAGCCGAGGAAATCAGTGCCAGAACCCTTGCTCTCCATAAAGTTCTGCCAGTGGGTTGCATCGTTCCAGCCACCGCCAATGCTGACACTGAAACTGTTAGTGGAAGGTATCTCCTGCGTGTTCACTATGATAAAGCCACCCGTATAGTCAGCAGGATATTCGGCAGAAGGCGACTTTACTATCGTAAGGCTCTCTATCTGGCTGCTCGGAATAAGGTCAAAGGAGAAGGCCCTGGAATCTGCCTCCGTGCTCGGCACGGCACCACCGTTAATCCACACGTTGTTATACCTCTGCGACAAGCCCCTCACCATGACGAATTTGTCTTCTATAAGGCTTACACCCGGTATGCGCTTTATCACCTCACCGGCATTTGCATCCTGTGTGAGTTTTATCTCCTGAGCAGAAACATTGTTAACAACCACGGCACTGTTCTTTGCCAACTGTATCACCGCAGCATTGGTATTGCGACGCTCAGCAGCCACAACAGACACCTCGCCGAGAACCTTCACATCAGGAGTCATAGCAAACGACAGCCTATCCTGCACCTCATCAGCGACAGAGGGAACGTCCTTGACAGACAATGTCTTATAACC
>JALFNY010000063.1 GCA_022774105.1 Prevotella sp.
GAAACACATCTCCCGAAGCCTTGATCAACACCCACGTGCTTCGGGAGAGAATAGATCGAGAATAAGGCGAAGTAGGAAGGAGAGTTAGAGAGGCTGTGTCGTTATGATGTTTTACGACGCAGCCTCTTTTTGCTGTAATGCATATCCCACCAAACATCAGCCATAAAGAGTTAGACAATGGAAATAGAACCCACCAGAAACAAAAAGGTAACTAAAATATTGGGTCGTTGCTTCTTTTTTCGTACCTTTGCATTCGTGAACAGACGTTTAGACATTCTTTTTCTCTTTATCCTGATGATTGCCATGCAGTCATTGGTAGGAATGGTATGCGCCAGACCGTCCTGGAACATCAATAAGGGAATGTTGAAAGAGAAGGTTACAGGCATAGTACAGGACGAGAGAGGCTTTCTGTGGTTATCCACATGGGGTGGGCTGTTTCGTTATGATGGAAAAGAGTACCGTTCGTTCAAGACCCACCCTGGTGATGGCACGCAAATGCCGTACGACCGTCTTGATGCGGTGAAGATAGACAAGAAGGGCAATGTGTGGTGTCGCTCGTTCTATCATCCTTACTGTTTCGATGTCAGAACATCCACCTTTATTGATGTCACAGAGAAACTGGAAAAAAGATCTGGAAGGACATATAACATACACCAGATATACCCTATGATTAGTGGATACGTATGGCTACTGACTAAGGAAGCTGATGCGGTTATAAGGGTGAGCGTAAACAACCCGAGAGAGTCGGCATGTATATATTCTTATTCCAATGGCAAACTGAAGAAAGGAAGAATACTGAGTATCAATGAAGACAGTCGGGGCATGGCGTGGATATTGTCGGAAGGAGGTATTACCGTGCCAGAACTAAGGGTTACATTTCCCAAGAAACGTTTTGACCATTGGCGCGAAACCTCTCATGGCTGTATATATCTTGCTACAAACGATGGTGAACTGTGGTGGCTAAACACCAGGACATGGTCTCTGCGGAGGGTTAGGCTACCAATAAGGGCAAGAAAGATATTACGGATTTCTGGTAATAAAAGCGGAGAGTTGGTTATAGCTACTGACGAGGCTCTGATTACATGGTATAAGGGCCGGTGGCAGGTAAATAGATATGAGGAAAGAATAACATCGGTAAAACGACTTTTCTGCGATAAAAAGGGACGTTATTGGCTGATAACAGATCAGGATGGAGCTATGTTGCTACCCAGTATTCAATCCACGTTGCTTACCCTGCGAATAGATAGTGATGGCACTTATAAGAACAAACACGACAGTTGGTTCTTTGCTCTTCAACCTACTCATACTTTGCTTATGGCAAGAAATGGAGGACTATGCTATTATTACGAAGGAGACATACTCCACCATGTAAAGCAAGATGATGATACATGGTATCAGCCCCAGATAGGACGCACCTTTGTGGATAGGGAAAACAATGTGTGGATATACAACAGTGAAGGAGGGCTGGACAAGATTAGCCAGCGCATGAGTCCGTTCAGACAATATGGGAAGCACCATTCCGTTTGTGCCTTGTTCACAGATTCAAGGCATAGACTGTGGGTAGGTGATACCAATGGGAAACTTTCTATATCCGGAAAAGAGTACAATCTGGGCATCGTGTATGCAATAGAGGAGATGGCTGATGGAACTATGTGGGTAGGCACCAAGGATAACGGATTATACAGACTATTGCCCAATGGCGAGAACGATTATTCCGTGGTGCAGTTCCTGTATAACCCAAGGGATAAGTATTCTATATCAGCCAATGACGTATATTGTATGACAAAGGATCATCATGGCAATTTGTGGGTTGGCACCTATAGCGGGGGAGTGAATAAGGTGAGATTACTCTCAGGGCCCCGTAATTTAGGAGAGGATGTGCGCTTTATAAACAAGAATAATGAACTGACATGGATGCCTACTGACGAAAGGTCGCTGAACATTCGTTCGCTGCTTTGCACTAAGGAGGGCATAATGTGTATTGGCACGAGTCATGGCATTTATGCCTTCAAAGACCCACAACACGTATTCCACAACGAAAGGAAAGCAGACGATATGCATAGTCTCTCCAGCAACGAGATAATGACTATGTATCAGGATAGAAGTGGCGACGTGTATTGCTTGACGCCAAGTGCGGGTATATGTCGCACAAAGGCTGAAGCACTAATGACGGATAATGCTATGTTTACCGTCTATGACCAACAGAACCTTGCACCTTCTGACGCTCCCATTTCAATAACTGCTGATGCGAACGACAACCTGTGGATAGTCTATGCCAGTTCGGTGGCTATGTTCAACAAGGACCGCACCATATTCTATAACTGGCAGTCGCCTAATATGTCATCAGCAGAAATAGTGAAAGACAGTCAGGGTAACTTCATTGCTGCTACCATAAACGACATAATATCATGGAACCCCACTGCGATGAATCCTAATGATGATGCACCACGTATAGCCATAACGGCTCTAACTGTGGCAGGTCAGCGACAAAACTATGATGCCGACCTTATGGATACTATAAGGTTTGAAAGCAATGAACGCGACATCAGCCTGCAACTCTCTGCGCTGACCATGAAGCAGGGCGAGAAAATCAAATATGCCTACCGAACAGATACCGACAGCACATGGATAATGCAGGGTGACAATGACAGGCTGAGTTTCCTAAACATGAGAGCAGGTTATCACACCATACAGGTACGATCCACCAATGCCTCAGGGGTATGGTGCAACAATTCCCGTACCATCACGCTCTATGTCAAGCCTACATTCTGGGAGACTACATGGGCGCTCATACTATATATAACAATAGGTATTATCGTGATAGGTGGCATAGCGGTAGTGTGGGCGTATATATATCGTCTGAACCTGAAGATGCGCACTCAGGAAGAAATGATAAAACAGCGTATGGACTTTATACACAATGTAGCGCCACTCATACGTGAAGATAATGATGATCTGCTTGAACGAGTACGTCAGTTTATAGACAGTAACATAAGCAACGAAGAACTCACCATACCATTGATAGCAAGCGAGATGGGCATGAGTCGCAGTTCTTTCTCCTGTCGTTTTAAGGAACTCGCAGGCATCAGTCCACATGACTACCTCACTCACTACCGCATAGCCTACGCCAAGCAACTCCTTACGATTGGTGGTCTAACCATTTCGGATGTTGCATACAAAAGTGGGTTCGCCGATCCAAAGTACTTCTCTCGCGTATTCAAGAAAATAGAAGGAGTTTCCCCATCATCTGTTTCCCCATCAAGTGACAATAGCGTTTAACCCAAATCTAATGTCCGTTTTGGGTCTATTTCGGCCCTATTTGCCTGTCACCCTGAACTTTTATTTGTGAATCTCACAATTAATTATTAACTTTGCATTTGGAAATTCATACGTATAAAGCATTAAAACCTGGAATAAATGGTGACAGTAAAGATTATAAACAAGGGCGGACAACAACTTCCCGAGTATGCCACATCGCAGAGTGCAGGCATGGATTTGCGTGCTGACAATGCTGAACCTATTACCATCAAGCCGCTACAGCGCCGCCTGATACCTACGGGTCTCTTCATGGCACTGCCCAACGGCTATGAGGCGCAGGTGCGTCCACGCAGCGGTCTGGCTCTGAAACACGGCATAACGGTGCTTAATACCCCCGGAACTATTGACGCTGACTATCGTGGAGAGATAGGTGTGGTGCTGGTAAACCTGTCTGATACCGACTTTACCGTTAACCGCGGAGAGCGCATAGCACAGTTGGTGATAGCGCGTTGTGAGCAGGCTGAACTGCAAGTGGTGACGGAACTTGACGAAACAGAGCGCGGAGCAGGCGGATACGGGCATACGGGAGTGTAGAGAGACGGCCGTTGTGTAGTAGCAATGTCGGGCGATACGGTTGTCGGCAGGTACGTAATCAGTGTGCTGTCAAACAATGATACGTCCGTGATATGCCCTTGCTCCCAGTGCAGGGGCAGGCAAACCGTGACAGAAGAATCTACCGTCAGAAAAGAGGAACGCTAAGCAGTCGGGCAACCAAAGAAACATACAATGAGAGCATTATTACTTTTCCTCATTACCGTGACGACATTGTTGCAGAGCCTTGCGGCAGGCAATGATGCCAGATACCGTTATTATTACATTGAGGCGGTGCGTCAGCAGGACATGGAGAACTATGCCCTTGCATTCGGACTGTTCAGTCGTTGTAGGGAGATGGCACCCGATGCACCAGAGGTTAACTTCGCCCTTGGCAGGCTATATGCAGCGATAGGGCAGGACAGTCTGGGCATGACATACCTCAAACGCGCTGCTAACCTGGAACCATATAACACGGAATACGCCGAGAGACTTGCCAATATGTACCTGCACAAGGAGATGATTGACTCTGCCGCGACGGTGTATGAACAACTTGCCGACCAGCAGCCAGACCGCACAGAGTACCTCGGACTGTTGCTGAGAATATATGAACGGCAGAGAAAATACGACCGTTTGCTCGCTACTCTCAACAAACTCGAACTGCGTGAGGGACAGTCTGAAGACATAACACTGTCAAAAATGCAGGCCTACTCATACCTCGGCGACCAGCAAGGGGCTTACAAAGAGATAAAAAGCCTTGTCGATGCACACCCCAATGACATGAAACTGCAAGTGATGATGGGTAACTGGCTCGTCAGCAACGGTCGTAAGGGGGAGGCACTCTCCACGTTCCTTAAAGTGCTGAAAGAAGAACCTGACAACGCGCAGGGGCAGATGTCATTGATGGACTTCTACCGCGCCGAAGGCCAAATACACGAGGCTGACAGCCTGTTGTACCATATGTTGGTGAACCCGCGGACAGAACCCTCCACACGAGTAGCCATGATGCGCGAATGGGTGAGGGACAGCGAGGAAAGAGGTGGCGACTCCTTGCGAATCATTCAGATGTTCGACAGAGTGTTACAACTACCTCAAAAATCCTCAGAAGTGGCTGAGATGAAGGTGGCATACATGATGCTCAAGAACGCACCAGCAGACTCTATCAAGGCTGGTTGGGAGAAAGTGCTAAGGATAACACCAGAGAACGTAGGCGCAAGACTGCAACTTATCAACCTGCTATGGAATGACTCGATAGACGAAAAAGTGATACAAGAGTGCCAGAAAGCAGTGGAATACGTCCCTGACGAGCCACTGTTATACTATCATCTCGGCGTAGCACAATACATAAACCAACATTATGACGACGCAATAGCAACGCTGAAACGCGGAGCAGGCAACATAACAAAAGACACAAACGCAGGAACTGCGGCGGATATATATGCCGTTCTCGGCGACATATTACACAAACAAAACCGCATACAGGAGGCATACGAGGCATACGACAGTTGCCTTATGCACAACCCCGACAACGTGATGTGCCTAAATAACTACGCATATTTCCTCTCACTTGAAGCAAAAGACCTCAAGAAAGCAGAGAAAATGAGTTACCGTTCAATAACGGCAGAACCTAACAACAGCACATATCTCGACACGTACGCATGGATATTATACCAGCAAGGACGCTATGAAGAGGCGCGGATATACATAGAACAAGCACTGAAAAACGTCGTCGAGAACGTCAGTGGAGACACCATAGCCGTGACAGACGTAGAGGATACACAGGAAGGCGACACCATAGTAACCCTGCAAGCAGACATACTGGAACACGCAGGAGACATATATTACAGGCTGAACGAAAAGGGAAAAGCACTGGAAATGTGGCAGAAAGCACTGGAAAACAAACCTGAAAACGAGGCAATACTGCGCAGAAAAATAAAGAAACAGAAACTGTAAACACACCAAAACCACAATGAAACAAATACTAATTGCAATCATAGCCACCATAATACTGGCCTCATGCGGCTCCAGCAAAGCACTGCAAGGAGAGAAAACAGACACCACAACACAAGGAAAAACATCGCAGGCAGGACAGAAGAGCATTGACTTTCTAAGGCAAATAACCGACAATGCCGTATATAACAAGAACATAGTCTCGCCCATTGACTTCTCACTCACAGCCAAAGGACGTAACATCAACGTGAGCGGAAAACTGCAAATGCGCAAGGACGAACTAATACGCATAACACTAACACCATTAGGTCTCATGGAAGCAGGGCGCATAGAGTTCGCCCCGGAATATGTACTCGTAGTGGACAGAATAAACAAACAGTATATAAAAGCAACCTATAAGGACATTGATTTCCTGCAAAACAACGGGTTAGACTTTTACACTCTCCAGGCACTCTTTTGGAACGAACTGTTCATTCCGTACAAGAACACGCTGGCAGATGCCGACCTTTCCGCCTACAACGTTGATATGCAGGCGCAGCAGGAACGCCCCGTGACACTGCGAAATGGGTCACTCGACTTCAGATGGACAGCCGATGTAGAGCGCAGACAACTGAAAAAAGCAGAGATAACATACAGTAAAGGCACTGCCAAGGAGTCCACAGCAACATTCAATTACAGCACGTTCGTACCCGTAGGAACAAAGAAATTCCCGTCAAAACAGACGCTAACATTCAACTCTAACGCCGCAGGAACAGGAGAGATAATACTCGATATGGAACTGAACCGCATCACAAACGACGATAAATGGGACACGAAAACCACACTGTCAGCACGATATACTCAGGTGACAGCACACGATGTGCTATCCAAACTGTTAGGTAACTAAAAGGAAAAGGAAGCAGATCACAAGATAACCCCCTCACACAAGATGAACAAATTAATCCTGATAGCACTCACACTACTGCTGTGTCTCTCCCCAATAGAGGCACAGCAGAAACGTAATAACACACGGAAAACAACATCAACACGCACTATTGCAAAAAAGAATACTGCTCATCAGAAGAAGAACACTACCAAAACGAAATCCTCCACAAGGCGGACAACAACGCAAAAGAAGCCTCAGAAAAGTACAAACTCTATCTCAGGACTGCGTAATGAACAGGCACGTATCAAACAGAATATACGCAAACAGGAGCAGGCATTACGTGCAAACAAGGAAAAAGTGCAGCAAAAACTGAAAGACCTTGAACGCATTAGCAGCGACATGACACGCCGCCAACGCTCCATTGACTCCATAAACACCGACCTACACCGCATTGATAACAACATTGGCTTGCTGTCATCACAACTCGATAACCTGCAAAAACAGTTGGAAGAACGTAAGACCAGTTATGTGAAGTCAATGCGATACATGGCCAAACAACGCAGCATACAGAGTCAGTTGATGTTTATATTCTCTGCAAAAAACCTCACCGAGACATTCCGAAGGATGCGTTTCGTAAGACAATATGCTGCTTATCAGCGTACGCAAGGTAAGGCTGTGCAGGAGAAACAACAGCAGATAGAGGAGAAACGACAGCAACTGCATGCTGCAAGAGGCCAGAAATCCACCATGCTCACAAAGGGACACCGAGAGCATGAGGCCCTGGCACAACAGAAAAATGAGCAGCAAAAGATTGTGACATCACTGCAAAAACAACAGAAAACCATAGCAGCGGTCATAGAGGATCAAAAGAAAAAGGATGCCGCCATTAACGCACAGATAGACAAACTCGTTGCGGAAGAGATAGAAAAAGCACGCCAGCGTGCCATTGCCGAGGCCAAGCGAAAGGCAGAACAGGCTGCCGCCGCCAAGCGAAAGGCCGAAGAACTGGCCCGAAAGAAGGCTGAGGCCGAGGCAAGAGCACGTGAGAACGCACGCCGTATAGCCGAGGCTAAGGCTGAGGAGGAACGTGCTAAGGCTGCAGCAAGGGCCGAGGCCCGTAACAAGGCGGCACGAGAGAGGGCGGAACAGAAGGCTCGTGAGGCTGAGGCAGCACGCATAGCAGCGGAGAGAAAGGCCGAGGCCGACAAGGAAAGGGCGGACAGAAGCATTGCAGAGGCAAAGCAGGCGTCAGACAATGCTGTCAGTTTCTCAAGTGTTGATCGTGCCCTCAGCGGTAAGTTTGAGAACAACCGTGGGCGTCTGCCGTCACCAATTGCGGGGGGACGCATAGTTAGTCACTTCGGGCAGCACGGCGTAGAGGGACTGCCTGGGGTAGTGCTTGACAATAAAGGTATTAACATTCTCGGAGCGAGGGGGGCTGCTGTGTGCGTCATCTATGATGGAGAAGTCTCGGCAGTGTTTAATGCTGGCGGCAGTTGGGGCGTCCTTGTGCGACACGGAAGGTATATCTCCGTCTATTGTAACCTATCTTCTGTCAGTGTCTCCAAGGGTCAGAAGGTCTCCACAAGGCAGGTGCTTGGAACGGTAGGACGTGACAATATCTTGCAGTTCCAGTTGCGTCAGGAGCGTGCAAAACTCAATCCTGAGAGGTGGCTGGCCATATAATCACAAATCGGCCGTTGTCTGCGGTATAATGACCGATATGGGTTCCGGGTAGAAAAGAGGGAAAGTTGCAAACGGAACAGCCATCAGCCGCTGTTCCGTTTGTATTGTTTGGAGTGTGGAGGCGGTGCTTCCACACTATTTGTTTATAATCGTTCCGGCAGTTCAAACAGTCTCATGCTGTTTGAACCCTTTATTAATATGTAGTGATTTGTTACTGGGTGCTGTGCTAACTCCTCTTTTACGGCTTCTACATCGGGGAATTTGCGGTATTGGCACGGTGTGTTTCCAAATTCTTTTCCTACTAACCACACGTTGTCAAAGCCTTGTTTTTGCAGGTATTCCGCCACTTTGCGGTGTTCTTCGGCACTTGCTTCGCCCAGTTCCCCCATGTCTCCGAGTATCAGCATCTTTGGTTTCACGTCCATGATAGCAAAGTTATGCAGTGCTGCTGCCATTGATGTGGGGTTGGCGTTGTATGTGTCCACTATCAGGCTGTTGCTCTCTGTCACCGTCAGTTGTGAGCGATTGTTGCTGGGTGTGTATCCTTCCAGCGCCTCATCTACCTGCTCTGGCGTTACGCCGAAGTATAGTCCTATGGTTGCCGCGGCCAACATATTGTAGATGTTGTATGCCCCAACGAGGTGTGTGCGTACGTCATGCTCTGCGTCTTCTGCCTTCCAGCGGAAGTGAAGGAACGGTGCGCAGTCCACCACCTGACCTCTTACCGCCACGTCTTCTGCCTGATTCTCTACCGAGTACTTCACAAGTGTCAGGCCTTCGGCTATCTTTTCCAGGTGTTTGTTGTCTGCATCGATAAACACCCGGCTGTCTTTTTTCTGCCGCAGTTTGTCGTACAGTTCGCCTTTTGTTCTTACCACACCTTCAAATGAGCCGAACCCTTGCAGGTGAGCCATGCCTACGTTGGTTATAATGCCATAGTCTGGTTCCACTATATCTACCAGTGTCTTGATGTCTCCGGGGTGGCTGGCTCCCATTTCCACTACTGCTATCTCGTCTTCTGCGGTGAGACGCAGCAGTGTCTTGGGCACTCCGATGTCGTTGTTGAAGTTGCCCTGCGTATATAACACTCTGTATTTCTTTCCCAGCACGGCGGCGATTAGTTCCTTTGTGGTGGTCTTTCCGTTTGTTCCCGTTACTCCGATGATGCGTGTTCCCAGTGTGCGGCGGTGCTCACGCGCCAGTTGTTGAAAGGCTGCCAGCACGTTGGGCACTATTATGTAGCGGTCGTCCACGGCATATTGGGCCTCGTCTATCACGGCGTATGCGCACCCTTTCTCCAGTGCGGCGGCAGCGTATTTGTTGCCGTCAAACCTTTCTCCCTTCAGGGCGAAGAATATGCTGCCTGCCGGACAGTCGCGGCTGTCTGTGGTGACAACAGGGTGCTGCAAGAAGATGGAATAAAGTTGTGTCATGGTTTTGTGTGTTGTTGTAATTCTCTGACTGATTGATATTTGCGTGACTGACGATGTCCCTTTCTGTAATCAGGTGCTGATTGCAGTGTAAAGAGGTGCTGATTACGTGGCAATCAGCACCTCCTTACGTTGCGAACAGGTGCTGATTGCATTGTGGGTTACGGTCGTGTCTGTCCGTTACCGTTGATGAGCCACTTGTAGGTGGTTATTTCTTCCAGTGCCATAGGTCCGCGTGGACCGAGTTTCTGTGTTGAGATACCTATCTCAGCACCCAGTCCGAACTGTGCGCCATCGGTGAAACTGGTAGGTGCGTTGACATATACGCAGGCGGCATCCACCTGTTTCTGGAACGCTTCTGCCGTGTCCTGACTCTGTGTTATGATGCACTCGCTGTGGCCAGAGCCGTATGTTGCAATGTGTTCCACGGCCTCTTCAAAGTTCTTCACCGTCTTTATGGCCATGGCGTATGCCATATATTCCGTTCCGAATGCCTCCGTGGTGGCGTGTAGCAGCAGGTCGGCAGGGTAACCACCGTCAAGTGCTTCGTATGCCTTCTCGTCGGCATAAATCTTTACGTCACTCTCCGCCAGTGGCTGGCAGAGGTCTTTCAGGTCGTGAAGACGGTCTTGGTGCATTATGAGGCAGTCCAAAGCGTTGCACACTGACACCCTTCGTGTCTTGGCATTGTTCACTATCCGCTTGCCCATCTCCATGTCACCGTCCTTGTCAAAGTATGCGTGTACCACACCGGCACCCGTTTCTATCACCGGTACCTTGGCGTTGTCACGCACGAAGTCGATGAGTCTTCTGCCGCCACGGGGAATACATACATCGATGAAACCCACCGCCGTGAGCATCTCTCCCGTTGCTTCGTGGGTGGCGGGAAGCAGTTGTACCACGCCGGTGTCAACGCCTTCCGCTTCCAGTACGCTGTGTATCAGGCTCACAATGGCCTTGTTTGAATCGTCAGCGTCACGTCCTCCCTTCAGTACACAGGCGTTTCCGCTCTTGAAACAGAGTGAGAACACGTCGAAAGCAACGTTTGGTCGTGCCTCAAACACCATGCCTATGACGCCGAAGGGCACTGCCACGCGGCGCAGATGAAGCCCGTTGTCAAGGGTCTTGTCTGTCAGAATACGTCCCAAGGGCGATGGCAGTTGCGCCACATGACGCATATCTGCCGCTATGTCTGCAAGGCGTTTGGGGGTCAGTTGCAGGCGGTCATACAGGGGATTAGTCACTTCCATGCGTGCAAGGTCGCGGGAATTGGCAGCGAGTATCGCCTCTTCATTCTTTAATATGGCATCGGCAACGGCGTAAAGAATCTCGTCCCGCCGTGCATCGGGTATCAGTGCGAGAGAGCGTGACGCCCTCTTCGCTATGGGAAATTGGGGTAACATCTTTGAGGTTTGTGGTTTAAGGATTTCGCTTTTTGTGGTTTTGTGTCGTGGCTTTAGGGCTTATTGGGCAGTGTCTTGTTGTCGATGTGACCTACAACCCATAACCTTTAACCTAAAATCTGTATCAATTTACAGCATCGCCAGATAGTCATAGTGCACCAGTGGCTTCTGATCGTGTTGTCCTATCAGCCTCTTTGCGGTGTCAGAGGAGAAGGCGCTCCTTCCAACTGCTATGCGTTTGCCCTGCGGAGTGACTATGTTCACTATGTCACCGTCCTCAAAGTCGCCGTCAATAGCCGTAACTCCTACCAGCAGCAGGCTCGTGGCTTTCCCGGAACAGATGGCTTCCGTGGCGCGTTCGTTTATCCTTACTACTCCTTTCGCGAAACTTTCGCTGTGGGCTATCCACTTCTTTACGGTGGAGATGGCATCGGGTCGTGGCACGAACTCGGTGTGAAGGGTCTCCTGCGGACTGTCAAACAGGCGGAGAAGTATGTTGTCTCGCTTTCCGTTTGCTATGATAACGCGTATTCCTTCGTCTGCTACCTTGCGGGCAATGTTACACTTTGTCATCATGCCCCCGCGTCCTAAACCGCTCTTTTCGCTCTGTATGTATTCGCTAAGGTCACGGTCTGGCTCTACCGTTGGTATCACTTTTGCTTCTGGGTCCTTAGGGGAACCGTTGTAAATACCGTCTATGTTGGATAGGATTATGAGTTCATCGGCATCGAGCATGGAGGCTATCAGTCCGGAAAGTTCATCGTTGTCGGTGAACATCAGTTCTGTTACGGAGACGGTGTCGTTCTCGTTTACTATGGGTATTACGCCGTTTTCCAGCATCACCTGCATGCAGGCGCGCTGGTTGAGGTACTCTCTGCGTGTGCCGAAGTTCTCTTTCATGGTGAGTACCTGCCCCACATGGAGGCCGTATTCACGGAAAAGGTCGTAGTAATGGTTTATCAGTTTCGCTTGTCCGAGTGCTGAGAAGAGTTGTCGTTGCTCTACGCTGTCAAGTTGTTTGTTTGTTGATAGCAGTGCTCTTCCTGCTGCTACGGCGCCTGAGGAGACCATTATTACTTCTACGTCCCGGCTTCGCAGTGTGGCTATCTGGTCCACGATGTGTGACATACGGGTGATGTCAAGACCGCCGTTGGGGCGTGCCAGTACGTTGGAACCTATCTTTATGACTATTCGCATGATTGTTTTTTGGGGGTTGGGGGTTGTGGGTTAAAGGTTGAAGGTCTTTTGTATGCAGGCCGTTAACGGTGTGCCCTAAAACCTATAAGCCAAAATCTACAACCGGGAATACTACTTCGCGCCTGCTTTCAGTCCGCGTATTACGGCGCTGGTGAAGCCTGCGTGTTCCATCTCGTTCAGTCCTTTGATGGTTACTCCGCCTGGTGTTGTCACGAGGTCTATTGCTGCTTCGGGGTGCATACCGCTGGCTTGCAGCAGTTCTACGGCGCCCTTCATGGTCTGCATTACTATTTCTTGTGCGTCGTGTGCTTTGAAACCGAGTTCTACGCCTCCCTCGCTGCTGGCGCGTAGGTAGCGCATGGCGTAGGCAATGCCGCATGATGCGAGTGTGGTGCCGGCTCCGAGAAGGTTTTCTGTGGTGATTATTGTCTTGCCGAGGGTGTCAAAGAGTGTTTTTACGGTGTTCACCTGTGTTTCTGGGGCGTTAACGTTTACGAGGAAGGTCATGCTCGCCAGTTGTGCTATGGCTATGTTTGGTATGCAGAGCAGGGTAGGGGGCGTGGTGCCTTCCTTGTCCATCCACTCGTTGATGCTGCTGCTTTTCACTCCTGCTGCTATTACTATCAGTGTCTGACTGGCATAGTCCATTGCTGCTTTTATGCCTTTCAGCACCTGCTCCACGAGCCAGGGCTTGACGAAAACCATCACTATGTCTGCGCCTTTCACGGCACTGGCGTTGTCTGTTGTGGTGTTGGCTCCGGCGGCAGCGAAGCGTGAGAGGTCTGCCATGGGGTCGGAGACGGTGATGTCGCTGGCGTTGAGTGTGGGTAGTTTTAGCATACCTTCTACGGTAGAGCCGCCCATGGCACCTGCGCCTATTACTGTTATCTTCATTGTTTTTGCTTGGGTTCTTTCTCCGCTGCCTTGCTGCTGTGGGGGCTGCTGAGGCGTGCGGTTGTGTTGTTTTCTTGCTCCCGGCACTGTTGCGGGATGGCTGTTGGTTGGTGTATGTGTGTGGGGCACACGGTGAAATGGTGCTGATTGCGGTGTAATCAGGTGCTGATTGCAGGGTAATCAGGTGCTGATTGTCACGGGGTGCCTGTGGCTTTGTGCTGCGGCCGGTCTGTCAGTGTTACAGAGTCGTTGTGCCTGCTGCCATTGCCCCGTGTTGTCTTATAGGCTGTTGAGCACTGCTGTCAGGCGTGAGATGAATGTGTCGGCCTCAGACTTTGTTATGCAGAGTGGTGGCAACAGGCGCAACAGGTTTGTCCCTGCGCAGCCAGTGAAGCAGTGTTGTTCATATACTAACTTCTTGCGCACGTCTGAATGAGGTATGTCAAACTCTACTCCTATCATCAGACCTCTACCGCGCACGTCGGTGATGTGCGGCTGTGTATGTTGCAGTTCTTTCAGTTTTGCCATGAGGTATTCGCCCGTCTCTTTGGCGTTTTCTATCAGATTCTCCTGCTCTATTACGTCAAGCACGGCGAGGGCAGAGGTGCATGCGAGGTGATTACCGCCGAAGGTGGTGCCGAGTTGTCCATAGACAGGTTTGAAGTCAGGCGAGATGAGCAGGCCAGACATGGGGAAGCCGTTGCCTATGCCCTTTGCTACGGTGATGAGATCTGGCTTGATGCCGAGCCATTGGTGGGCAAAGAATTTTCCGGAACGTCCGTAGCCGCACTGTATCTCGTCGCATATCAGTATTGTGCCGTTACGCTTGCAGGCGGCGGCGAGGCCTTGTGCAAACTCTGGTGTGGCCATCTGTATGCCGCCAACACCCTGTATGCACTCTATGATTACGGCGCAGACATCGCCTTTGTCCAACTCTTTTTCCCAGGCGGGAAGGTCATTCATCGGTAGATATGTGACGTGTCCGCAGTCGTTTATGGGTGCGATAATCTTGGGATTGTTAGTCACCTCCACGGCGAGTGACGTGCGACCGTGAAACGCTTTCTGCGCTGACAGCACACGACTTCTGCCGTTTGTGAACGATGATAGTTTCAGAGCGTTCTCGTTTGCCTCTGCTCCGGAGTTGACAAGGAATAGTTGGTAGTCCTCATAGCCGCACGCCTTACCGAGGCGGTGGGACAGTTCCACCTGCAACTTGTTCTGCACGGAGTTGCTGTAAAAGCCGATTTTATTTAGTTGTGCGGTTATCATCTCCACGTAATGTGGGTGACAATGGCCTATGCTTATCACCGCATGACCGCCGTAGAGGTCAAGGTATTCCTGACCCTCTGCGTCCCATACGGTGCAGCCTTGGCCCTTAACGATGTTTACATCGAATAGGGGATATACGTCAAATAGTTCCATTTTCTTAATTGTTTAGTTGTTTGGTGAATTAGTTTGTTTAGTTGTTTGGTGATTGGGTTGTATGTCATACGTTTTTACATTCAACTAAATCACTAAACAACTAAACCGTTAAACCACTAACTCAGAACGCTGTTGCCTTAAGGTTCAGACCGGCTTTTTCGTCCAATCCGAACATGATGTTCATGTTCTGCACGGCCTGTCCCACTGCCCCTTTTAGCAGATTGTCAATCATGGAGGTAACAACTACCTTGCGACCAAATACCTCTGCGTGTACAATGGCTTTGTTCGTGTTCACCACTTGCTTCATGTCTGGTGCCTTTTCGCTGTAATGCGTGAAGGCGGCAGTAGCATAGTAGTCCTTGAACAGGTGTTCCACGTCCTCCTGTGACATTGCCTTTGCAAGGCGTATCACCTCGGTGCAGAATATGCCTCGTGCGAAGTCACCACGGTAGGGGATAAAGTCAACGGTGATTTCACCATCCTTTACCATGTAGCCCTCGTCCAATGTGTCAACCACACGCGGTGCTTCTGCGGGGCGAAGTTCGTTCAATGTCTGTGTAATCTCATGCAGATGCTGGTGTTTGAAGAGTTTATACACGGAGAAGTTGTTATTCCTCCAAGAGAAATGTGTAGTTGCTCCGGGCTTCTGTCCTGCCCCCGTAGAACCCGTTATGGCGTTCACGGCGATGTCATCAGTCAGCAGTCCTGCCTTTGCCAGTGGCAACAGACCGAGTTGTATGCACGTGGCGAAGCAGCCGGGGTTGGCAAGATGCTTGCAGGAAGCGATGCTCTCGCGGTGTGTTTCAGGCAGACCATAGACGTAGTCGTGGTCACCGGCGATGCGAAAGTCTTGTGCCAGGTCGATGATGCGCACCCCATCGGGGATTGAATGGTCTTTCAGGAAGGCCTCACTCTTACCGTGTCCGAAGCAGAAGAATACTACATCTACCTTGTCAAAGGGCATTTCTGATGTAAATTCAAGTGTTGTGTCGCCTATTAGCCCTTCGTGAACGTCGCACACTTTGTTGCCGGCGTTGCTCTCACTGTTAGCAAATACTATCTCTGCTTCGGGGTGATTGACCAGCAGTCTGATGAGTTCTCCGCCTGTATAGCCTGCTGCTCCCAGTATTCCTACTTTCACTTTACTCATGGTTTTATCTCCTTTCGTCGGGGTGAGCGAGGTAATATGCGCGCAGAGCGGTGGATGATACTTTTATGAAGCCTTTGGCATCGTCGGACGACCAGGCCTTGGCTGTCTCGCCATATTCACCGAGTTTATTCTTGACAAGGTCGTTGGGGGAATCTACTCCCACTGTCTGGAAGCCGAGAGGACGTAGTTCTAACTCTACTACTCCTGTTACATTGCGCTGTGAGGAGGTGAGCATTGCTTCGATGTCTGCCATTACCGGCTCCAGATATTGTGATTCATGAAGGAACATTCCGTACCAGTTTGCCACCTGATCTTTCCAGTATTGCTGCCATTTTGATAGTGTATATTTTTCAAGGAAGCGGTGTGCGCCGATGATTAGCATTGGTGCTGCGGCCTCAAAGCCTACTCTTCCCTTTATTCCTATTATGGTATCGCCCACGTGGCAGTCGCGTCCTATGCCGTAGGCGGCACCTATTTCCTCTACGGCTTGTATGGCTGCTATCTTGTCATCGTAGTGTTTCCCGTTGACGGAGCATAGTTCTCCTTTCTCAAAACCGAGTTTCAGGGTCTCTGGTCCTTCCTTGCTTGGGTGCTTGAGGTATGCTGATTCTGGCAGCCCTTGTGTGGAATCGAGTATTTCTCCACCGCAGATTGATGTGCCCCAGATGCCTACGTTGTATGAGTATTTCAGTTTTGTGAAGTCTGCGTAGAAGCCGTGTGCGTTGAGATAGTCTATTTCTTCTTGTCGTGAGAGGTTGCCATCGCGTGTCAATGTGATTATTTCTACGCCTGGTGCCATTACGAGGAAGGTCATGTCGAAGCGTATCTGGTCATTGCCTGCGCCCGTAGAGCCGTGTGCTATGGCGTCGGCTCCTATTTCGTTTGCGTATCGTGCTATTGCTATTGCTTGGAAAATGCGTTCTGAGGAGACGGAGATGGGATAGCAGTTGTTGCGTAACACGTTGCCATATACCATGTATTTTAGTGATTTCTCATAGTATTCTTGTGTTACATCGAGTGTAATGTACTTCACCGCACCGAGTTTATAGGCGTTCTCTTCGTTGGTTTTGAGTTGTTCGGGGGAGAAACCGCCGGTGTTGGCGCAGGCTGCATATACTTCGTAACCGTCCTGTGCGAGTTTCATTACTGTGTAGGAGGTATCGAGACCTCCGCTGAATGCTACTACTACTTTTTTCTTTGCCATGATGTATTTGTTTTTTGTTTTGTCGGGGTTTGTTGTTTGTTGTGCGTGTGTTGTTAGAAGGTGATGTTGCGTTTTGCCAGTGTCTTCATTACGTCCTGGAATACTTCGGCGGGTGTTGGCTCGCCTTTGTGCTGGTCAGGGTCATATAACATTCCTGTGCAGATGCAGAACTTGCGTTGTTTCATCTCCAGTATCGGGTGGTTGATGCAGCCTCGGCAGCCTCGCCAGAAGGCTTCGTCGTCTGTCAGTTGGTTAAAGGATACGGGGACGTAACCCAGTTCTGTGTTCATCTTCATCACTGCATCGCCTGATGTTAGTGAGAAGATTTTGGCGTGAGGCCAGCGTACTCTTGCCAGCGTGAAGGTGTAATCCTTTATTCGTTTTGCCACTCCCAGACCCTGATAGTCTGGATGTACTATCAGTCCTGAGGTTGTTACGTATGTCTTGTTGCCCCATGTCTCTATGTAACTGAAGCCTGCGAAGCGGTCGTTTTCATCGAGTGCTATGACGGCTTTGCCCTCAATCATTTTTGTTGCCACGTATTCGTGGGTGCGTTCTGCTATGCCCGTGCCGCGTTTCTTGGCCGCCTCACGTATGGTATCGAGTATCTCGTCAACGTATTTCTCGTGTGATGCGTCCGCTACAAGAATCCTTATTTCTTTCATTATGCTGTTTTGTTGTTTTTGTTCTTCGTTGTTTTGCCCCGTCATAGTGTCATGTCGGGTATGATGGAGGCCAGTTGATCCATCACGTCCACGTTCATTGCGCCCTCTCTTATCACAAGGAAAATGGTGTCATCTCCGGCTATTGTGCCTATAATGTCCTTCATGTTGGCGGAGTCTATGTTTGAGGCTATGCTGCTGGCAAAGCCGGGGCGTGTTCTGATTACGGCCATATTGCCTGAGAACTGTATTGACTTGAAGCCCGGAGTGGGTAGTATGTCAGCCGTCATCTGCGGCTTGTGTACCCTGCGGTAGGCTGTTTCTTCGGGTATGGCATATACGTACTTGCCCTCGGCATTGGCGGTTTTGACTATCTTGAGTTGCTTCATGTCGCGTGAGAGCGTGGCCTGAGCGGTCACTATTCCCTGACGCGCCAACGCTCTGATTACCTCATCCTGCGAACTGAGTTCGCTCGATGTGACAATCAGTCGCAATGCTGCAAGTCTGTCATTCTTTGTTATCTTTCGCATGGATAAATATTCATAAAGCGTCTGCAAAATTATAAATAATTATGCAGACAGCCAAACTTTTCCTGTGTTTTTTTGTGCTTTGTGTGAATATTCTTTCAAAATAGTGGTATTATGTGGGTGTTATTGCCTCGCGAGCGTACATTATTATATAATATAGAGGATTATTGTCTCATTGTAATCAGCACCTGATTGCGTTGTAATCAGCGCTTGATTGCGATGTAATCAGCACCTTATTGCGTGGTAATCAGCACCTGTTTACTGTGATGCTGGTTATGCACCGCTGCTGTTGTTGCCCGCAGTCGCCACCGGCAGCCGTATTGTTTGAAGACATAAAAAGAGGTCTCCGTAGGCTGATACTCAACTTACGGAGACCTCTTTCAGCATTTTTGGTCGGGGTGACCGGACTCGAACTGGCGACCCCTACGTCCCGAACGTAGTGCGCTACCAACTGCGCTACACCCCGATAAAAACACCATCGTGCTCAAATT
>JALFNY010000128.1 GCA_022774105.1 Prevotella sp.
GACCTGAGGGTTGCATCACTGCAATTCCATTTGCCTAATAGGCCCTGTGGCTTCCTCTACTGGTTATGAAGCGTCTGGAAGGACGAGTATTCCTTATTGAAGAGGTATTGTCTTCTTATTCGTCGTTGCTGTGTTCTTGAATGAGAGCCTGTTGCAACTCGTTCGGCATCAGTTCGTAAGAGGCGAACTTTGTGGTGAATGATGCTCTTCCGCCTGTTAGTGAACTGAGGGAAATGGAGTAGTTTGCCAGTTCTTTTAGTGGTATTTTGGCTTGTAGTTTCTGGTAACCGTTCTCCATATCCATACCCATTATGAGTGCTCTACGCCCTTGCAGGTCGCTCATTACGTCGCCTGTTAAGTCGGTGGGTACATATACTTCGAGGTCGTATATTGGCTCAAGAATCTTTGGTGCAGCGTTGCGGAAGGCTTCACTGAATGCATTGCGTGCTGCAAGCATGAATGATAGTTCGTTACTGTCAACGGGGTGCATCTTGCCGTCATATACTATTACGCGTACGTCTCGTGCGTATGAGCCGGTTAGCGGACCGCGTTCCATCTTCTCCATTACGCCTTTTAATATGGCTGGCATGAATCGCATGTCTATCGCTCCGCCTACAACGGTGTTGATGAAGACGAGTTTTCCGCCCCATTCAAGGTCTATCTCTTCTCGGCTCTTGATGTTTATTTTACACTCCTGACCGTTGACTTTGTATGTTGTGGGGTCTGGCATACCGTCAGCGTAGGGCTCTACGATTAGGTGTACCTCACCGAATTGTCCTGCACCGCCTGACTGTTTCTTGTGGCGGTATTCTGCACTTGCGCTCTTGGTGATGGTCTCACGGTATGGTATGCGTGGTTCCTGAAATTCTATCTGTATCTTGTCGATATTTTCTAAACGCCATTTCAGCGTGCGAAGGTGAAACTCTCCCTGGCCTCTTACTATGGTTTGGCGCAGTTCCTTGCTCTGTTCCACAACCCATGTGGGGTCTTCCTGACGCATCCTTGTCAGTGCGCTCATCATCTTCTCGGTATCACTCTCCTTCACGGCCTTTATTGCTCGTGAGTATTTGGGGTTGGGGTATTTTATGAAGTCAAAGCGGTTGTCACAGTCTTTGCCGTTGAGTGTGTTGCCGGTTTTTACGTCTTTCAGTTTCACGGTGCAACCTATGTCACCTGCGTTGAGCTGTTCTACTGGTGTACGGTTGGCTCCTGCTGCTACGAAGATTTGTCCGAGGCGTTCGCGTGAGCCACGGTCTGAGTTGGTAAGGTCATCTCCTGGCTTTACGCTGCCGCTCATAACCTTGAAGTATTGCACCTCACCGATGTGGGGCTCTACGCCTGTCTTGAAGAAGTAGAGTGACTCTGGGCCGTCTGTGCTGACGGTTATCTCTTCGCCACGAGTGTTGTGTACCTTCGGCATCTCATCTACAAATGGTACTACGTTGCCAAGGAATTCCATCAGTCTGCGTACGCCCATGTCCTTGCCAGCGCATACACAGAATACGGGGAAGATGCTTCTGGTGACTAATCCCTTGCGGATTCCTTCGCGGAGTTCGTCTTCTGTCAGTGTCTCTGTCTCAAAGAATTTCTCCATGAGGGTCTCGTCGTTTTCGGCGGCAGCCTCTACCAGTGCCTTGTGTAGTTCGAGGGCTTTATCTTTTTCTTCTGCTGGTATTTCTTCAATGGTGGGTGCTCCCCCATCTGGACCCCATGAATATTTTTTCATTAGCAGCACGTCGATGAGGGCATTGAAGCCTGGCCCTTCATTGAGGGGGTACTGTATGGGTACTACTTTTGAACCGTATATCTCCTGCAAACGGTCAAGGGTGTTGGTATAGTCGCTTTTTTCAGCGTCTAACTGATTGACGAGGAAGATTACAGGTTTCTTTAATTTCTCGGTGTAACGGAAGTGGTTTTGTGTTCCTACCTCTGGGCCGTACTGGCTGTTGAGCAGTAGTACCGCCGTGTCTGTTACTTCAAGGGCGGTCAACGCAGCACCGACAAAGTCGTCAGAACCGGGACAGTCTATGATGTTTAGTTTCTTGTTGTTCCACTCCACGTGATAGATGGTGGAGAAAACGGAGTAACCGTATTCCTGTTCTACGGGGAAATAGTCGCTTACTGTGTTTTTCTGTGTTATACGACCGCGACGGCTTATGATACCGGCTTCGTACAGGAGGGATTCCGTCAGGGTCGTTTTACCTGAGCCATCGTTGCCAAGCAGAGCGATGTTCTTTATCTCATTGGTGTTGTAAACTTTCATAGATATACAATGATTTAGAAGGTTTATTTATTAGGTGTATATAGTTTTAGGTCTTTGTAGTGCGCTATTGGTAGTGTGTGTTGTGGTTTCAAAGCGTTGTAAAATTATAAAGTTTCTGTCTAACTGCCAAAAGTTTCTGTTGTTTTTAACTTGTGTTAACCAAAGAATGGCTGTTATCGACTGATACTGAGTGGTATAAAAAACTCCGCAGGCCCGTCACCCTTAGGTGGCTGACCTGCGGAGTTTTGTTGTGTGTGGAATGTCGCTATGTGCTTTATCCCGAATCGGTAATTATACCGCCGACATCTATCTTAATTTTTTTACAGTGGCTTTTATGCTCCTTTACGTTCCTTTACGCTCCATTTTGTGCCCCACTTCATCTCGCCATAGACTGCTACGCCTTTGATGAAGCGTGACACAACTTGGCGGATAGATATGCGAAATGAACCAGGATCTAATGTCCGATTTGGGATTATTTCTTTTCTTTTCCCACGGGATTGTTCATTACTGGTATCTGATTCTCGTTGAAGCCGAGTAGTTTGCGTATGCCTTCCACGTCCATGGTACCTCGTGGTACTGTGGCGAGACCAACGGACTGGCAGTAGAGGTTGATGTTTTCAGAGACATTGCCCGCATCAACACACCCCATCATTAGAGCTTTATCGCCTGTCATGCCGAGGATGTTGAGGTCTATGACCATTACTAATGATACTGGTGCCTCGAGCACAAAGGTTTGTTGGCGATTCTCCGGGCCTGCTACAAGGCTACGTTTGTCGCCATCGGATAGTTTCTTTAGGAGGTTGTCTTTGGCTATGTATTCATAGACGCCTGTTGCGGTGAAGGCGAGAAGACGTATCTCTTGACGGTTCATTGCGGTGGGAGCAGTGCGGTGATTGCTGTCACGGCTCATGCCGAAGGCTGCCCAACAGAGGTTGCTGAGTTGCTGCATGGAAAGGGGAGTGCTGTCAAAACTGCGGACGGAATGACGTGTGTGTAGGGCTTCAATGACTGTGGTGGAGGACTCGTTGAAGTCAGGGGAGGGGAGGATAATGTCCTGTGCTGAGGTGCATGATGCTGCTATGAGCATGGTGGCAAGGATTAGTTTTCTCATAAGTGATTTTCTATTGTTGTGTTATGTTTGCTTTATGTCACTGGCAAAAGTACTCAGAAATTTTGTATTAGCAAAATGTGTAGCGGATTATTAACGTTTCTTTTTCTTTGCTCTTGATGGCTCTTTGTGTGGGGAGGGTGGCATGGGTCCTTCTTTGGCGGCTTATTCATATTTGGGTTTTATCCCAAATCGTCATTAGATTTCTGTTCATTTTCGCTTATATGTGTGCCTGATTGGGTCACGATTCATCGAAGGCATAGCGGGCTATGGCGAGATGAAGTGGGGCACAAGATGGTGCACAGAGAAGCGGAAAGGAGCAGGAAAGCCACTATAAAACGGTAAGATGGCTATCGACGGTCTAATGAACGATTTGGGTTTATGGACAGATTGCGTAGGGAAAGGGTATAAAAAATCTCCCCTCGACATCACGTCGAGAGGAGACAACAACACAAACACAAATAAACCTGCGCTCCAAATGCAAGAGACGCAGGCATTTCTTTGTCTCTTTCTAATATCTATCTTATGTATTAAACGTCACCGTCTTCTTGCTGATATGGCGGTATGCCAAGTTGGATTGGCAATTGTGTAGCCACAAGTCAGTGCTATGTGTTACTACAATTATCGTGCCATATCGGTGTTGTTCCATGCTCATAATGTTAATAAGCATGGTTTATCAGTGGTTATTCTATTCCAAACAGTTGCTTCAGTCCGCCATCAACGCCTGAAAATCCCATGAATGCAAGGGATAGAAGCGATGCTGTTATTAGTGTGATAGACACGCCTTTCATACCTTTTGGAATAGCGGCAAACTCTTGTTGCTCACGTAGTCCAGCAAAAAGTACGAGTGCAAGGCCAAAGCCTATGGCTGACGCTATGGCATAGTCGAGTGACATAAGCAGGCTGTAGTCCTTCTGTACCACGGATATTGCTACGCCGAGGACGGCGCAGTTGGTGGTGATGAGGGGCAGGAATACTCCCAGTGCCTGATAGAGTGGGGGAGAGACCTTCTTGAGAACAATCTCTACCATCTGCACTAATGAGGCTATGACGAGAATGAATGACAACGTTTGCAGGTAGCCAAGGCCAAGTGGATTGAGCACGTAGAACTGCACAAGCCATGTGACAAGGGTTGCGAGAAGCATTACAAATGCTACTGCCGCTGACATTCCGAGCGATGTGTTGACCTTCTGGCTGACACCTAAGAACGGACAAATGCCGAGGAACTGTGAGAGAACGATATTGTTAACAAATATCGCTGCGATGAAAATCAGTATGTATTCCATAGTTTATGCCTTCTTGAAACGGTTGATTATTGCAATGATGTAGCCCAACGTGAGGAACGCCCCAGGTGGGAGAATGAATAGAAGCATACTGAACTCGTTTGGTAGGAGTTCTATTCCGAAGATTGTTCCGTTACCGAGGAACTCACGGGCGATGCCAAGCAGGGTGAGACCGATGGTGAAGCCGAGGCCTATGCCTATGCCGTCAAACGCTGAGGCGAGTGGGTTGTTCTTCCCGGCGAATGATTCTGCACGGCCAAGGATGATACAGTTGACCACGATAAGGGGAATGAACAGACCGAGAGACTTGTTCACTTCTGGGGCGTATGCTGCCAATACAAATTGTACTATGGTCACAAGCGTGGCTATTACGACTATATATACGGGTATATGCACCATGTCTGGGGTGATGTTCTTGATGCAGGAGATAATGATGTTAGAGAATATCAGTACCACCATTGTGGCAAGTCCCATCATCATACCGTTCATCGCACTTGTGGTAGTGGCGAGGGTTGGACACATACCGAGCATCAATACAAAGGTTGGGTTCTCCTTGATGATGCCGTTAAGAATTAATCCGAGTTTTGACATATTATTGGGTTCTACTTTGATTAATTACTGTTTTTTATTCATTGTTGTTGTCGCTGTTGGTGCATTTTGTCTGCACTGTGGCTCCTGTCTGTGGCTCTTTGTCTTCTGACAGAGTGTTATATGCCTGCTGAACTGCACGCAGGAATGAGCGAGAGGTTATGGTTGACGCTGTAATGGCATCGATGTCGCCACCGTCCTTACTTACTGTCAGATTTGCATTTGCTGGGTTGAGCCCTATGATGCTGCCTGGTTGTCCTTCCTGAAACCAGTCTCCTGCTTTTGCGCCGAGGCCTGGTGTCTCTGCGTGTTCAAGCACGGTGTAGCCGAGGATATCACCGTTGGCGTTGAAACCGACAAGTACTTTCAGGTTACCGCCGAAGCCATTGGGGTCTGTTGACTGCACTGCTGTGCCGTTTTGCATTTTATATACCATGAAGGTCTGCTCTTTCCCGTCTATGGAACGGGTTATGGATTTGGGGGCTTCGAGCCTTTCTCCAGCGTCACCTCCAAGCACTAAGGAGATGCCTTCGTTTAGAGTCTTCTCTGCCTGGGCGTCAATAGTGGGTTTGGTGAGATTGTTTATGTATGCGAGGAGACCGCCGCAGATGAGTGCTGAGCCTGTTAACACAAGCACCATGTTCTGTAGATTTGATTTGATTTTATTCATTTCCGTGACCTCCTTATTATTTTTTTGCTGGTACTTCGCCGAAACGCTTTGGCTTAATATACATATTTATTAATGGTGTAAAGGCATTCATGATGAGTATTGCGAATGACATTCCTTCGGGATATGCACCCCAGTTGCGAATGATGATGGTAAGTACACCTATGCTTATGCCGTAGATTATCTGGCCTTTATGGTTCATTGGCGATGTTACATAGTCTGTTGCCATGAATATTGCACCGAGCATCAGACCGCCGGCGAATATTACCTGGAATGGGTCAGCATATGTGTTGCCGTCTGATAGCCATAGAAGGGTGGAGAGAATAAATACTGTTCCTATGATGCTGACGGGGATATGCCATGTTATTATTTTCTTCCAAAGCATATAGACAAGTCCAAGAAGCAGCGCAAGTGCGCATATCTCACCTATTGTTCCTGCTCCTGTCGTAACGTTTCCAAGGAACATCTCCCATGCTGATGGTAACTGGTCAAGTGCGTCACTGTTACCTTTTATCGCCTGCTTCATTAGTGCAAGCGGTGTTGCCTCTGTCTTAACGTCGGTGTAGGCGGCCCATTGTCCCTCGATAGGCCATGATGTCATGGCTGTTGGGAAACTTACAAGGAGGAAGCATCTGCCTACGAGTGCGGGGTTAAAGGGGTTTTGACCCAGTCCGCCGAAGGTCATTTTACCTACTCCTATGGCTACCAATGCGCCTACGATAATCATCCAAAGCGGGAAGTTTGACGGCAGGTTCATGCCGAGAAGAAGGCCTGTCACAAGGGCAGAACCGTCAAGTAGTGATGGTTCCCTGTTGAGGAGAGCCTTGCATATAGCCCACTCGAAGAAAAGGCAGGCTGCCACACTCACAAGACATACTATGAGGGAGCCGAGGCCAAAGAAGTAGAATGAGGCGAGTAGTGCTGGTAATAGGGCTATCACTACACCGTACATGTTCTTCTCCACAGAATCAGTGCCGTGGGCGTGGGGTGAAAGAGAAACTACTATGTTTGACATATTATCTGTTGTTTTGTATTTTTATGTTTTGTCGTTTGGTGTGTGTGCTACCGTAATGACAGGCTTGTGCTGTTGTGTGGAGCACTCACTTTAACGGCGTTGTTGCTTATTTTTTTGCAGTTCTTCCGCGTATTATGCCCATGACAGTTTGCTTTCCCTGACGTATGTTGTCCAGCATCGGACGGTGTGCAGGGCAGGTAAATTGACAAGAACCGCACTCTATGCAGGATGTTATCATCTCTTTTTCCATGAGATCCCATTTCTTCAGTGCGCTACCTGAGGCAAGAAGGAATGGTTCGAGACCCATAGGACAAGCGCTGACACATTTTGCACATCGTATGCATGGCTGTGGTGCCTTGCGGTGTGCGTCGTCATCGGTGAGTATAGTGATGGAGTTTTGGCCTTTACCTACTGGCACACTGAGTGAGTTAACGGCCTTACCCATCATCGGACCACCAGCAAGTATCTTGTTGTCTCCTTCTGGAAGACCGCCGCAAAGGTCTATTAGTTCGCCGAATGAGGTGCCCATTCTTACGAGATAGTTTGCGGGTTTGGCAAGTTTCTTGCCTGTAACGGTAGTGTAACGCTCAAACAATGGCTTGTTTTTCATTACCGCTTCATACACGGCAACGGCTGTTCCTGCGTTCTGTACTATGGCTCCTACGTTGATAGGTATTGCTGGTGGGGCGGGTACTTGACGGCGTATTACGGCATCAATCAGTTGTTTTTCGCCTCCTTGTGGGTATTTTTTCTGCAATGGTACTACCTCTATCTCGCTGTTGTTTTCCAGTTTTTTTGCAAGTAGTTCTATTGCTTCGGGTTTGTTGTCCTCTATTCCTATGTATCCTTTGTGTACCTTTACTGCGGCCATGAGTATCTTCACGCCTTCTATCAGTTCGTCTGCTTTCTCCATCATTAGGCGGAAGTCTGACGTGATGTATGGCTCACACTCTACACCGTTGATTATTACGCACTCTGGTGTTGTGCCTGGTGGTGGGCATAGTTTTACGTGTGTTGGGAAACATGCGCCTCCCATTCCTACTACTCCTGCTGCTTTTACGCGGTTAACTATTTCTTCCGGTGTCAGTTCTGGGTGGTCTTCCAAACGTTCCAGTTTGTTTGAGCGGTCTATGTTTTCTTCCCACTCGTCACCTTCTACGTTTATGATTACCGCTGTGCGCATATATCCTGATGCGTCAATGGCGTTGTCCACCTTGAGTACGGTGCCTGAGACAGAGGAGTGTATTGGTGCGCTGACAAATCCACCAGCCTCTGCTATCATTGTTCCCACCTTCACTTTGTCGCCTTTTTTTACTATGGGCTTTGCGGGGGCACCTATGTGTTGTCCCATTGGGAACACTGCTTGTTTTGGTAATGGTGCGGGCTGTGTGACGGCATCATTGCTCAGTTTGTTCTCGGCTGGGTGTATTCCGCCTATTCTGAATGTACGTGTCTTCATGTTTTAAGCCTCCTTATTTATATTTACACCGTTATCTTTGCTGCTGACCTTGTCTGTTGCTGCCTCTTGTTTTTGTGCTGTTTCTGTTTTGGGTTTTGGTGCGGGCAGTTCCCATGTGGCATGTATTGCGTTTTTGGGGCACTCTCTTACGCACATTCCACAGGCTTTACACTTCTCTGGGTCTATATATGCTACGTTGCCTTCTATGGTTATTGCATCGAACTTACATACCTTTTGGCATTTTCCGCAGGCTATACAACTTACCTTGCAGACCTTGTTTGCCAGTGCGCCTTTGTCCTTGTTGACGCATGACACGTACACTCTGCGTGCCTTGTCTTTTATTACTTTACCTTTTAATCGTATTTCTATGATGTGTCGTGGGCATGCTTTTGCACAGGCACCGCATGATGTACACTTCTCTTCATCAACCTCAGGAAGCCCTGTTTCTGTGTTGATGTGTATGGCGTCAAAGGCACATGCCGTTACGCAGTCGCCACAGCCGAGACATCCATAGCCACATGCTGTTTCTCCTGATCCTGTTGCATTGACGGCGGAGCAGGTCTTCAGTCCGTCGTAGGTGCAGATGCGTGGACGGTTGGCATAGCATCCGTTACATTTTACTACGGCCACTTTCGGAGCACTGTTGGCTACTGCCATGCCGAGCAGGTCAGCCACTTTTGTCATCAACTCTGAACCGCCTACGGGGCAGTTCAGCCCTTCCAATGAACCGGCATCGGCTCCCTTGACAAGTGCGTCAGCCATTCCCGAACAGCCGGGGAAGCCGCAACCGCCGCAGTTGGCCTGCGGAAGTATCTCTGCAACCTGTCCGATGCGGGGGTCTTCTTGTACAGCGAACTTCTTGGAACATGCATAGAGGATAACTGCTGCTATCAGGGCTATGATGACAAGGGTTAACACTGCTGATAAAATAAAGCTCATAATTTTTTGTAGTTTGTAGTTATGTTAGTATTTTCTTGTTCTAATTTAGGTTGTTCTCATGGTGTCATGGCTTCGCTGTTAGTACTGGGCCATGTTTTTTTTTTGTGTCTTCTGTTGCTGTGATTGGTATGTTTATTCACCTGCATGGATGGTGAATGTCAGTTCTTTCGACAGCGTGTCGTTCATGAAGTAGATTGCTATGTAGTACGGCACGAGTATCGCTATTCCTGCTATTGCTGCCAATGCTTCGTCCATTCCGAGGTATATGCATAGGACGATGGTTACCATGAGCAGTGCCGCGGGTATGGCAAACGCCAGTATCACCGCCTTTGCGCCATTGGCGGTGTCTGTGACTACCGTGACTTTTTGCCCCACGGTGTAGCGTGATGTGTCGCTGCATTTCACGTCAATGAGTTTCTCCTTGCTTTCTGTGGAGGAACAATATGAGGCTACTTTACAGGTGTTGCAAGCACTGCTTTGGGTGATGCGCACCTTCACCAGTCCGTCAGATATGCTGTTGATGATGCCCTGATGCGATATGCTGTTGCCCATAGTATGTACCGTTTAAGGCTATTTTTGGCTATTTTCGGCTATTAGTTGGTTGTGTTGAAATTGCAATGTCCACATTGCAATGCAAAAGTACGACTATTATTTGAAAAAACAAAACAATTCAAAAAAAATCTGATTGTTTTATTAAATTATTCCCTTATTTTGGCGTTTTCTTTGGCTCTTTGGAGGAAAAATAGTAAATTTGCACGTTATTTGTATATAATTAGGGCAGGTACTGTTGTTCTCTCAGGCTGGAATGTACCCTGGCTGGCAGGTGTAGGATGTGGGAACTCCGTTGGTGTGCCGTGCCGTTAACACGCAACACATATTCCGATTTATGAAACAGACTAAGATTGTAGCCTCAGTAAGTGACCTCAGATGTGAGGTGGAATTTATCAAAGAACTTTATGAAGCTGGTGCAAACGTCATACGCATGAACACCGCTCATGCCACACCTGACGGTCTGCGCAAGATTATACGCAACGTAAGGGCTGTATCACCCCATCTGGGAATAATGATAGACACAAAGGGACCAGAGGTCAGAACAACAGGGACTGAGACTCCAATAACCTACAAGACAGGTGAGAGGGTTACCATTCTTGGCAATCCAGAGCAGGAGACTTCGCACGATGTGGTGTGTATGTCATACGCAAACTTTGCCAGTGACGTCCACGTAGGCGATGATGTCCTCTTCGATGATGGTGAACTTGATATGCAGGTAGTGGAGAATGACGGCGAGAAAATCATTGCAGAAGTGATGAATGATGGCGTACTTGGTTCTCACAAGAGTGTCAACGTTCCAGGTGAACACATAGACCTGCCTGCACTGACAGAGAAGGACCGCCGTAACATTCTTCTGGCAATAGAGGAGGATATAGACTTTATTGCCCATTCTTTTGTAAGATCTAAGGAAGACCTCATGGCCGTGCAGCAGATTCTTGACGAGCATGGCTCAGACATAAAGATAATCTCTAAGATAGAGAATCAGGAGGGAGTTGACAACATTGACGAGATTCTTGACCACTGCTACGGTATCATGGTGGCTCGTGGAGACCTCGGAATAGAGATTCCTGCCGAGAAGATTCCAGGCATACAGCGTATGATTATCAAGAAATGTGTGTTCCGCAAGAAACCTGTTATCGTTGCCACACAGATGTTGCACACCATGATAAAGAATCCTCGTCCTACTCGTGCTGAGGTCAGTGACATCGCCACGGCGGTGTTTAACAATACTGATGCCCTCATGCTCTCAGGCGAGACAGCTAGCGGAGCCTATCCCATCGAGGCGGTGCGCACCATGGCTCGCATAGCAGAGCAGGCAGAGGCTGACCGTACTCGATATTCGCACAAGGTGGATGTTGACGGCGCTGACTGCAACCTTCGTGACTTCTTGTGCAGGGCGGCGATAGAGACAACGTCGAAACTTGACGTAAAGTGTATTCTGACAGACTCTGGCAATGGTCACGATGCGCGAACACTTGCAGCATATCGCGGTCCTAATCCTGTGGTGGCTATATGCAAACACGACAAATTGCAGCGCTGGCTTGCGTTGTCATACGGTGTCATTGCCACATATCCAAAGCAGGACGAACTGGACAAGATGTTCTATCATACCGTCAGGAAACTCCACGAAACAGGCATGGTAGAAATGGATGACAAGGTGACCTACCTCTCAGGACACATGAATATCGGTGTGTCAGACAAGACGGCAGGCGTGTCAATGCTTGAGGTAAACACCGTAAGCGAGGTGTTTAACTACTACGAGAACAAATAACCTCTACGCAGTCATTGCGTAGCGGTGTGTGGTAGGGATTG